>JADHYM010000035.1 GCA_016782445.1 Candidatus Omnitrophota bacterium | reverse complement strand
ACTTGTAGCTTTGAAAGAACGGAGAGTAACAATAGGTGTAGGGCAGAATCTTAAAGGTATACTGCCCGATTCTGTTATAAATAATATTATACAAAATACAATTACACCTGAATTTGGCAAGGGCAGATATTCCGAAGGTATAAAAAAAGGCACAGAAACCATTGTTTCAATATTGAATGAAGCAGAGATTCCACGCGGTTGGCCTTTATTTAACAAAAGAAATCTATTAATAGTATTTATAATCATGCTTGTACTTTTTCTAGCAAGACGCTATTTTTCCCACCCTACACCTTTCCCCAAATAAATAGTCAAACAAAAATGTAATTTTAAAGAAAGTAAAAGAGTAAAAGAGTAGGTCACGCTTAAGTGTGACCTACTCTGTGGATAAGCTTCTGCCCCTTCAAGCGACGTTACCTTTGTGTAAAAGAAATAACATAAAGAGTAATAGTTCAGCTCTCCTAAAGTAATCCACCGCGTCATTGCGAAATCCGCCGAAGGCGGATTGAAGCAATCCCATAATCCATAGCAAGGTATCCCCCTATAATTTGTTCAATAGCGCTTTTTTTATGTTTGTCCTTGCCAAAATGACCGAAGTATGATATACTACTTCGTGTATGAAGAAGAGAATCATAACATATGATAGATTGGTGCGGGAACGATATAGATACGTTAGGGAGATTCAAGAGTTACTAAAGAAGAGTGTTATAAGGGCGAGCATACGTATTCAAGGTAACAGGTGTGGCACAAAAGGATGCAGGTGCAAGCGTAAACACAATCCTATCCTGCATGGTCCCTATCCGTATCTCTCTTACAGGGGGAAAGCCAAAAATCACAGTATCCTCCTCACAAAGAAAAAAGACATCCATGCTGCAAAAGCTATCGATAACTATAAAAAACTCATGGATACCGTAATAAAGCTATCCGACGCGGACTTTACGATATTGCGATATTATAACCGTAGGTTAAAGGAGACTCCATAAGTGACCGGTTGCAGAGACTGCGTCCAGTATAAAAAGAGAATAGAAACTCTCGAGGAAGAGCTTGCCCTTGTAAAGTTCGAATTGGAAGACTTGAGATTAAAGCGGTATAAATCCAAGAGGAAAAAGCCTCCCGGGAATAATGAGCCTCCTATGCCTCTTCCCAAGAAAAAAGGCGGCCTCTTCGGCCATATCGGCTGGTTCAGAAGAAAGCCGAAGAATATTCATAAAATCGAGGAAGTAAAACTAACCGAATGCCCCGATTGCGGCTCGCAAGACATAAAAGAATACAAAAATGAAGTAGAGGAACATACACAGGAAGACATAGTCCTGCCCAAGGTCGAGACGACTCTATTCCGTAAACATCTCTACTACTGTAAAAAGTGTCAAAAAGCCGTCAGGGCTAGAGGCCTAAATGAGCTCTCAGGCAGTTATATAGGACCCACGGCAAAATCATTCGCCGTATTCCTGAAATACGGCATTAAAACATCCGACAGGGATATTCAATGCATGTTTGAGAAGATGTTTAATTTAAAAATCGCCCCCTCTTCCATAGTGGGATTCAGGGATCAGCTTAAAAGAGAGGCGCTTCCTACATACGAGGCATTGAAAGAATCGCTTAAACAGGGAAGGTTCATCCATGCCGATGAGACAGGCTGGAAGATAGATGGCGATAACGCCTGGGTCTGGAAATTCTCCAATAAGAAGATATGCGTAACTCATACTGATTTAAGTCGCGGGCAGAAGGTGGTAGAGGATGTCCTGGGCGATAAATACAACGGCACTCTTATATCGGACTTCTTGTCCGCATATAATAAAATCTCCGCAAAGGCCAAGCAGAGATGCCTTGTCCATATACTAAGAGACCTTGAGAAAGTAATAAAGTACTGGCGGGATGATAAAGAGGTTATAAGATACTGCACGATGCTTAAAAAAATCCTTGAAGACAGTATAGGACTTGCCGGAGAATACAGGGACAAAAAGCGGGACAAAATCTATTACCGCAAAAGAAAGCTTATTGTTAAACGCCTCCATGACTTCTCGTTCCCGAATCCCAACAAAAGGATACTTCAGAGATTCGTAAAAAGGTTAAACAGGCACAAAAATGAAGTCTTTACCTTTTTATACGAAAAAGGCGTAGACTTCCACAATAACCATGCCGAGCAGCAGATAAGGCCGGATGTTATATTCAGGAAGATTACTTTTGGAAACCGTTCGCTCGAAGGCGCAAAGGTTCACGATGTATTGATGAGTATTTTACAGACGGCTAAATTAAATGGCATGGATCCGATAGAAACATTAAGAAAGCTCTTACTGGGAAACGGCAAGAATCCTTTAAGCAAAGTATTAGCTCCTCCGTAAAAAAAGAAGACTTATGAGAACATATGGCGGCTATATCTATATCATGACAAACAAGCACAACACCGTTATCTACACGGGAGTTACCGCTGACTTGCAAAAGAGGGTCTACGAACACAAGGAAGGGCTGGTAGAGGGCTTCACCAAGAAATACAATGTTAAAAAGCTTGTTTATTATGAAGTAGCCGAGACAATCGAAACCGCTATCGCAAGAGAAAAACAAATCAAAGCAGGTTCCCGCAAGAAAAAGATAGATTTAATCAAGTCTATCAACCCCGCCTTTAAAGACTTGTATCCCGAACTCTGAGATTACTTCGTCGCCCCGACCTTCGGTCGGGGCTCCTCGTAATGACGAAGGTTGGACTACGGCTTTAGAAAAGCTGAACTATTACTCTTTGTTAAGTACATGTCCACCTTTCAGGAGCGGACATTTGCTAACTAGCGATGTTTCAAAGAGTTATGAAAATTTGGACATTAAAAAACTAGACAAAATTGGACATTTTGCCAGTTCGAGCCATGTTCGAAGCGCTATATATCTCTACAACTTCTATCTCTGATATCGCCAAAAGTCTAAAATCAACCCTGTGATTCGCGACATATATACAGCTAAAATACTGAGATTAAACTGTCCTATACCCCCACCCCCCGAGCCACCTTGAACGCGAGCTCGAACCGCGATCAAGGCAACGCCTTCTGTCCCGACACGCCTGTCACCTTGCCATTTTGAAATTTATGCGGCATACTTATAGCAGATGATATTAGTATAATATTGCCCTGTAACGCAAGCTGTAAGTAAAGCGAGAATTGGCAAATGAATAAAGACCCTGAAAGCGGGCTCTTATACCGCAGGTGGAATGCCACGCAGGCAAAAGCGGTCCTAATCTTGGCGCACGGCCTCGGCGCACACAGCGGAAGATGGAGCGCTCTCGGGAAATTCTTCGCCGAGCGCGGCGTATCTTCATACGCGCTTGAGCTTAAGGGTTTCGGTGAGACGCCGGATCTTAAGGGCCACATAGATTCTTTCGATACCTATCTTGCAGACCTGAAAAGACTCGCCGAAATAGCAATATCGGAAAACGACGCCCTCAAGGTATTCCTTTGCGGGGAGAGCCTCGGCGCGCTTATTGTTATTCTCGCGGTTAAAAGAAACCCGCATCTTTTTGAGGGCCTCATATGTATCTCACCGGCATTCTTAAGCAAAATGAAATTAAGTTTTCGGATTTACGCCGGTATATTAACGGGCCTTCTCTTTAATCCCAGGAAGCAATTTGAGGTCCCTTTTAACTCCGGAATGTGCACCAGGGACGAGGCCCAGATGGATGTCATGGACAGAGACGAAAGGGAGCACCGCTTTGCCACGCCAAAACTATTCCTTAATACGCTGAAGGCGCAGGCGGAAAGCGCCTCTTTAAGGAACTGGCCGGAGATGCCGGTGCTTTTCCTGACAGCGGGAGATGATAAGCTCGTGGACACGAAATCAAGCGTAAAGGTTTTTAACGGTATTAAAATAAAAGATAAAGAGATGATTGAGTATCCCGAAATGTACCATTCAATTTCGATAGATCTCGGGAAGGAGAAGGCATTTAAAGATATCCTTGCGTGGTTGGAAAAAAGGATATAAAAAGGAAAAAAATCATGGAATACATATTAGCGATAGACCAGGGCACGACCGGAAGCAGGGCAATTCTGTACGACAAAAAGGGCGAAAAACGCGCCAGCCATTACGAGGAGTTCAAACAGCATTTTCCCAGGCCGGGCTGGGTCGAGCACAATCCTGGGGAAATATGGAAAAGCGTCAATAACTCTATCCAGAAAGTTCTCCGCAAGGCGCCCGACGCCAAAATAGCCGCTATCGGAATCACCAACCAGCGCGAGACAACCGTTATGTGGGACAGGGAAACGGGAAAGCCGGTTTATAACGCTATTGTCTGGCAGTGCCGCCGCACGGTCGACCGCTGCAACGGGCTGAAATCGCGAAAAAAGACCCGGGATCTTTTCAGAAAACGCACGGGCCTTCCCGTAGACGCTTATTTTTCAGCCACAAAGATAGAATGGATTCTTAAAAATGTGCCCGGCGTTTTAAAAAAGGCGAAGGAAGGAAAAGTAATTTTTGGTACCACCGACAGCTGGGTCCTCTGGAAGCTTACCGGAGGGAAATCCCACGCGACAGATTACACGAACGCCTCGCGGACAATGATCTTCAATATCGATAAGCTGAAATGGGACGCCGATATTCTTAAGATATTCGGGATCCCGAAAGGGATTCTTCCCGAAGTTAAAAAGTCGTCTGGCATTTTCGGAAAAGCGCAAAAGACAGGACTTTTACCGGCCGGCATCCCTATTTCCGGTATTGCAGGCGACCAGCAGGCCGCGCTTTTCGGGCAGGCCTGCTTTGAACCCGGCGGCATTAAAAATACGTACGGCACGGGGAGCTTTGTTCTTCTCAACGCCGGCAGGAAAAAACCTGTTTCAAAGCACGGCCTTATAGTAACGCTGGCTTCGGGGCCTTTGGGTGATCCCGTGTACGCGGTTGAAGGCGCAATATTTATAACAGGCGCGGCAATACAGTGGCTGCGCGACGGCTTAAAAATAATTCCGCACGCCTCCCATTCGGAAAACATGGCTTTATCCGTGAAGGATAACGCAGGCGTCTATTTCGTTCCGGCTCTTGTGGGACTGGGAGCCCCTTACTGGGATTCTGGTGCTCGGGGAAGTATTTTCGGCATCACCCGCGGAACGACCAAAAACCATCTTGTAAGGGCTGCGCTCGAGGCAATGTGCTACCAGACAAAAGACGTATTGCTCGCTATGCGTAAAGATACGGGCCTCAACGTCAAAAGCTTAAAAGTGGACGGCGGCGCTGTGGCGAATAATTTCCTCTGCCAGTTTCAATCAGATATACTCGGCATTGAGGTAGTGAGGCCGAAGGTTATAGAAACCACATCGCAGGGCGCGGCCTACCTGGCGGGGCTTGCGGTGGGCTACTGGAAAAACACAAGTGAGATAAAAAAATATTGGAAAAAGGACAGGGTGTTCAGACCCCGCATGCCGAAAAAAACTGCCTCCATGCTTTATAAAGGCTGGCTCGAAACCGTAGGAAGAACGCTTACAAAATGAAATCTTATGATGTTCTCATAGTAGGCGGCGGGGTTGTAGGCGCGGCCATATTAAGAGAACTCTCGCATTATAAATTAAGAATAGCCCTTCTCGAGAAAGAGGAAGAACTCGCCTTCGGTGTTTCCAAATCAAATAGCGGCATAATACATCCCGGCACACAGAACCCCGCAGGTTCCCTTAAAGGCAGGTTATGCGTGCAGGGTAACAGATTAACCCGCAAAATCACCCGGGAGCTGGGAGTTGATTTCAAGGAAGTAGGCGAGCTCATAGTCGCGTTCAATGAAGATGAGGTAAAAAAACTTCTCGAACTTAAAAAAGAAGCGGAAACACTCGGCGTACCGCGTATTGAAATAGTAAATAAAACCTGGCTCCGGAAGCACGAACCGAATCTTAACAAAGACGTTATAGCCGCGCTTTACGCGCCCACCGCGGGTATAGTAAGCCCTTATCGGCTGGTGTACGACAATGCGGAGAACGCTTGCCGTAACGGCGCTGAGATACACACTCTTAGCAAAGTTGTAAATATTAAAAAGACAAAAAAGGGTTTCGAGGTCTTTACCGCAAGCGATATTTTCAGTGCAAGGTACCTCGTAAATGCCGCGGGACTTTTTGCAGACGAAATATCGAAAATGGCGGGTGTTGATGACTTCAGGATAAAACCGCGTAAGGGAGAGGAATTCCTGTTGGATAAAAAAAAGGAAAACCTTACAAACCACCTTATTTTTCCGCTTCCCACAAAGGTTTCAAAGGGCATTCTTATAATAAAGACAGCCGACGGAAACCCCATGATAGGGCCGACAGCCGTTGACACAGAAGACAAAGAGGACCTTGCGACTTCGGACGAGGGCTTCAGGAAGGTGTTTTCCGCCGCGAAAAAACTAGTGCCCTCCATAAACGAAAATGACATTGTCGCATATTTTGCAGGGTTAAGACCCGCTGTGGGACATGACTTTATTATTCGTCACGAGGATAAAGTGCCCGGCTTTGTAAACGTAGCTGGAATACAGTCCCCGGGACTTACATCGGCCCCTGCCATAGCGCTCATGGTGCGCAATATATTAAAAAGAAACGGGCTTTACTTTAGAAGGAAGTTTTTCTTCCACGCCCACCGTAAAAAAACAATGCATCTTTTTGCGATACCGCTCGAAAAAACAAAAAAGCTTATTAGAAAAAATCACTCATACGGCGATGTTGTATGCAGGTGTGAGATGGTTTCTTCCAAGGAAATAAGGGACGCCATACACCGCGGGGCAAAGACAATGGATGGCGTAAAATTCAGGACCCGGGCGCAGGCCGGGAGATGCCACGGTACGTTTTGTACGACGAGGATCATGAAAATGCTCGCTGAGGAAAACGGAAAGCCTCTTACCGCGGTAACAAAAAAGGGGCCGGGCTCAGAAATAGTGAAAAAGGATAAAACTCGTGACTGAAAGAGATCTTATAGTAGTGGGAGGCGGCCCGGCAGGCATAGCCGCGGCCATAGCCGCCGCGGAAAACGGTGTAAAGGATATTCTTCTTCTCGAAAGGGACCAATATCTGGGTGGTATACTGAACCAGTGTATTCACACGGGCTTCGGTATCGAGTATTTTAAAGAGGTGCTGACAGGTCCGGAGTACGCGGATCGTTTTGTAAAGAAAGTGCGAAGCATTAAAGAAATAGAAGTAAGCTTAAAGTCCTTCGTGGTGCGCTTGACGCCGGATAAAACGCTCACGTACCTTAGGCCGGGCCTTATGCAGGTGGATAAGGCAAAAGCCATTATCATGGCGACAGGTTGCAGGGAAAGAACCCGTGAGATGATACACATACCCGGCACGAGGCCGGCAGGCATATTTTCTGCGGGACTTGCGCAAAAACTTATTAATATAGAAGGCCTTCTTCCTGGAAACGAAGTTGTCATCGTGGGTTCTGGCGATATAGGCCTTATAATGGCGCGTCGCTTCACGCTTGAAGGTGCAAAAGTAAAAGCAGTGATAGAAATCCAGAAGAAAACAAGGGGTCTTGTCCGTAACGTTGTTCAATGCCTGGAGGATTTTGATATACCGCTGTATTTTAACCATAAGATATCACGTCTTTACGGGAAAAACAGGGTTGAAGCCGTTGATATTGTCGAAGTGGACGATGATTTTAACGAGAAACCCGGGACGAAGTCCCGCGTAACCTGTGACACAGTTCTTATATCGGTGGGCCTTATCTCGGAGAACGAGCTTATCGAGATGGCAGGCGTAAAACTGGACAGAAAAACAAATTCGCCAGTAACAAACGAGCTTAACAAAACCTCTATCCCCGGACTTTTTGTATGCGGCAATTCCTTTAAAGTCTATGATATCGTGGATTCCGTGACGCGCGATAGTATAATAGCCGGAAAACTCGCGGCAGAATACATAAGAAGCCTTAAATGATAAAGAAAATCACATGCATAGAATGTCCCGTAGGGTGCAGTCTCTCGGTTGACATAGAGAACTGCAAGGCGGTAAAGGTAAGCGGCAGCAAGTGCCCCAAGGGCGAGGTTTATGCGGTATCGGAAGTTGAAAACCCGATGAGAATACTCACCTGCACCGTCGTAGCAAAGGGCCTCCGGCTCAAGATGATACCTGTAAGGACAGACGCTCCTATCCCGAAACCAAAGATACACCAAGCAATGGCAGAAATAAGAAAAGTAAGAGTCACTAAACCAATCTCGCCGGGTGAACCTATAATCAAAAACCTGCTGAATCTCAAAGTGAACCTTATATCGACGAGGGAGGTCGAATAAAACCAGTTTTGCCAGTTTTGTACCGTTTGCGAATTTGATTTTAACCTATCCCTAAAACTGAACTTAAAGCTGTACCTAGCCTCTCTGCCTCCTCCGCATAGCTCCCTCGTCGCATTATGCTAATGCAGGCTTCTCGGGATAAATTCGCACCTATGATTTACGTCGTCTTCGACTCCGTAAATCATGTGCTCATTTAAAAACCCTATGGTTCGACTCGCTTCGCTCGCTCACCACTTTCGTAAATTTATCTAAAAAAGTTCTATTATCGTCCCTCATAGCCTATATTTTTATATGTGGTCCTGAGCGAGGCCGCCAAAGGCGGCCGAGTCGAAGGGCCACATCGAACATCGGAGCTTTCTCCTTACGGGCTCCTCTTTCAGGAGAAGAGTAGGAACCCCCAAGCATAATGTGTTTGGCGGTTT
>JADHYM010000034.1 GCA_016782445.1 Candidatus Omnitrophota bacterium | reverse complement strand
TGCGCTCGATGGCAATTTCAAGATTTACCTTAAGATTCGTGCGTATCCTGTCGAGTGTCCAGTTTTTGTAAGCGTAATACCACATGCTCAAGACCATGCTTAAGATAATCATTCCGAGCATCACGGAAATAAGCACTTCCGGTATTGTCATGCCGTTTTTTTGATGCAGCTTGTAAAGTCTCATGTCATTGAATATCCGTAAAAAGAGTGGCAAAAGTCACGGGATTGTTGTCCTTCCACTGCTGGCGGTACCTGTAGATTATTGTAACCTCATATTCTGTTCTATTATCGTCAATGCTGGTAACCTGGGTCGTGCGTTTAAAATCCCCTTCCGGATCAGGAACACCGTCCGCATCAAGAATAGTTTCGGTTTCGACCAGGTCGGAAAGTGAATCAAAACCGCTAGTCTCTATGACGCTCCTTGCCCGCTCCATTCGGGCCTTAGCCAGGCTTGCGGCTTTATAATCATAATCTATTCTTTTGGCTATATCAATAGTCTGGGTAAACAGAAGCAGTATCCCGGATACCACTATGGCCAGTATAACGGCCGAGAAAAGAACCTCGACAAGCGTAATGCCTTTTTTGTTTTTACTATTCGATGTGCACATCTTCCACATGGAGTTTCGTGTCGGCTTTTATGTGGATGCGTTTTCGGAACCGCCTCTCAAGGTCCTTTAAAGAATTGTTAAAATTCGCCTGCATCTCTTCGGCAACGTCTGGATGCAGGTTTAGCGTAATAGCAGGCGACCTTTTTGAATGCATGGCCCTGTGGAGGCGGCGGACCGTTTCAATGGCTATCGTGGATTTTGTTTTCACACGGCCCAAACCTGAGCAGTAAGGGCACTCGCGGAACGACATTGTCTCGTGGCTTTTTCTTGTCCTCTGCCGGGTCATCTCGATTAAGCCTATCTGCGATATCTCTGATATGTTGATCTTTGCCTTGTCGAGCCTGAACGACTTAGCTAAAATGTCGTGAACGCGTCTCCTGTGGTCCCTGCGGTTCATGTCTATGAAGTCGATCACGATTATGCCTCCCAGGTCCCTAAGCATGATCTGCCGCGCAATTTCCTCTGCAGCCTCCATATTGTTCCTGAAGGTCGTGTCTTCGAGGTTTCGGCTCCCTGTAAATTTCCCCGTGTTTACGTCTATCGCAACAAGCCCCTCTGTCTGCTGTATGACAATGGAGCCGCCGCTTTTCAAGGGAACCTTTCTCCTGTATAGCTTATCGATTTCACCTTCAACGCCATACTTTTCATATATGGGCGCTTTTCCGTGATGATAGAATATTTTCCTGCGAAGAGTCGGTTTTACGGATGAGATATAACGGATAATTTTTTTATATTCTTGCTTGTCGTCAACGACTATTTTCTCGAGCTTCTCATCCACCACGTCTCTTACGATCCTCAAACCCAGCTCGTATTCTCCGTGAATGAGGCACGGCGCCTTGGTCTGGACGGCTCTCTTCAGGGTGCGGCTCCAAAGATTGGAAAGGTACCTGGCCTCCAGCTTCAGTTCCCGTAAGTTCGCGTAAGCGCTCTGCGTCCTGGCTATGCAGCCGGCTCCCTTCGGAAGCTCGAGCTTTTCTAAAAAATCTCGTATGCGCGTGCGTTTATCTTTTTCCTCAATACGCTTCGAAACCCCCCGCGTATCGTTGAACGGCATGAACACGATATATTTTCCGGGAATACTTATGTCTGTGGTAAGAAGCGGCCCTTTTGTTCCTATGGGCTCCTTTACGACCTGCACATAAAGCTCTTGTCCTTTTTTAAGCCGTGAAATAAATTCCTGTTTTCTTTTCTTGCGCTGAGCGCGCTCTTCGTCCGGCTCTTCATCGAGAAGTGAAGCAATCGTCTTTTCTTCGGAAGAACTTATATAGAGAAAGCCGTTTTTATCCGTACCAAGATCTACGAAAATAGCGCCCATGCCCGGAAGAACCGAGCGTATTATTCCCTTATAAATATTTCCGGCGAGGCGCGCCTCGCCTTTTCGTTCGAGGTAGAATTCTTCAAGATTGCCTTTCGTAGAGACAACAGCCACCCGCGTCTCGTAGTGTTCGGTATTTATAAGTATTGTGTTCATAATTTGGGCTTATTCGCGTCCTTCCTGAAGTCGAGCCACGCCCTCTTTTTTTTCGTGCTTATTTTTTCTACATCAGCTGGATCCCTGACTTCCAAGTATTCTTTTTTTCCGACTTTTTCAAAATCCTGTGATTCCCCATCTTCAAGATCTAAAGGTATTTTAAGTTCCCTTATTCCCTCTGTAGCTATCCGGTTTATCATTCGAGGGCTTTTTACGATATGAACCGTCAAAAAGATTATAAGCTCTGTCTTTTCTTTTTTTTGCGTCCTGTGAGAGGTCACATCTGACAAAAACGGAACGTTCGCGAGAAGATCCCCGATGTATGGTATCCGCGTATCAGCATCTATAGTTTTCTCGCGTATGAGGCCCCCTATAAAAATCGTTTCCGCGTCGCGAACCATTACCTGGGTTTCTGCCTCGCGCGTTGAAAATACCGGTAGTTCAAAATATTCAGTAACCTGCTGAAAACCTATGACATCCCTTATTTCGGGTTTTAACTCTATCTCAATGTCGCCATTTGAGTTTATGTGGGGGGTGACAAGAAGGCGTATGCCAATTTCCTCTTTCTCAATCGTATAAACCCATCGCTCTGAGCCGCCCGTATCCTCCTTTTCCTCGATTTCTGATATATAATTAAAGACCTTTCCCACGAACATCTTGGCTGACTTATTGTTGAGAGTCGTGATGCGCGGGCTTGAAATAATATCCGTATCTGAACGGCCTTTTACAAATTGCATGACAGCTGAAAATTGTGAAAAATCAAGCGTTCCATATGCAAATTGATCAACGTCGACGTATGGAAACATGTGGGTGCCCGTATCTGTATCTGATGGAAAATCGGCTGTTGCGGCCTGCCCTGTACCAACGTTTGCGATTCCAGTAACTGCTCCTACTGCCACCTGCGCCTGAGGGAGGTATGCCATATTAAAATCCTGTCCTAATGCATTAATGCCTCCCCATTGTTCAAACGGAAGCGTTGTCGGCCTTTTTGCGCCATGGGCAGCTATAACCAGGTTCCAATCAATGCCAAGACGCTCGTCATTATCAAGCACGGTCTCAATAATCTTGGCTTCTATCATTATTTGCGGGGTGCGTTTATCGATCTTCGCAACTATCTGTTTCATTTTATAGATGTTCGTCGGAAGATCGGTCACGATGATGGAATTTGTACGCGTGTCAAACGTAAGCTTTCCCCTGTCTGTCAATATGTCTGTTACTGATTCCCGGATCTGTTCGGCTGTCGCGTAATTGAGCGGTATAACCTCGGTGTTCAGCTCTTCCATCTTAAGGCTCGATACCGTAACAACGCGTATGATATCCCTGTCTCGCTCATAGGCGTAGCCGTAGTTTTTAACAATTAGCTCAAGCGCCACGTCCCAGGGTTTATCAGTAAGTTTAAGCGTTACAGGCCCTCTCACGTCAGGCGAGGGAACTATGTCAACACCGCTCACCTCGGAAAGGTATTCAAGAACAGCGGTTATATCAGCGCCCTTAAAATTTACCGTGACATGCCCCGGCTTCGTAGGTGATATTGTCTCTTCGACATACGAGGCCTCGGCGGCCTCGGGAACGGCTTGCACAACTTCCGCCGGCACAGCGCCCGTCGCATCGGGTGGCGTTTGCGCGAATGCATTCATCGAAAAAAAGGAAAACAATACGATTAAACGAATGTATCTCATCAGTCCTCCTTGTATAAATTTATCCGATATTCCACGCCGTCTATTAAAAGAACCATGCTCTGGGATAAAACTTTTTTAAGCTCTACTCTCCCTATTATCTGGCCTTCTTTTATCATTTCGTCATTTATAATGGCTACTTTTTGCCCGGCTGCGTTCGTAGCGATACCCTGAAGCGTCACGTCTTCGATTGATATAATATCAGATATGGATTCAGCGCCTTTTGCAGTCACCCCTATGAGAGGCACAAACGGGTCTCGCTTGCCGGCAGCGTCATAGACAAAAACGCCTTCTTCTGCCGAAGCTATGCCGCTCGGACATAGTATTGCCACGCACAAAATGAGAAAAGCTAACACCTTATTCATTGTTTTCCTTAAACGTATACGCACACACGACGAATTCGACGTCGTGGCGTTTCGGATTTGCTTTGTTCGCTTTTATATGAATATCAGCGATCCTCATGAAACGCTCGTTGTTTTCAAGTTTATTTACAAACGTACCGAGCTGGTGATAACCGCTCTCGGCAATCACGGAAATCGGATGCTCCTGGTATACTTTGCTTTCTTTGGCTTTCAAGGAACTTTTAGCGAGCGCTTTATCCTGGGGCGTTATGCCGCGTATCTTTATATTCGAGGTCCTTGCCTTCTTCGAGAGGTCCTCTAAGAGGCTCGGGAGTTCCCGCTCACGCGAAAGCTTATTCGCGTAAAGTTTAAGCTGGTCCTCAAGGGACACCCTTTTCGCTTTAAGCCGGTCCTCAAACTCAAGGTCGTTCTGAACCGCCTTTATTTCTATTCGGAGCTTTTGGACGCGGGGGGCAATATCCATGAGCGTTCCGAGGGTGGGCCTAAGAAGAAGAAAAAAATACACGAGAAGTATGAGAGCCATGGCGCCGAGCGAAATCAAAAGAAGCTTCTTCTGCGCATCGTCAAGCTTTACCTCCGGCATGTTTTTAAGAAAATCGCCAAAAAGATTCGCCATGCGTCTAGCCTTTTTCCTCTTTAAAAGTGCACAAAATCGTGAAATCCATTACCTCTTCACCTGCCATCTGCATTTTTTTCATGGACACGGGCTCTACCTCCCTAAAATATACAGAAAATGTCTTATTGTTTTTTAGGGCGTTTATAAAACGCGCTATGTACGCTGGAGCCTCTTCCCCCCGGCCTGTCGCATTTCCGGAAATTAGAAGCGTTCTCACGTCGCGTGTTTCGTAAGTTTGTTTTTTCCTGGACTTTTTCCCAGCGGACTTTTCCGCCGCTTTTTTAACCTCTGTTTTTTCTGTCTTCTCATCGTATGAAAGAGAGGTAAGCCATATACTCGGCGTAATGCTTGAGCTTATTTCGTTAAGGATCCCGGACCAGAGGACGCGTTCTTTCACAAGCTCGTTTATAGCGTCTGTTTTGTTATTAATGTCTCCTATTTCTTTTTTGAGCCTGTCCATCTCTATTTTTTTAGGGGCTATCTCTTCCCATTTTTTATCGAGACGCGCTTCTTGTGTCTTTAGAAGAAAAATGATTCCCAAAAGAGAGATCTGCAGCACGATAAGAATTCCAAAAATAAGAGCAGCGAACGGAATTATGGGTAGCTTCGGAAGCTCTATCTTTTTTCTTTTTTTCTTCCTGAATTCCGGCGGTAAAAGATTTAGTTCTATCATCGTTATACTCGCATTGCGAGCCCCGCGGATACGGCAAACTGTCCGTATTCGTTCTCAACGAGCCCCTTATCCACTTTTTCCCCTATTTTAAAATTTAAAAATGGGTTCCATTTTACAGGCTTTATCCCGAAGCTTTCCTCCAAAAACACATCCGTCCCTTTCAGGAAGGATGCTCCGCCGGATACGTAAATTTCGTCGATCGCCCTTCCGTACTGATTTTCATAATACCCGAAGGAAAGCCTTAGCTCCTCCGCGAGCTCACGTAGAACAGATTTTGAAAGCTCTGCCGCATCGGCCGGATTTTCCGGGGGATCAAGAACTGCTTTTTCGGCTTCTTTTTCCTCAAGTCCCATTCTCTGCGAAATAAGTTTTACCATGTCCCTTGTGCCGCTTTGTATATCGCGCGTGAAACAGGGTTCCGCGCCCTTTGATATGATAACGTTGGTCTGTGAGTATCCAAAATTAAGAAGCGCTATGCTCTTCGCCTCGTCAGTGCTTTTAGCCGAGTTGCGAAACGCATTAAAATACGAAAAAGCGTCGATATCTATAGCATTCACTGAAAACCCGAGCTCCTTAAGGGCCTCCACTCTTGAATATACAATATCCTTTTTTGCCGCCGCAAGGATAACCGAGAGCTGGTTTTTGTCTTCGTGCGACTGCCCCAGGATCGAACAGTCTATGACAACCTCATTGATGTTATACGGAATATATTTTTCTGCCTCAAACTGAAGCGATTTCTTAAGTTCCTTTTCGTCCATCCTGGGAAGCGTTATATAACGCACGAGCGCGTTCGGGGCGGATAACGAAATGGCAGAGTCCCGCGATTCCGGCGAAAGCTTATCTAAAAGCTTTTTTAGCGGTTCCCGGGATACTTCTTTGGTAGATCTCGTAGGGTTTTCGAAGCGGTAAAGGCCTGTGAGTTCGTAGTTCTTGTTTCCGTCGTGGGATATTTCGGCGGCTTTAATGAAACGAGTGCCTATATCAATACCGACATGAGATACTTTTTTGCCTGCTCCTTTTTCTTTCATATATTAATATTTTGTTATAAGATTAGCACAGAGAAAAAATTTTGTCAACACTTAACAGCGCCTAAAAGAAGGCTGCGGTTGGGGTTGTGTCGCGGGAAACGGTTGGGTCGATCGGTTGCGTAAAGGATACACGCAACCGTACGACGACCGACGTTTCGCGCGACTCAACCGACCGACGCGACCGCAACCTATTGCAGCGCTGTTTCGTCCTGAAGAGCCTCGATGAGTTCGTTATAGCGGGCGCGGATAGAGGCGGCTTCGGGATTGCCGGTTGCCTCATAAAGAAGCGCGAGGCGGTAGAGCCCCTGCAGGTTCTCCGGCTCAAGAAAGAGTGCTCGCTTGTATTCTTTTTCCGCTGATTCAGAATCCCCATCCATCCCGTAGCAGTTCCCCAGATTAATGTGCGTCGTGGCATTTTCGGATGGAAAATCAGAAAGAATCTTTTGAAAAATCGATTTTGCGGTTTTTATGTCACCCTTTTTTGCATAAACAATGCCCAGTTTCTCCAGCACCTCAGGAAATGCAGGCTCTATATCCAGCGCTCTTTTATAGAAGAATTCTGCCCGATCGAGATTATTAAAGTCCTTAAGGTACACGTCGCCAACGGCGAGATATATATCCGCATCGCGAGGGTGCTTTTTGAAAGCGACGTCAAGCTCCTTAAGCGCGTTATCCGGCTCTCCGATATACGAGTGTACAAGGCCCTTGTAATAATGGGGGCGGCTAAAGTTGCCCAGATATGAAAGGAGAACGTTTGTGTTCGTCAAAAGAAGAAGGGGAATAAAAAAAAGCATACAAAAGGAAAATTTCCGCCACTCTTTTTGGTATACCATTTCGAAAAGACGGCTGCCTGAGTAGGCAGCGAAAATAATCAAAAATGGCACAATCGGCAAGCGGTACCGCGAAAGGGGCATAAATAAAATGATAGATGCGTAATATGTAAACACAAAGGCGTAAAGCGGAAGCGCTTTCTTGCGCTTTGCGCGCCAGGCAAAAAGCATTCCGAAAATAGAAAGCGCTGATATCGCCCCGAAATTAAAAAGAGGCAGGGATAAAAACCTCGACTGTGACCTGAAATAGTTAATGTTCTCTCGAGGAGAGAACTCATAATAATTCCAGAGAACATATTTTTTTTCTACGAGATTATAAAAATACCTTCCCGGGTTTGAAAGAAAAAAATCCTTCGTTTTATTGAGAAAATAAAAATTTCTCTCCTTAATATGGACTAGCTTTTTCGAAAGCACCTCTCGCATTAACTTACGCCAAGTATAACCGGGTTTTATATTTATACGATCGAGATCAGCGCCGAAGTAAAGGCCTACCGCGTAATTTTTCTGGATCGGCATGACTTCTTTGCGCCCGGCGTAATCCTTGATTATCGTAGGTGCTAAAACCGCGAGAAACGCGAGCGAAAAAATCACACCGCCGAGAAAGGCCTTTTTTATTCCGTCTTTCTTAAGGTAATAAAAGAAAAAGAGCGCGGCTATGGCAGGTCCGAAAAGTGCCATATTCGCCCTGGATAAAGACGCACATGCAAAAAATACCCCGCTTGCCGCGAGCCAGATAATTCTTTTTCGGTCCATGAATTTATAAAGTGCGAGGACCGCCAGAACGCCGAAGAAAATTGCGAGGTTAACGGGAAGGAATTTTTCAGTAAACGCAATAAAGGGCCAGTACAGGCTCGCTATAATTCCGGATAAAATACCTGTCCGCCGGCCAAAAACCCCGTTTCCCAGAAAAAAAAGAAAAACACAAACAAGAGAACCAAGAACCCCCTGAATAAAACGCGCAAAATAAAGGTTCCGCCCTCCAAACTTATATAGGTACGCCAGAAAAAGACGGTAAAACGGTATGCGGCTGAATTGCGAGGCGTCTTCTGTTGTAAGCTCACCTTGAGCCGTCTGGGCGGCGTAAAACTCATACGTGCCGGAATCCACCGTGGGGTAATTAAAAAGAAATGTTTCCTTCGCTTCTTCGAGATACGCGACCCTCGCGGTAAGCGCCAAAAGAAAAATCAGCACCACCATCCTAGCCCGTTCCGTCATACCTTGCCTCCCGTTTTCGCACTACTATATCATGCTATCCATCCTTTCTCAACTCAAAACTCGCAAGTTGCAGAACTATGACTGCAAGCCTGCACCCTTCCGGCGACCTGATACTAAGAGGGTTGCGGGCATTGTCATAGAGGCAGGATGGATGCGGCGCGACCTTTCAGACGAATTTTGTGGCTCACGGCAATTGGTGTATTTAAGATTTCTCCCCAGCACTTATTTTATCAAAATAAGTGCTGGGTTTACTCAATTACGCTGTTCGCACACAAAATTTT
>JADHYM010000033.1 GCA_016782445.1 Candidatus Omnitrophota bacterium | reverse complement strand
CTTAAGAAAAAGAACTTAAAAGTCTATGAGATGCCGATTTCTTACTACGGGAGGACCTACGAAGAAGGAAAAAAAATAACCTGGAGGCAGGGCGTATCGGCGATAGCCACACTTTTTTATTATAGGTTTTTCAATTGAGAACATTGCTCGTAAAGCCATACAACCTCTCCGACCACATACAACCTGCCCTCGGGCTCGGGTATCTGGCATCTTCCGCAAGGGATCGGCACGATGTGCGCATTCTTGACTGCGTTAAGGAAAAAATAAGGCCTTCTGCATTCGAAGCTGCGCTTGATGAAATAAAGCCGGACGTTGCCGGGTTCCAGTGCTATACCTATGACCTCCATAATCTGAAAGGTATGCTTTCCTCGTGTAAGAATCGCAACATAAAGACAGTTCTTGGCGGCCCGCACCCAACGAGCGTGCCTCTGGAAACCATGGAATTTTTTGGGAATGAACTTGACTATCTTTTTCAAGGGGAAGCCGAAAGAGGTTTTGCTAAGTTACTCGATATGCTCGAAGGGGATGCGAACATAAACCTAAACGATATCGAGGGGCTTTTGTGGCGAAAAGAAGGCAGGGTTTTTTCTAATCCCAGGTTCTTCGAGGAGAATATCGATAACCTCGGGATTCCGGCGTGGGACCTCATAAAACCGGAGACCTACCCGGAAGCGCAGCACGGAGCTTTTTTTAAAAAATTTCCAATAGCGCCGATTATAACAACAAGAGGCTGTCCTTTTTCCTGCACTTTCTGCGCGGGAAACCTCATATCAGGTAAGCGTTTAAGGAAAAGAAGCGTTTCCCATATACTGGGAGAGATGGAGGCGCTTTACAACTCGCGTGGCATACGCGAATTTCACATAATAGACGATAACTTTACCCTGGATAGAGCATTCGCAAAATCACTGCTTAAAGCGGTAAAGGAAAGCTCCATGAACGTAAGCCTTTCCGTGCCTAACGGCATACGCGTTGACACCCTTGACGATGAACTTTTAGAGCTCATGAAATCAGCGGGCCTTTATCTTATTTCGCTCGGCATAGAGTCCGGCTCTGACAGGGTGCTTAAACTGATGAAAAAAAACACTACAGTAGAGGGTATCAGGAAATCAGTCGTGCTTATAAGAAAACACGGCATAGAAGTAGCGGGATTTTTTATACTTGGTTTCCCGGGTGAGACAAAAGAGGATATCGAGAAAACTATACGCTTTTCTCTTGAGCTTGACCTCATAAGGGCGAATTTCTTCACGTACCTGCCTTTTCCCGGCACTGAAAGCTACAACAATTTGAAGCGCGAAGGCCGTCTTGATGAGGTGAACCTTAAGAGGTTCTATTTTATGAACGCTACCTTCGTGCCCGAGGGGCTGGATAAAAATACCCTGAAACGGCTTCAGAGAAAGGCTTTTCTGGGTTTTTTCTTAAGGCCGGGAATCTTTTTGAAAAATATAAGAGAGATAAAATCCCCCAGGCACTTTAAGTTTCTTTTTATGCGATTTTTGAGATGGATGTTCGTGAAATGAGAATACTCAAAAAAAGCTTCATATTTGGCCTTGCTGTTTCTGTATGGTTCGTTCTTTGGGTAAACTTTCTTGTCAGGGACCTTTTCACGAAGGGGCAGCTAGCCGAACACGTAGAGTTTCTTAAGGCCTCGCGGCACGGAAAATACGAAATCGTATACGGGAAGCGTTTTTTTGAGTTTCTCACTTTTGTTAATGAATCCATCCCCAGAGGATCAGATTATAATTTTAGAGGGGTAGAGCCCCTGTCGCTTGAGTGGCGAAGGGGAGTGTATTATCTCTATCCTTTGATGATGTCTGAGGATGCGGAGTACCTGCTTGTTTTTGAAAAGCCGGGATACTCGATGAATGGGTACAAACTTTTCCGGAAGTTTGACAACGGGCGCTTTATACTTAAGAGAAAATAAAAAATGGGATTCAAAGAAAAACTCGGGCTTATTTTTATATTTAGTACAGGTCTCGCTAGCCTTGCGCTTTTCATAGCCGGCATGTTTGGCATGGAGTTTACCGAGATTAGCGTTCTCTTATGTACGGGGTTCGTGCTTGTCCTGGTAGTGAATTTCGTTTCTATACATTCGAGCGGGGACGTCAGATTCAAACGGGGACAGGTTTCCATGTGGGGTGTAGTCTCTGGAAGAAACCTGTCCCCGTTTGAACCCGCTCTCCCCGCTGTGTTGCTTCTTCTTATAACACTCCTCGTTGCTTACGCCTTTTTCCGGGCCTTAGATAAACCCATAGAAGCGTATGACGCCGTCTCTATTTACGGACTCAAGTCCAAGATGCTCTATCTAGCAGGAGGCGTACGGAATAATTTTTTTAATATCATAGCGACGCGTTTTCAAGGCGCACACCCGGATTATCCTCTCCTCGTCCCCATGTCAGAAGTGTGCGTTTACTCGCTTCTGGGAAGATTCGATGACATTGCCGTTAAAATTATCTTCCCGCTTTTTTATCTTTCCTTCCTCGTTGTATTTTATGCGAGTGTAAAAAGGATTACGGAAAAGGCTCTTCCGGCGCTTTTGTTTACTTTTTGCCTGGCTTCCGTAAAGCAGTTTGCCGATTACGCCACGATAGGCGTTGCAGACCTAACGCTGGGCATTTATTTCGGGATAGGCGTTATATATCTGTATCTCTGGCTCCGGGAAGGAAGAGCGCTTTTTCTTTTCACCTCGTCCCTTGCTGCCATTTTGTGCGTATGGACGAAAAACGAGGGTGTACTTCTTGCGGGTATCATAATAGCGATACTCGTAATGAGCTGCCTTCGTTTGCGCAAACGTTCCGTCGCGCATCTATTGTATTCAGCAAGTGGCGCCGCTATTATTATTCTGACGATTTTCGCATGGGAATTTTTTAAGCGTGAAAAGGGCCTTAAAAACGAAAATTTCAATCTTTCTATGATAACGGCGAAAAGCCTTGTAACCGGATTAAAAAAGCTGCCGCCTATTATTTATGAATATCAGAAACATTTCTTTGGATTCAAAAAATGGAACATCGTATGGATCGCGGCCGCCTGCACATTCTTTGCGAATTTTAGGAAGGCGTTTACACCGAACATAAAGTATATTACAATACTTCTCATTATTTGCGCGGCCGGATACGGGGTGATGTATATTTTCTCAGCTGTTGAGATACGCTTTTTCCTTAGTAAAACAGGCTCAAGGTTTCTTTTGCACATTTTGCCTGCAGTGATGTTCTGGATGGTGTTGCTTTTATATGAACGCGATTGATAAAAAAATCATATTCATAGACCGGGACGGAGTTATTAACAAGGACCCGGGCGGGTGGGTTGAAACTAGCTATGTCACGCGCTGGGAGGATTTTATTTTTCTGCCCGGATCACCCGAAGCGCTTAAAAAATTGTGCGATGCCGGCTACGGGATCGTGATAATATCCAATCAGGGCGGTGTGAGCAAGGGATTTTTTACGGAAGAGCGCCTTGCCGAGATCAATTCCAAGATGCTGAGGGCGTTGCGCGAAAAGGGCGTCGCTATAAAAAAAGTTTATTATTGCATTCATCAGGCGAGCGATAATTGCGAATGCAAAAAACCAAAGACAGGGCTTTTTGAAAAGGCTGAAAAAGAACTGCGTATTAAAGCGGCCGGCAACTATTTTATCGGTGACGGAAAGATGGACGTCGAGGCAGGCTCGAAAGCAGCTCTTAAAACGGTTCTCGTATTAAGCGGAAAAACGAACGTCGAAATGCTAAGGGATTGGGATGTTAAGCCGGATTATATCTTTGATAATTTGGCGGAAGCAGTGGACTTTATTCTAGGAAGGAAGTGAAATGGCAAAGATATTAGTTCTCTACGCAACAGCAGGCATCGGTCATAAGAAGGCCGCGTACGCGATAAAAGAGGCCTTTGACGAAGTGCGCGAAAAAGACGTGCAAATGGAAGATAGCCTGGATTACACGAGCGGGTTTTTCAAGGCATCATATAACGCCACTTATCTTTTTTTCATAAAGTACATTCCTCTTATATGGGGGCTCTTTTACTACCTTCTCGATGTTACATGGTTTTACAATATTTTTATACGGCCATTAAGACGGCTTACCAATCTTATCAATACGAGGCAGCTTGTACGATTTCTCATAGAGAGCAAGCCGGAAATGGTCATCGTGACGCATTTTCTTGCACTTGAGGTCATAGCGGACCTGAAGAGAAAGGGGCTTTTTACGGCGCCCCTTATAGCCGTTGTGACGGATTACAAGTCGCATACTTTCTGGCTGTCGGATCTTGCCGACTATTATGTTGCCGCGAGCGAATACACGAAAGTCGACCTTGTAAAAAGGGGCATAAGGCCCGAACGCATACTGGTTTACGGCATACCCTGTGGCAGAGGATTTTCCGAAGAGAGGGACAGGGGAAAGGGACTTTTAAAAATAGGACTCGACCCAAGCAAAAAAACACTCTTTGTTTTGAGCGGCGGATTCGGCGTCGGCCCTATAAAAGGCGTTACGCTCGAAATGGATAAATCTCCTGCGGATTTCCAGGGCATAGTCGTGTGCGGATATAATAAGGAACTGGAAGGCAAAATAAAAACTATTGCTAAAGATGCGCGGCATAAATTTAAGGTATACGGTTTCGTGGACAACGTAGATGAGCTCATGCATTATTCTGATGTGCTGGTTTCCAAACCGGGCGGTATTTCAACGACCGAGTCGCTTGCCGCAGAGGTTCCAATGATCGTAATGAAGCCTATACCCGGCCAGGAAATGAGAAACTACAAATTCCTGGAACAAAACCACGCTGCTCTAAAAATAAAAAAACCAGAGGAGATCGTAAGCGTTTTAGACGGGCTTTTTGAGAGCGGTAAGCTCGAAGACTTAAAAAAGAATATAAAAAAAATAAGATGCGCTCACTCGGCCGAAAAAATAGTTGATTTTTGTGAAGAGCATGTCGGAAAATAAAGAATTTAAAACCATAATAGATTCTCTTAAGCGTTACATGGAGCTTGAGTCTCTAAGCGGGCAGAGGGAGTTGCCAATACAGCGGGGACAGGTCTCTATATCGGGTGTAGTCTCTGGGGGAGACCTGTCCCCGCTCGAGAGACTTAAGAGCGAAGTTTCCTCCTGCACAAAGTGTAATCTTTCTAAAACCAGAAGCCAAGTTGTATTTGGCGCGGGAAGCCCTGTTGCCGACCTTATGTTTGTAGGCGAGGCCCCGGGCATGGAAGAGGATCTCCAGGGAATTCCTTTTGTCGGCAGGGCAGGCGCCCTTCTTACAAAAATAATAGAAGCCATAAGCCTGAAAAGAGAAAATGTTTATATCGCCAATGTTCTCAAGTGCCGCCCGCCCGCAAACAGGAATCCTCTCCCCGCTGAAATACTGATATGCGAAGGTTACCTTATAAAGCAAATAGAGCTTATCAAGCCGAAAGTAATATGTGCCCTGGGAAAATTTGCCGCCCAGACACTTTTGCGAAGCGAGGAGCCAATAAGTAGGCTAAGGGGCACGTTTTACGATTATCATGGCGCTAAGCTCATGCCCACATTTCATCCGGCGTATCTTTTGCGCAACTCAGCCGGTAAACAGTTCGTGTGGGAGGACATGAAGAAAATACAGCGGATGCTTAACTCGAAGTAAACGTTTCGAAAGGACGAAGGACGAAAGGACGAGGGACGATTCGAATATAATGTTAGAAACCAATCGTCCATCGTCCTAGTGAGCGACCGACTTGTCCCGAGCGCAGTCGAGGGAAGGAAGCGAACGGTCGTCTATCATCCATCGGAACAAAAAGAAATTTATGAATACTAAAAAACTCGATTACGCCGAGATAGCGCTCGACCTGCCGTTAAACAGAACATTTCACTACGGAATTCCGAAAAACCTCAAAAAAAACACAGAAGTCGGCCGGCGCGTATGGGTAGAATTCGGCAACAAAGACAAAGTCGGTTATATCGTAGGGTTCGCTGATAAATCCGACGTATCAAAGGTAAAACCGATAAAAAGCGTAATAGACCAAGAGCCCATAATATCACAGAAGATGCTCGAGCTTACGAAGTGGATTGCCGAGACCTATCTATGCTCGTGGGGAGAGGCGATAGCCGCCACGATTCCCGCCGTTCTTAAAAAAGGAAAGGTTTCAGTAAAGCCGAGATCCAAAGAGAAAGAGCTTCCTGCCTTGCCCAAATCCTCACCGCACGTATTGACGGACGAACAAAAATCAGCGCTTGATAAAGTGCTTTTAAAAATCGAAAAACAGGCGTACTGCGCCTTTCTTCTTCACGGCATAACGTCGAGCGGAAAAACCGAAGTTTATCTTCAGGCGATCGAAAGGGTGCTTGAGAAAGGAAGAACGAGCATCGTGCTTGTTCCCGAAATAGCCCTTACGCCGCAGACCGTGGAACGCTTTGTATCCCGTTTCGGGAAAAAAGTCGCCCTTATGCATTCCGGGCTTATCGGCTCAAAGCGCTATGCCGAATGGAAAAGGATAAAAGAAGGGTCCGCGAAAATAGTGGTCGGCGCCCGCAGCGCCATCTTCAGCCCGGTGTCGAACCTCGGCCTTATTGTCATTGATGAGGAACACGAAAACACCTATAAACAGGAGGATGCCCCGCGTTATCACGCGCGTGACGTGGCGCTTATGAGGGCAAGACTTTCGAACGCACCTGTTATTCTTGGAAGCGCAACGCCTTCGGTTGAGAGTTATTATTCGGCCTGGCAGGGAGCGATCGAGCTCTTAAAGCTTACAAGGCGCATAGACCATAGGCCCCTTCCGCGCGTAAAAGTAGTGGACATGCGACTGGAACTCGCGATGCGGAAGAAGCTTATCATGTTTTCCAGGGTTTTGATAGACACTACCGATAAGGTCCTCGCGAAAAAGCAGCAGGTAATGATATTTCTTAATAGGCGCGGCTTTTCCACCTATATAAACTGCAAAAAATGTGGCCTTGTCCTGAAATGCAAACGATGCGACAGTGTGCTTGTGTATCACTACCAGACTAAGAGCGTCGTCTGCCATTACTGTAACTGGCGCGCCGCGCCGCCTGATATATGCCCTCACTGCAAGAGCGCGTACATGAAATATTTCGGCGTAGGAACGGAAAAGGTGGAATCAGAGCTTGCCCGACTTTTTCCCGCAGCGCGCATAAGCAGGATGGACACTGACGCCACCTCGAAAAGGGGCTCTCATGAAGCAATACTCGGTGAATTCAAGCGTCACAAGATAGATATTCTTGTCGGTACGCAGATGATAGCCAAGGGGCACGATTTTCCGCGCGTTACGCTTGTAGGCGCTGTGAACGCGGACGTGACGCTCAATCTTCCGGATTTCCGCGCGAGCGAAAGAGCCTTTAATCTTCTTGCGCAGGTCGCGGGCCGCGCTGGCCGCGGGGAAGAGCCCGGCGAGGTCATAGTCCAGACGTATGCGCCGGACCACTACGCGATTCGTTCGGCCGCGAAACACGACTACGAAAGATTTTACAAGGAGGAGCTTGAAGCGAGAAAAAGCCATTCTTTTCCGCCGTTTACGCATATGATAAAACTTACGCTTCGCGCGCGGAATGAAAGAATGGTAGTGGAAAACTCCAAAAAAATGAAAGAATTCCTGGAACACGAATTAAAAGAAAAGGGCATAGAGATAATGGGCCCGGCGCCTTCGCCCATTGCGAGGCTTCGCGGATTTTTTAGATGGAATATCTTGCTCAAAGGAAAAAACCGTAGTATTATGTCCGAGGCGCTTAAAGGGGCTCTTACGCGCTACAGAAGTACCTCGGGGGTTATTTTAACGGTTGACGTCGACCCGGTATCCATATAGGACTACGAGTAATTTATGAACACGAAAGGACTAGAGCAATTTGTAATTGGTAATTTGTAATTTGCAGGGAACGGATAAATTACAAATTACTCGCGGAAGTACGTTAGTTACAGATTACTCGAGTAATAGATTAAATCATGAAGATAGTATTTTTTGGTTCATCCAAATTCGCTGTGCATCCCTTGGATACGCTGGCCAATTCCCAGCACGAGGTTGCTTGCGTTGTAACGCAACCCGACAGAAAAAAGGGGAGGCGCCTTTTGCTTTCCCGGACACCCGTTAAGTCGAGAGCCTTAGAACTCGGCCTCGAAATATACCAGCCGGAAGACTTGCGGGAGAAAGACGCTGTAAAATACATAAGGCGTTTTAAGGCGGACCTTTTTGTTGTCGCGGCGTACGGCGAAATCCTGACAAAAGAAATTCTGGACCTACCAAAGCTATACGCGATCAATGTTCACCCGTCGCTTCTTCCGAAATACCGGGGCGCGGCTCCGGTTCAGTGGGCGATGATAAAGGGCGAGAAAAAAACAGGCCTTACTGTGATCAGGATGAACGAAAAAATGGATGCGGGGGACATTATGCTGGAGAGGAGCGTTAAAATAGAAAGGGAGGATAC
Source organism: Candidatus Omnitrophota bacterium (assembly GCA_016782445.1). Lineage (GTDB taxonomy): Bacteria > Omnitrophota > Gorgyraeia > JABMRN01 > RBG-13-46-9 > BS750m-G79. Next base: position 759 of record JADHYM010000033.1, on the reverse strand, counting down.
TGCCTCTGGCCTTGAGGAGAAACTCTCATATCTGGGCGCCATCCTTCTTCTTGATGCCGTAAGGTTCATCGAAATGGAAAAGATACAATTTAAAAGACAAAATCCGAAAAGCGTAAGCTACGCACCAAAACTAAAAAAAGAGGACGGCTTGATCGACTGGGGAATGGATGCGGCCAAGGTTTATAACAGGGTTCGCGGCCTTGCTCCCTGGCCCGGTGCGCACACGCTCCTTTCCGGAAAGGGCCTTAAAATTTTGCAGGCTGAAATACTGCCCGCATATAAAAAGCTTGCGCCGGGAACAATAATCGAAACGCGTAGCGACGGCATTGTCGTGGCGTGCGGCAAAAACAGTATTGTCATAAAAGAGCTTCAGCTCGAAGGGGGAAAATCCATGGACGCTGCGAATTTCCTCCGGGGCCACAAACTCGAACGCGGCAACACGCTCGGCACTGAAAACGCCGTTGTTCCTCCTCCACCACCTCCACCTCCCGAACCCGAACCTAAATCTTAAACTTAGCATACCAGCTTTAGTGGTTAACTCAAAGGCTGCAAGCCAAGCATCCTTCCGGCGACCTGAGTAATAAGAAGGTCCCGGGTAGCGCTTTCGCTCGTCGCTCCCTCGGAGGATAGGCGCCTCCTCGGTCGCTGGCGTGAAAAAGCGCTCATGACCTACTGCATAAAAAATTACGCAACTAAATGGCGCCAATTGAATGAGCACTTTTTCAAGCTTCGCTACAGCACCACCCGGAACCTTCTTTT
>JADHYM010000032.1 GCA_016782445.1 Candidatus Omnitrophota bacterium | reverse complement strand
AAATTGCTTTATAGGGCATCCCTTTTTTATTCTACACAAAGTATAATATTTTGTGTGATTAGGCGGATGGGTGCGGCGTAGCCTTGAAGACAGAAGATTTTGTGCGCGAACGCAAGCAATTGAGTGAACAAAATCTTGGACACATCAATTGCCGTGAGCCACAAAATCCGTCTGAAAGGCTGCGCCGCACCCATCCCGCCCGTTCAATTTACACAAAATATTATACGCTACCAAAAGGTTTTATCATGAAAAAAGCGCGTTATTTTCGGAGAAAGGTTTTATTCTTGTCCCCAGAAAACGCTCTGTTTCGGTCTCAAAACCCTGCACCCACCCGTTCGTGAAGCCGAGCTTTTCTGCTGCACCGGTTATTTCCCGGTATTCATTTCGCGTTATTCGCCTGGCGATCTCTGAAAACCGACAAGCGAGGTATGTCGGGTGGTACTGACTCATCAGGCTAAGATAGATTTCGGGAGACACCTCTTTTTTTAAAAATCTCAGTGTAGCGACGGTACCCGAGATACCGTTCGGCAGAACGAGAAGCCTTACAATAACGCCTTTTTGGGCAACCCCGGCACTGCTCAGCCTTAGGACGCCTGCCTGCCGGAACATTTCCTTGACGATTTTCCTGTTGATGACGGAGTAGTTCCGGGCCGATGAAAATCTCCGGGCGTTTGCATCGTCCGAATAGCGCATGTCGGGAAGATATATGTCGATTATTCCGTCAAGGAGTCTTATCAGTTCCGGGTTGTCGTATCCGCCTGTATTATATACAACAGGTATACAGAGAGATTTCTTAAGCGCGATTTCAAGAGCGCTGACGGCCTGATAGGCATAATGCGTGGGGCTGACGAGGTTTATGTTGCGGCATCCGGCGCGTTGGAGGCGCAGCATCATCCCGGCAAGTTCTTCCGCATCAACTTCTTCGCCGGTTATTTTTTGGCTGAATGTATAGTTCTGGCAATAGACGCATTTCATGCTGCAGCAGGAGAAGAATATCGCCCCAGAGCCGCCTGTTCCCGAAAGAGGGGGTTCTTCGCCAGGATGCGGACCGGAGCTGTACACCCTTACTTTCGACAACGCGCCGCAGGTGCCTTTTTGACCTTTTTCGCGGATTACCCGGCAGAGATGGCCGCAAAGCATGCAGGGGCTTGCGAGGCTTTCCAGCCTGGGTTTTATTTTTTTTATGAGCTTGAGCTTGCGGTTGGCCATCACCGCGCTGAATATTTTCGCGCAAGCGTGAATATGAAAAGCCCCATCATGAATGTTCCTATAAACGCCTCGGATGCCGCCAGGAAGCGAAAAAGCGACGATGCCTTTGGTATGAAGTCGCCGTAGCCTACGGTTGTGAATGTGATACCGCTGTAATAAACATAGTCACTTATTGACATGTGGTACTCAATGGATGGCGTATATAAGATGGCATCCAGGAGGAGGTAGGCTGTGGCATAGCCGAGGATAACAAAAAGCGATGAGAGTATGATCCTGTGTGGCTTTTCCCCGTAACCGCACAGGAAGTCCATGATAAGGCTAGGCAGGTATGCCGGATTTCTCTTTTTCTTGAGGAGGAGACGCTCCATCGTTTTTTCCTTGAAGGATGCCCAGCTGGCATCGTTATATTTTCCGCTGGTGATAAAATGTTTTTTCAGGCTCCGGTAGGCTTCCTCGGCGGACATGACACCTTTTTCATTGATCCGGTAGGCGTTGAAATGGCGCATTGTTCTTCCCCGGAAATTCTTTTTTGAAAGAGAAACCACTTCCAGAAGGTTAGTCCGCCAGAGCCTTGCGTTAAAAAGTTTTGCGTTCCACAAATCGCATTGGTTAAGGTTTGCCTCGATAAGATTTGCGTTTTTTAGGTTCGCGTGCCAGAGGCGCGCGCCGGAAAGAGAACTCCTGGTAAGATCGCACCCTTCCAAGTTTGAGCTCGTTAGATCGGAACCGGAAAAATCAGCGCCGAGAAGTTCGGCATTGCGCAAATCGGTGTCAAAAAGACTGGAGAACGAAAGGTTCGACCTGGAAAAATTTGCTGCCGAGAGGTCCTGTCGTGAAAGGTCGAAGTTGCTGAGATCCGCCTTGGCGAAATTGGCGCCTTTGAGTGAGAGGCGGTTTTCGAGAATTTCTCTTAGCCTTTCCCTGTATGTTTCCTTGTCCGTGATGTGCTCCCAGCAGAATTCCGAAGAGAATACGGGATGGTTCCGGCAATTTTGAGTTTTACACTTTATCATGGGATGTCTTCAGGCGCTGCTTCTTCGCGTCAGATTCTTGTCTATGAAATCTATGATCTTTGTTTGTTTGCACTTATCAATATCCCGGAATTCAATCCCCATACCGGGATACGAATGAGGCTGGAGCTCCTTATCGGCAATCCATATCACGCTTCCCGTTACTGTAAGCGGTTTTTCATATCTCGGGAATCCTATTTCCATGTAGAGTTCGGTGGAGAGCGGGAATATGTTTTTTGAGTGTACAAAAAGTCCGTCACCGCTTAAATTTAATACCTTTCCTCTTGAAAGCTTTGCGTCGCCGCTTACCCCTATCTTGTACCGCAGGGTGATATTTACGTCTATTCGCTCGAAGCGCCTTCTTAAGGACAGGCGGTCTACCTTGCTCGAGAGATCAAAACTCTTGATGGCACTCTCTTCGTCGCCGCATAACTCGAAGACCATATCCAGCCGCGCAGCTTTGAAAAGTTGCCGGATATGCTGGGGGACGTTCGAAAATTTCAGCACGCCTTTACGGTTGATGATATTTTTGTAGGCTATCGAAAGTATGGAGAGCCCGTTGTAATCCACGACCTCGACGTTCGAGAAATCACATAGTATCTTCTCTATCCCCTCCCTCAACAGCCTGCCCGTTTCTTCGATAAATTCGGCTGAGTTTATGTCAATTTTTCCTGCGAGATAAAGGACTGCAATATTTTTTGAGAAACGTTTTCGTATTTCCATTTTTGCCCGCGAAACCCCTTAGGCTTATCAATCCTCGCGTATAAAGACGGTTTTTACGCCTTTTCCAACCCGCTTAGTATCCCTGCATATGCCTTTCACGGTTTCGCCGCAACCGGACAATACAACGGATAACAATAGAGTCACGATCAGTACCGGGACACCGTATTTTTTCATACTTACCCCCCATTCTTTACTAAAAATACCGCCGGATCAAGCGGTTTATCCTTATACCGAATCTCGAAATGAAGATGCGGTAAAATGCCTTTTGCGTTCGCGTTCCCTGTTTTGCCGACCGAGCCTATCACCCTGCCCTGTCCTACCCATTGAAACCTTTTTATATAGACTTTCATGAGATGCCCGTAACGGGTTTCGTAGTTCCCGGGATGGCTGATTATAACGAGGTTACCGTATCCGCCCGGAAAAACGCGTACTCTCGCCCAGCCGCTTTTGGATGCGTATACTGGACTCCCGAGGTTCGCGGCAAGATCCAGTCCTGTATGACGCCTCCCGCCTTTTCGTTTAGCGCCAAAAACGCCGTCGCCGTAGCTGTCGCTTCGTATCGGCAGCTCTTCGACATGTTCTATTTTCCCTCTTGTCTCTATGGGGATTTCAAAGTAAGGTTCTTTTAACGAATAGACAAACGGGAATAAAAAAAATTTTACTGCAAAAACGAGTGCTGCAACAAGGATAACGGCGAAAAAAAACTTTATCAGATATTTCATTCTTTTTTCATGATCCGTTCGATGTTTGACAGCTTGCCGTAACAGATTAGCGTATCGTCGGGCAATATCCGGTCGCTCGCCTTAGGCGTCGGGATAACTGCATTTTTTCGGTTTATGGCCAGGATGAGAATGTCTCTTTCGCGGAAGCTGGATTCGTTAAGCGTTTTTCCCATGTCCTGGCAGTCGTTTTTTATGTTGACTTCGGCTATGCCGTAATTTTGAGCGACACGCAAAATTTCCTCTACCGGTCTTTTTGCGAAAGGCGGGTTTTTCTCCAGACTGGACTCGATTTTACTGTTCAGGAATTTTGTAACGCCTTTATGGCTCAATATCATAAACAGGAAGAATGTGAGGGCCAGGATGATGGCGACGTTGGTGATGACCGGCACTATGTCGCTGCGGGCGAAAGATATTACAAGAGCCGTTATCACGGTTATGATGCCTGCGTTTCCGAGAATCATGAGGAAGATGATTATTTTTCTCCGGGTCGGGTTTTGAAGCATGAGCTCCGAGTCTTTCGTCGTGAATCCGGTTCCCGTAAAAGCGGACATGGCCTGAAAATAAGCTTTTTTCTCGTCGAGACCCGTCATTTTGAGCGCAATCGAGGCAATTCTAACAACGATGGCCGATATGGCGATGATAAGGACAACGGGTATAACGTATATTAGGTTATTCATGAATCCCCTTCGCTACAGCCATTTTTTCCTTTTAAAAAATACCAGCATGCCCAGGACTATCCCCAGCATTACTAGTATTACGGCAACATAGCCGTAGCGCCAATTGATCTCCGGCATAAAATTAAAGTTCATGCCGTAGATGCCTGTTATGAGCGTAAGAGGCATCATTATGGTGCAGATAATCGTGAGCACCTTCATGATCTCGTTAAGCTTGTTCGACGTGACAGAGAGATACCCGTCAAAAGCGCTGTTTAGAAGGTCTCTGTAGGTATCCAGGTTATCGTTTATCCGCGCCAGGAGATCTGATACGTCGCGGAAATATATGGAAAGCCGTGGCGGTATGATGGGCTGGTAACCCCCTCGGGCGAGAAAATTCATGGTTTCGCGTTGAGGCCCGATAATCCGGCGCAATATGAGAACATTTTCTTTCAGGTCGAAAAGCTTGTTGAGGACGGCAGGTTTCGGGTCTTTGAACACATTCTCCTCTGTTTTCTGAATCTCCCGGTCCAGCTTTTCCAATATGGGAAAATAATTGTCCACGAGCGCGTCGGCAAGAAAATAAAAAAGATACGCGGCACCCTGCGACATGATGCTCGAGTTTTTTATGCACCGTTCCCAGGTAGCCGATACGCTGGGTATGGATTTCAAGTGCACCGTTACGACATAGTTTTCGCCTACGAAACTGTCGACTTCAAGCGAAGTCGCCTTGTCTTTGTGCGACGCAAGCGTGCCCGCATGAAGGACTATGAAAAGATAATTGTCATACTTGTCAATTTTTGGACGTTGGATAGAAGTCATGCAGTCCTCTATGGCAAGCGGATGGAACGAGAAATGCTCCTGCAGGAACTTCATGTTATGCTGCGTCGGATTTTCGACATCCACCCATACGAAAATGTCTTTCCTGCCGATATAGCTTATGGCGTCATCTGCCTTATTCAGCAGCTCGCCTTCCTTACCCTTTTTTTGTATCAGAATCCTTATCATGGCTTGCACCTGAATGGGAAAGGAGGCCGGAGGCGATCTGGCTCACCTTTTTCCCTTCAGCCCTTCCCTTTGTTTTTTCCATTACCGCTTTTATCACTTTTCCCATTTCTTTTTTGCCGGTTGCCCCGAGCTCCGAGACGGTCTCGCTTATTATATTTTCCAGCTCTTGGTCTGAGAGCTGTTCCGGCATGTATCCCTGCAGTATCAAAAGCTCTTTTTTTTCTTTCTCGACAAGGTCCTGGCGTTTTCCTTTCTCGAACTGTTCGATAGAATCTTTATGCTGTTTTATCTGCCTCTGGACGATTTTCAGTATGTCCGTCTCTTTGAGATCTCTTTTCTCCCCCGTCAGCCGTGCGTTTGCTATGTCCGCTTTCAGCATGCGTAGCGTCGAGACTTTGATCTTATCGCCGTTTTTTAAAGCCGTTTTGACCTCGTTTTCGATTTTTTTCTCAAGAGTCATCAGTACCTCCGGCCGGGTCGGCCACTTTTTTTATGAATCCTGCCAGCAAAACGCTTATTTCGTATAACGCGATAAGGGGCAGGGCCAACAGTATCTGTGTTATGACGTCAGGTGGCGTTAACACCGCTGCAACAATAAACATGCCCACTATGAAGTACTTCCGTTTTCTCCGGAGAAGAGAGGCATTCACAACCCCAAGACGCGTTAAAAAAAGCACAACAAGCGGCGTCTCGAACGCCATGGCGAACGCCAGTATGAGAAAAAAGCTGAAATTTACGTATCGCGATACCGAAATGCACGGACTCAGAAAATCCGAAGCATAACCGAGGAGAAACTTCATGGCCGCCGGTAGCACAATGAAGTAGGCAAAGATTACGCCAGAGATAAAAAAGCCCACACCCGAGAGAAAGTACAGGACAAAAGCGCTTTGTTCCGATTTTTTAAAAGCTACCCAGACGAACCTTAAAGCGTTGAACAAGATTACGGGTGCGGACAAAACGAGGCCGCCGAACAAAGCAATTTTTAGATATGCCAGAAAAGCTTCCTGCGGACTTATGAATACGAGGTGTCCCGCGTGCCTTGCCAGGAGCATCAGGATCTTTTCCGCATATATGTATGAAAGAACTCCAAAAATCGCCACGGAAGCAATGGAAACAAGCACCCTCCCGCGCAACTCTTCCATGTGCGCGAAAATCGGCTTTTTCTCATCTACCATAGCTTAAAGGTCCTTGGAAGAAACCTTGTCTTTGTCTTTTTCGGCATCGTCTTTTCCGGCTTCACCGGCAGCCTTTTTGAATTCCCTTATGGCTTTTCCCATGGCTCGCCCGATTTCCGGAAGTTTTGCCGCACCGAATACGAGAAGTACGATAAGCAGAATAAGGACAAGCTCCCAGAATCCGATAGTCGGCATTTTACTCCCCCCTTTTTTGAAAAATTTTTTTATACCACGAGAGGTAATCGATTATGAGCTTTCCGTTTAAATGGTCGATTTCATGTTGTATTATGCGGGCGGCGAGACCGCTAAAAAAATTGGTAAGCTCCCTGCCCTTTTCGTCGAGATATGATACCTTGATCTCGTCCGCCCTTCTGATCGTGACATATCGTTTCGGGACACTGAGACACCCTTCTTCCATTGAGGAATCTCCCCTTTTTCGGATGAGTCTGGGATTGGCCATTTTTAGAATACCACTGTCGCAATCAAGAACGATGACCCGTTTTGTAACTCCGACCTGCGGTGCCGCAAGCCCTATTCCGGCTACCTCATACATCACCGCCGCCATATCGGAAAAAAGCTTTTTTTCAAAAGAGTCTATTGCGGTAAGAGGCTCGCATTTTTTTCTCAAAACCGCTGCGGGATATGTTCTGATGCTCATTTCAGCCACGGTTATTAGCAACTATTTTGTTTTTTTCGTTGACGTATACCACTTTTGGTTTCAGGCTTTGTATTTCTTTTGTCTCGGCCAGCGCAGAGGAAATGATAATTACCACGTCTCCCGCTGCGCCCAGCCGCGCCGCAGGACCGTAGAATACTATGTTTCCCGAATCCTCCTTTTCTTCGATCACGTAAGTCTCAAACCTGGCACCGTTATTAACGTTTACGATCTGCACTATTTCGTTCGGATATATGTTGCTTGCCTCCATCAGCTTTTTATCTATGCCGACACTGCCTTCGTAGTGCAGTTGGACTTTTGTGATGCGGGCGCGGTGTATCTTGGACTTGCACATTATCCTTAGCATATCGAATTATTCCTCCGTGATATTGGTAAGGTTTTCTCCGTCAAAATAAAGTTTTTTCGTCTTAGAAAGATAGCCGGCATCGATAGGGAGTTTGCTTCTGGCGAAATAGACCCATTCTTCCCGTTCACCACCCCATCTGCCTTTTTGCGTTACCTCGTTTATTTGGTCAGGGTTTCCCCAAAGATCCCTTACCCTGCTTTTTGTCATGCCTATTTTCACGGAATCCGTGCCGATAGGCCGCTCGATTATGTATTCGGGAGTGGGCATTGTTATGTCGGCACATCCGGTGAGCGAAAAAAGCAACGCGAAAGCAAAAAAGAATTTAACGATAGTCAATTTAGCGGTCTCCTTTCTTTTTAGCCGTAATATGAGCTGTGTTTTAACTTTTCCTCTTCTTCCTGAAGCAGGGCGCAGAAAAATTTGAGAAAGGTGTTTTTATTGTCCTCCTCTATCTTTGTAAACTCGCAGCCTATGTCGCAGAGACCCCCGGCTTTTTCCGGGATGTCGCGTTTCCACACGATTTTGGCTTTTGCATGAACTGGAGCGAGGAGTTTGGGCATTTCTATTTTTAGCTCAATTGTATCATTCACCTTCATGTCACCTGCAGGTACTTCAAGTCTGACGCCTAGAGGCGATATGTCTTTCGCCACCGTCTGATGTATGATGCTGCCTTTGCTTATGACCCTTATGCGCGAAAGGGCCTTTATGCGCAAGTGCCTTCTTCGTTCACGTTTTTGCTCTGTCATAGCTTTTTGCTTTCGTGAGGTGAATTTATCCCCGTAAGTATAGCATAATTATATTATGGCGTCAAGTTAAGCCGGTCTGTTTTTCTTCCTGCCAACAGTATTATGAGGCTTACGCCGTTTAGTGCGGCAAGAAGAACACAGGTCAGAGAAATTCCTGCCAGTGGTATGAAAAAAGCACTTATAACGAACGCTCCGATAAAGGCACCCATGAGGTCCGCAGCGTAAGTAGACCCCGCAGTTTTACCTACAAAACCGGGTTTTTCAAAGCATATTTTGCTGGCTAGCGGATATTGCACCCCTCCGACAAACCCGGCAATAAACGGCATAATAGCGAACAGGCCGGCGGTTATAGCGCCGAAAAGCGGTACTGCCGCAAGACGTGAAAAAACGTGGAAAAGCCCCAGAAGAACGAACGGGTAGAGAAAGACACTGACCTGCACAGCCGTATACGCCCGATATGGATGCAGCACCCTATCCATTCGACGTATTATATAACGGCTTCCCATCCAGAGACCGAACATAAAAGATGTTACAATAATGCCGATCATATAGTAGAGATAACCGTATATGATCTGAAACGCGAGCACGGTCAGTACCTGAAAGGATATCTCGCTGAAACCCGTTGTGCCGAGGGCCAGGAGCGTGGCTTTTTTTCTGAAATTCTTTGCGTCTTTCGCGAAAAAAAACACTGCTGATAAGACAAGGAGGGCGACTGCCGTAGATCCGAAGAGAATCTTTTTGGTAAAAAACTTAAAGAATTCGGAAAGAGCGGAGTTGAAATAAGTACTCCATAGGATCATGTCGTAAAAGTACGAAACCGGATGAAAATCCGTATTTATCCGCGTCGGCGGCACCGAGCGTATGGCAGAGAGCAGATAGCTTATCCGGTCGGAAGAGAGCTTGGATGACAGGCGATATTTAGTCATGTAAAGCGTTTTTATCCCTTTTGACTTTAGTGCGCGGTCTATATCG
>JADHYM010000031.1 GCA_016782445.1 Candidatus Omnitrophota bacterium | reverse complement strand
GGCTCAATACGATTATTTAAGGTTGCCGGCATATCGATAAACGTCCACATAACGTTTTTTATACTGCTTATTCTTTTTCTCGGAGCCGGCATAAAATGGCTCTTTGTGATAATGGGCGTATTTTTCTTCGTGACATTGCATGAGCTTTCTCATTCTTTAGTCGCGCGGCATTTTGGCATAACAGTGAAGGAGATAACACTTCTTCCCATAGGCGGCATCGCCTCTATGACAAAAATGCCCGAGAAACCATCGGAAGAATTTTTCATATCGATTGCCGGGCCGCTTCTAAACATAGCCGTTGTGTTGCTTTTATATTTTCCCATGTATGCATTCGTCGGCCCGGATATTTTACACGGATTTTTTATCAATGGGCCGTCGCTTTTGACATGGAAACATGCAATCGTCTATGTCTACTGGATAAACCTTATTCTTGCCGCGTTCAACCTTATCCCGGCTTTTCCCATGGACGGCGGGAGAATATTGCGTTCAATTCTTGCTAATAGTATGGGCTACCGGAAGGCGACCAGGGTCGCGGTCAGCTTCGGGCATGTTTTCGCGCTTCTTTTCGGATATTGGGGGATTGTTAACCGGAATTTCATATTGATCGCGATAGCGGTTTTCATATACATGGCAGCCTCAAGCGAGGAAATGCAGGTGGCAGTTAAGGAAACGCTTAGAAAATTCAGGGTAAAGGATATTATTTCTTCGAATTTTCTTACGCTTCCGAAAGACGCGACATTGTCAAAGGTCCTCGAACTTATATTCCACAGCCATCAGGAGGATTTTCCGGTGATCGAGGGCGGAAAAATAACAGGATTTGTGACGCGCAAGGACATAACAAACGGCATACACGAGCACGGCACCTCAAGAGTAGTTTCGGAATTGATGCGCACATCGTTTCCGGTTTTACGCGAATCCGACGCTCTTGACAAGGCGTATAACACAATGCAGGAAAACAATATAAAGGCCCTTCCTGTTTTAAGGGGCGAAAAAGTAATAGGCATCGTGTCGTTGGAAGACATAACGAGAGTATATTCTGTGATGGCCGGTAGGCGATAATGACAAATTAAAACTGGAGGATTGAGAATGTCTAAGATCAAGTTTGGTACGGACGGGTGGAGAGCAGTGATAAGCGACGATTTTACTTTTGAAAATGTGAAGATAGTCGCGCAGGCGATGGCTGACTATGTCAGAAGTCAGAAGTCAGAAGACAGAAGGCAGAAGGCAGAAGACAGAAGGCAGAAGACAGAAGGCAGAAGACAGAAGTCAGCACTTTACGGAAGGAAATTTGAAATTGTTATCGGTTATGATACGCGATTCATGTCGGAAAAATACGCCGAGCTTATCGCTTGCGTGCTGGCGGGAAACGGGATAAGGGCGATTCTTGCCTCGAGGCCCACGCCCACGCCGTCTGTAAGCTTCAACATTAAAAAGAGAAGGCTTCTCGGCGGAATAATGGTTACGGCGAGCCATAACCCGGCTTATTACAATGGCATTAAATATAAAGGGCATTTTGGCGGCTCAGCAGGGAAAGAAATAACCGATAAGATGGAAGCGAGGCTCTACAAGTCAAGGGTGCGTTTTATGGAAAAAAAAGAGGCCGTAAAAAAGAAACTTCTTTTAGTAGAGGATATTATACCGATTCACCTGAAACATATCTTTAAATACGCTGACATGAGAATTCTCAAAAAAGCGCACCTTAATGTGCTAGTCGATAGCATGAACGGAACAGGCGCTTTTTTTATAGAGGAGCTTCTTCGAGGCACGAACAACAAGGTTACGACGATTAATGGTTCAAGGGACCCGTATTTTGGCGGAAATAGCCCGGAGCCGAACGAAGTGCATCTTGCCTCAACCGGAAAGATGATAAAAAAAGGTAATTTTACCATTGGGCTGGCTACTGACGGCGATGCAGACAGGCTTGGCGTTATTCTCCCGAACGGAAAGGTGATAAGCGGGCACAAGGTAATGACGTTGCTTTTCTTGCATCTTTTAGAGGGCCGCCGCATGAAAGGAGGCGTCGTGCAAACCATATGCGGGACAGCCTTGATAGATAAGATAGCGCGTGCTTACGCTATCAAAACGTACGAAACAGCAGTAGGGTTTAAATACATAGCGGAAATAATGAATAAGAAAGATATTCTTGTAGGCGGTGAAGAAACCGGCGGGGTCGCGCTTAAGGGATGGCTCCCAGAAAGGGATGGCCTTCTCTCCGGGCTGCTTATACTTGAGATGATAGCTTGCAGGAAAAAGTCTCTCGAGAAAATACTGCAAACAATCGATAAAAAATACGGAAGCTACGTGTATAAGCGCTACGACCTTAAACTTTCAGTGAATAAAAAGAAACTTCTGATGGCGTTTCTCAAGCAGGGCACGATAAAAGAGGCCCTGGGCAAGAAAATCGTGAACACGAAATCTTACGACGGGTTTAAATTCATCCGTCAGGACGGGAGTTGGTTCATGTTAAGGCCGTCCGGCACTGAACCCAAACTAAGGATATATTCAGAAGGTAAAAGCGAAAAAGAGGCAGAGGCCCTGATAGCATTCGGAAGGAAAATCGCAGGTAAGATTTAGATGGGTACAAATCTCATAAGGAATTTTTCGATCATAGCGCACATTGACCACGGGAAATCCACGCTCGCCGACCGCATCATCGAATTCACTAAGACGATATCGGAAAGGGAATTTCAGGATCAGGTGCTGGACGATATGGAACTCGAAAGGGAGCGCGGAATAACGATCAAGGCGAGCGCCGTAAGGATTGCATACAACGCTAAAGACGGAAAAAAGTATATTCTTAACCTGATCGATACCCCGGGCCACGTGGATTTTTCATACGAGGTTTCCAAATCCATAGCTGCGTGCGAGGGCGCGCTACTTCTGGTGGACGCGTCACAGGGCGTAGAGGCGCAGACCGTGGCAAATCTCTATCTCGCGCTCGAGCACAACCTGAAGATCCTGCCTGTCATCAATAAAATCGACATGCAGTCAGCCGACGTCGCCAAGGTCAAAAAGCAGATCCACGGCATATTCGGTATTGACGAGAAGGAAATCATACTTGCCAGCGCCAAAGAAGGCACAGGGACCGAGGAGATACTGGAACGGGTGGTGCAGGAGGTAAAACCCCCAAGCGGCGAAGTATCGAACGCGCTCCAGGCGCTTATCTTTGACTCAAAGTTTGATTATTACAAAGGCGCCATACTTTTTGTAAGAATTTTCAACGGCATTGTGAGAAAAGGTATGGACATAAAAATGATGAATAGCGGAAAAGTTTATGAAGTAAAAGAGGTTGGCGTATTCAGGCCCAAACCGGAACACGTGGATGAACTTGCCTGCGGAGAAGTCGGGTATTTAACGTGTAATATAAAGGATGCAAACGTTGTGGCCATAGGCGATACCATAACGGATAAGGAAAACCCTGCCGCCTCCTCCTTGCCCGGTTATAAAAAAGTAAACCCGATGGTTTACTGCGGCATATATCCTGTTAACCCGAAGGATTTCCCATCTCTAAAAGACGCTATTGTCAAAATGAGGCTCTCTGACGCTTCGTTTGTGTTTGAGCCGGAATCCTCGGCAGCGCTCGGAATGGGATTCCGGTGCGGATTTTTAGGGCTCTTACACATGGAGATAATACAGGAACGCCTCGAGCGCGAATTCAACCTGAACCTTATCGTGACCACCCCAAGCGTCATTTATAAAATTATTACCAAGGATGGGGAGCTTCTCAATATAGATAATCCTACGAAGTTTCCCGGGCCTGACGAGATAAGCGGCATAGAAGAGCCGTATGCGCGTGTTTTTATTATCACGCCATCGGAATCAATAGGCGAGGTAATAAAACTGGCCGAGTCAAGGAGGGCTATTTACAAAAGCACAGAGTACCTCGACGAGGAAAGGGCGCAGCTCGTGTACGAAATGCCGATAGCGGAAGTTATAACCGATTTTTACGACAAAATAAAATCCATAACGAGGGGCTACGGCTCTCTCGATTACGAGATGCTGGATTACAGGGACTCGGATGCCGTGAAGCTGGATATTCTGATAAACGGTGAAGTTGTGGACGCCTTATCCTTGCTTGTGCACAGAGAAAAATCTGTCTTCAAAGGAAAGGCTATCGTTGAAAAGCTTAAGGAATCGATACCGAAGCATCTTTTTAAGATCGCCCTGCAGGCGGCGATAGGCGGAAAAATCATAGCGCGTGAGGATATAGGAGCGCTCGCAAAACACGTTACGGGCAAATGCTACGGGGGCGACATAACGCGCAAAAGAAAACTCTGGGAAAAACAGAAGGAAGGAAAAAAGCGCATGAAACAGTTCGGGAAGGTACAGATACCGCAGGAGGCATTCTTCGCGGCGCTTAAGGCGTAAGGATAAAGGCCATGAAAATAAATCAAAGGTATAAAACCTGGGGATATTGGCGGGATGAATGGGTAAAACCCATACTGGTCGCGTTAATTCTCGCGCTTTTTATCCGCACATTCATAGCGCAGCCTTTTAAAATACCGACGTCGTCTATGGTGCCTACGTTCGTGCCCGGCGACAGAATATTTGTGAATAAATTCATATACGGCGCCAGAGTTCCGTTTACCGGAATAGCGCTCCCGCGGTTAAGAAAGCCGGTTAGGGGTGATATTATAGTATTCCGTTCACCGATCGAGCCCAATAAGTTTCTCGTAAAGCGACTTGTGGGCCTTCCCGGCGATACCCTGGAAATAAAAGAGAACCGTCTATGGATAAACGGAAGCCTCCTCGAGAAGCCGCTTATTTTTAGAAAGGTCGTATACTATAACCGGGGCCCGTACGGGAAAAAAGGAGAAGCCATCAAAATACCGCCCGGGTATTACTTTGCCCTGGGAGACAACAGCCTAAATTCGATCGATTCGCGCTACTGGGGGTTTGTGCCCGCGAAGAACCTCGCCGGTAAAGTATTTCTTATTCACTGGCCCGTAAAGCGGATAAGGTTCATGAAGTGAAAAAAGATAGAAGCGAAATTACGAATAACCTCGCAAACAAGATAACGATCCTGCGGATCCTTCTCATACCGTTTTTCATATCGTTCATACTATATTCAAAATGGATGATAGCGTTTGCCGTATTTTTTATAGCGGCTATTACGGACTGGGTGGATGGCTACATAGCTAGGGTCATGAAGCAGCAAACAGAGCTTGGCAAGATACTCGACCCCGTAGCGGATAAACTTCTTATTATAAGTGCCTTTATCTGCCTTAGCGTGGCAAGTGATCTGCCGTCTTTTTTAAAACCCCCGATGTACGTGCCCATAATTATAATATCAAGGGACGCGCTTATACTTCTGGGTTCTATCATGATTTATATCACCAAGGGTGCGCTCCAGACAAAAACGACTTTCGTGAGTAAAGTTACGACGTTTTTCCAGATGGTCACTGTGATGGGGATACTGCTCGGTTTTAAGTTTTCCCCACTTCTCTGGAACATAGCAGTAGGATTTACCATAGTTTCAGGCATCAATTATGTCATAAAAGGAACGAGAATCTTAAATGAAAAACAATAACCCGACGGGCCGCGTATCGATCGTGGGACGCCCTAATGTCGGTAAATCCAGCCTTTTTAACCGAATATTAAGAACACGCCACGCCGTTGTGCTGAAAATAGAAGGGACAACGCGCGATAGTATAGAAAAATCCGTAATGATAAACGGAAAAAATATTATTTTTATTGATACGGGAGGATTTCTGACAGAAGAAAAAAATGAATTATACGCCCTCGTGAAAAAGCAGATCGAAAGGGCGGTTGAGTCTTCGGAACTGCTTCTTTTTGTCTGCGATGGGGGAGAGGGGCTCATGCCGCTCGACATTGACCTCGCAATGGTTTTGCGCAAAATGAACAGGAAAATTTTACTTGTTGTAAATAAAATCGACAACGAGGAACGAAGGAATAATCTGGCGGATTTTTATAAACTGGGCCTGGGAGATCCCCGCATGGTGTCGTGTCAGCATAAGCTAGGGATAGAGGCTATCATCGATGAGGTAGGCGCCTTGGTCGGCTCTTCAATCAATGATGAAGCAAAAAGCGATCCCATCAAGGTCGCCTGCGTGGGCAGGCCGAACGTCGGAAAGTCGTCTTTTCTCAATAAGGTTATTGACGAGGAACGTCTGATAGTGCATGAGGCGCCGCATACTACAAGGGACTCTGTGGACGTTTATTTCGAAAAAGACGGGCTTTCTTTTCTTCTCATAGATACCGCCGGCATGCGGCACAAGAGGAAGATAAAATTCGCCGTAGAGACCTACAGCATAATGCGGTCAGAAGAATCTGTCAGGCGCTCTGATATCGCGTTTCTTGTCATAGACGGCATGGAAGGAGTGACTTCGGATGACGCGCGCATATTTGATTTTATAGTGAATGCCGGAAAAGGCTGCGTCATAGTAGTCAATAAGTGGGATCTGGTCAAAGGCATAGAAACCTCCAGGTATTGTAATGCGATTTACAAAAAAATGGCGCGCGCAAGGCACTTCCCGGTCGTTTTCCTATCCGCAAAAACAGGCAGGAACGTAAAAGAGGCGTTCAATCTCATTAGCTCCATAAAAACGAATTCAGAACTCTCCATAGATTCGGAAGCGTTAAAGGATTTTCTTGAAAATATGAACTCGAGAAACGCGCTTCCCATTTGTTCCATGCGGCAAACAAGGCTTTTTCCGAAGGAATTTACGGTTTACGTAAGAAACCCCACTATGTTTAGGGATGAGCACAGGGCTTTTCTTGAAAACAGGCTAAGGAAGAGCTTTCCCCTGAGCGGGATGTCTATAAAGTTATTTTTTAAAAAAAGAAAAAAAGGAAAAACATCATGGTAGGACTTCTTATTTCGCTTATACTGGCGTATCTTTTGGGATCCGTGCCTACGAGCTATATAGCTGCCAGGCTTTTAAAAAGAATCGACATACGTGAGCATGGAAGCGGGAACGTCGGGGCGACGAACATTTTCCGCGTTATCGGAAAGGTGCCGGCGATTATAGTTCTTTTCATAGATATATTTAAGGGATTCGCAGCGGTCGTGTTTTTGCCGGAATTTTTCCTAAACAATTTTATAGGCGTGCGATTGGGCCTCGAACTTTACCAGATACTTATCGGGATGTTCGCGATAGCCGGGCATGTCTGGAATCCTTTCCTTAAATTTAAAGGCGGCAAAGGAGTCGCGACTACAGCCGGGGTATTGTTAGCGCTTTCTCCGGGTGTGGCAGCGGGAAGCTTGATCGCATGGTGCGCGGTTTTCAGTATTTTGAGGATAGTTTCCGTAGCGTCGATAGCAGCAGCTGTATTCTTGCCTGTATTCGCGGTTTTATTCAACAAATCAATTTATCTGGTTTTATTCTGTGTTATTCTCTGCGTGATAGGAACGTATAAGCATAAAGCGAACATAAGGCGCCTTCTAAGGGGAGAAGAAAAGAAGCTATTTTAAAATATAATACTCATTCCACCCCGGGGTGGAATGAGTATCTTTTTGTGGGTAATGTTAGGGAGAAAAAAAGGAAGATATCTTTTACACTCCTGTGACACAGTGTTTTAGGAAATATGTTATACTCCTATCAAAATCGTTAGCAACACAACACGTTTATTTATTATGTATATAAGAAAATATATTTTCGTAAGATTAATAGCTATAGCGATGATTATAGCTTTTTCCTTCCAGAACATCGCCTGGGCAAATCCGGACGCCCTTCAGGTCCAGTCTAAGTTTGCGCCTTTTGCGCCTCAGCTTTTCAACAAAAGTTTACTTGAAATCCCGCTCATGACTTACATAGAAATGGTAACATTGGGTGAGGAAATTGATGACACGAGCTTTGCGGGATTTAAACCCAGGCCGTTTCCGCGTGTGTGCGAAGGATACAACGTTCTTCTTGATTTTAAAGAGAAAAAACAGGACCCACAAACAAAAGACTGGATCATTGACTGCACACTCTATAGCACTCAAGAGAAAAGAGCCGTATGTAAATATAAAGCTCGCGTGAGTAAAAATAAGGAAATCACACTCCTTGACCCGACCGAAGTAACCAAGGCGCCGGCAGGTGAAATCGAACGAATACAGATTGAAGAAGAGATTCCTCATATTCCTGCTTCCAGCGTCCCACTTCTAAACCTCTATAAAAATGCAAAAATAAATCCTCTAACGATAGAAGCCGGTTCGGAAAAGGGCCTTGTTGTCAGAGATGCTGATAACTGGGAAGAGCTGAATGAAGAAAGCGATGGTGTAACTTTTGAAGATTTCTCGCTCTGGAGCCTGAATGAGATGGCGACTTCTATCATAGGGGCCGTGCATAATGGTGATGAAATAACTATAGCCCCGCAGCTTGATACCGAAGATTCGATAAGATATCTTCAGGAGAAGATGCCGAAAAAAGATGTTTTCTTAATGGTTTCGCCAAGATTTGTAAGACATTTATTTTTTATAAATAAACAAAAAGTAGAATTGCAACTTGCCACAAAAGAAAATATCCAAAAAAGTAAAAAGCGAGATATAAAAAGGCATGTCTTGCGTGATGTCGCGCAAACTGAAGAAGGCGCGGAAGCCGTAACCATCAATCTGGCTGATTCTGTAGCCTATAGCGTGCTGATGCATGAACTTTGGGGGCATTTACGCAGAAGCGCTGGAAGCATTACAGTGGAAGAAACCGAAAGGTATGCCAATGAATTAAGAGGCGACAAATACCTTTATGTCAATGTGGCTGCCATGTTTTGGTATTGGTTTTTATACGCAGTTGATATTACGCGTGAAGAGGAATATTGGAATATTCAAGACAGAAAAATAGAGTTGATGGTAAAAGCATTCTTGACAAAAAACAAAACATTTTCCTTTTTGTCGGATGAAGAGGGCGCCATAGAAGAAATAACAGCATTTGTAAAGAAATTCAAAAAAGATTTCAAAGTTACCAAAGATAAAACGCATAGAAGCATTAATCAGAATCACGAAATACAGGATGATCAGGGGCAGAAAATTCTAGAAGCTGTTGCAGAAAAACTTACTGCCGAAGAAAAAATACCCGTTGATTATGAACGCCTTATTATAGAGGCGCACGAATTTCAGATACAGGGCGGCATGTCAAATGAGGGCGGGTTACAGCCTGTAGACGGGGTTTTGAGGCCCCGGATACCTAAAGCAAAACCGAGAAGGGTCGAACCCGCTGAAGAGGCAGGGCTTAGGCAGGAAGACACATTCGGAAGACACGGCCAGGAAGAGCCTCCGACTTATACGAGGCAAAGTGTAACTAGTGTCAGGGCGCAAATGGGAGGCGTTGATCTTGATGCCTTCCTTGCCGATTACAGAGACAAGACAACAGCTGAGATAAAAGCCGTAATACGCCAAATATTACATCTCGTTGACTATGATCCTCGTATTCAGGAAAGGCTTGCGGAGAAAGATAGAACATTTGGTTATCCCCAAAAACGCTTTCTACGCAGTGTGGTGAGAACACGTAGAATATACACTGATAAGCAACGGGCAACATTATACGATATCATACATAGATATTGGGTTGCTTTGCAGGGGAATCAAGTCTCTACTCCCGCGGACAGAACCAAAATATCCAACACAACTCCGGCAAAGCTAAATAGTGAATCAGACGAAGCAGGAAGAGAATTGCGTGAGCTGGCTGAAATTGCAGGCGTAGAGAATGCAATAATCGAAAGGGCACTGGAATTTATTGCCAAGCAAGGGGAAGAAGGACTCACTGCTGAAGAAGGAGAAGAGCTTAGTGGTATAATAGCGCAGATT
>JADHYM010000030.1 GCA_016782445.1 Candidatus Omnitrophota bacterium | reverse complement strand
CGCGTGCTTTCGAAGCAAAGGTCCGAGAGAAAAGTGGTTTATGATCTGGCAAGGCGAGAGATTGTAGCAAACGCATCATTCAACGAGGAAGAAACGGCAAAAAGAAAAAAAGAGGCACGCTCACAGGTTCCTGTAATATACAACCGTCTCACCGTAAAAAAGAACGAGCTTATCGCGGAGAAGGGGGCCAGGATAACAAAAGAACACATAACGAAGCTGAACCAGATAGGGCTTATAAAATTTGCAGCCAACAAGGCACTTTACATGATAGGACTCTTGATCCTTTTTGCGGAGCTTGTGGCCGTAATGGCAATTTATTTGCTTAGGTTCGAAAGGAAGATCATCCAGGAGCCGAAAAACGTCTTCCTGATAGGCATGAGCCTCTTTTTCGGCATTGTTCTCTCACTGGCTATAATACAAGCCCAGCAGTCCCTCTACCTCATACCACTTGCCAGTATAGGAATGATGCTGGCGCTTTTACTAAATGCAAACGTGGCTTTTTCCGTGGTGTTGGCACTTGGTGTGTATATAGGGTTTCTTTCAAATGGCAGAATCGATCTGACCCTCATACTTTTCGTAGGAAGTGCGATGGGCATATACGCGGTGAGGGACGCGCGTCGACGCTCCAAAATATTTCTGGCCGGCTTTGTCGTAGCGGCTGTAAATCTGATTTCGATCGCGGCCATAGGGCTTATCAATAATACCGGTCGGGAAGTAATACTAAGAGAAGGTATTTTCGGTCTGGCAAGCGGCATCATATCGAGCTTCATTGTCATAGGGCTTTTGCCGGTTTTTGAATACACGTTTAACCTCGTTACGAACATAACGCTTCTTGAACTTTCTGACCTCGGCAACCCTCTTCTAAAGGAGCTGACCATAAAAGCGCCCGGAACTTACCAACACAGCATGCTCGTGGGAAACCTGGCAGAAGAGGCGTGTGGCGCTATCGGCGCTAACGCGCTCCTGGCGCGCGTAGGGTCATACTACCACGACATAGGAAAGATAGAAAAAGCAGAGTATTTTGTAGAAAACAGAATGAGCTCGCCCTCAAGGCACGAGGGGCTTTCCCCTTCAATGAGCGCGCTTATAATAACGAATCACGTAAAGGACGGCGTTGAACTGGCGCGAAAGTATAAACTGAATAAAGCCATAGTGAATTTTATAATCCAGCACCACGGCTCAAGCATAATATATTATTTCTACCAGAAGGCACTGGAAAAAGCAAAGCACGACGATGAACTGAAAGAAGAGGAATTCAGGTACCACGGCCCGAGGGCGCAATCAAAGGAAGTGGCGATCGTCCTTTTAGCCGACGCTGTTGAGGCCTCCTCACGCATGCTCTCCGACCCCACCCCTGCGCGCATAAAGGGGCTTGTTCAGAAAATAATAAATAATAAATTCATAGACGGCCAGCTTGACGACTGCGACCTTACGCTCAAGGACCTTAACAAAATATCCGAGAGTTTCATGCGCGTCCTGACGGCTGTTTTTCACACGCGCCTTGAATACCCGGATTCGCGAATTAAAAAAGAAAAGAAAAATGGCCTTAAAAATAGAAGTAAGCAATCTCAATAAGAAAAGAAAAATATTCCATAAAGACATAAAAAAAGTAGCTCTCGCAGTATTAAAAAAGTTCGGTAAAAAGAGCGTCTCGCTTGACATCACATTTGTAAACGACGGAATGATAAAAAAGCTTAATAAAAAATATATGGGAAAGCCGCACCCCACTGATGTGCTCGCTTTCGGGCTCGCGGGAACGCCTCTCGTCGGAGATATATATATATCCTCTGATACGGCAAAAAGGAATTCCCGTGTTTATGGAACGGGCTTTGCGTGGGAAGTCATTCTCTATACGATACACGGGGTGCTGCACCTTATGGGGATGACGGATAAGACAAAGAAGGAAAGAATAAGAATAAGAAAAATGGAAACAAAAATTCTTAAATTCATTAAGTAAGGAAAAGATGGCCGGAACGGAAGAAAAAATAAAAAAACAGAACTTCGTAGAAAGCCTTAATTCCTCCGTAGAGGGATTTATATATGTAGTAAAAACCCAGAGGAACATGCGCCTTCATTTTTTAATCGCGACGCTGATCCTTATACTGGGGATTTATCTTAATGTCTCGAAGGTAGAACTTCTTCTTCTTTTCGGGGCAATAATACTCGTCCTGGCCCTCGAGATGCTGAATACTGCTGCGGAACTCGCAATAGATATTGTAAAAGATTTTTTCCACCCTGTTGTGCGCGTAATAAAGGACGTGACGGCCGGAGCCGTGTTCCTCGCCGCAGTGAATGCGATAGCTGTCGGATATGTCGTCTTCTGGAACAGGTTCCCCTTCGACATACAAACGGGCGTTTACAGAATACGCCAGTCGCCATGGCACGTGAGCCTTATAATTTTTATTGCTTTACTTTTTCTGATTGTCGCGGGGAAGGTTTTATTTCACAAGGGCACGCCCTTCAGGGGAGGAATGCCGAGCGGGCACGCTGCGTTCGCTTTCTCGATCTGGACCATAATAACGCTTTCCGTGAGAAACAACCTCGTCGTATTCTTGAGTTTCATAATGGCATTCCTTATAGCCAGGCACAGGATCAAGGATAACATTCATACAATATGGGAGGTAATAGCCGGCGCGGTTCTGGGAATAGCGGCAACTTTTTTAGTTTTTCAGATTTTCTTTTAAATAAGAGGTGAAAATATGCTTCATAAATTTCGAAATAATTTCATAACAGGTATAGCCATCATATTTCCGGTCGCGATTACTGTTATCATAATTCGATTTCTGGCCATTCAGCTTAATTATTTCATACTTAACCCGCTCGCCAATATGCTCAAGATAAACCCCTATCTTACGGCACATAGTAAATATATAGCGAATATCCTGATTTTTATTCTAGTTATAGTGTTTATATCTTTTATTGGCTGGGCAGCAAAATTTCTGTTTCTTAGAAGATTTTTTACTTTTGGCGAGAGAATATTTATCAAGCTACCCGTACTCGGAAAAGTATACAGCGTGACAAAAGAAATAGGTTCGGCATTTCTTGGCCGTGGAAAAGTACTTTTCCGGGACGTCGTGCTGATCGAATACCCGCGCAAGGGCCTTTATTCGTTAGGGTTCACCACTACCGAAGCAAAAGGAGAGTTCAAAAACAATATTACGGAAGATCTCGTCAGCGTATTCGTACCAACGACCCCGAATCCGACAAGCGGCATATTTCTTTTGGTCCCGAAGCGCGAAATAAAGCTACTTGATATTACGGTTGAGCAGGGCATTAAGATAGTAGTCTCGAGCGGCACTATCGCACCTTTTATCAGAGAAAAATAGGCCAAAAATGGCGATCCAGAAAACGGCCGGCTTCATACTCAAGAAGCGCGAGCTAAGGGAGACGAGCCTGGTTCTGATTATATACACCAGGGACTTCGGCAAGATACGGACGGTTGTAAAAGGGGTGCGTAGCCCGGAGAATCTTTTCAGGAGCTCCTACGAGCTTTTCGCGCTGGACGAGGTCGTATTTTACGAAAAAAAGAAAAAAGATTTTTTCACGCTTTCTCAGTGTGAGCTCGTGGATTTTTTTCCGAGGATACGCGCCGATTTTGAGAGGCTTTTATACGCTCTTTATTTTATAGAAACGCTCGATGCTGTTACGGTGTTTGACGATGCGAATAAAGCTCTTTATGAGCTTTTACAGAACTCCCTCTCGCTTCTTTCGACAAAGGCGAGCGCGAAGCGCACCGCGCGCATTTTCGAGGTAAGGCTTTTAAACATCCTAGGTTTTATGCCGACTGTTAATGCATGCGCGGGCTGCGGGTCAAGGATTGCTAACTCTTCCGGACGCTTCAGCTTCTCACTCGGTGGAGTGCTGTGCAAGGGATGCTTCGAGAAGGACCGGAGGGCCTCATCCATAACAGCCGGAACGATAAATTTTATATCGAAGATACTCGAACTTCCCCATGAGAAAGCTACCAGAATAAAGGTATCGAACGCCGTGGGAAGGGAGCTCGAGAGAATTTTAAAAAATTTCTTAAGATATCACATGGATACGAAATCGAAGACACTTAACTTTATTGAGAAAATAGGAGTATAGGAGAGGATATGGCTGATTTAAGTAAAATAGCTTCGCTTTGCAAGCGGCGCGGATTCATCTTTCAGTCGAGCGAAATATACGGATCGCTTGGCAGCGTATGGGACTACGGCCCGATAGGCGTGGAGCTCAAGAATAACGTAAAAAATGCCTGGTGGAAGAGCATGGTCTACGAGCGAGATGACATTGAGGGCCTGGACGCGGCGATATTAATGCATCCGGAAGTCTGGAAAACCTCGGGCCATGTAACGGGTTTCAAAGATCTTTTGGTGGACTGCAAGGATTGTAAGAAAAGATTCCGGATCGACCAGCTTAAGAGTAAAAAATGCCCCGAATGCGGAGGGGAACTTACTGACGCGCGAGCCTTTAACCTGATGTTCAAGACATTCATGGGTTCGGTTGAGCAGGAAGCAGACGAGGTTTATTTGCGGCCCGAAACGGCCCAGGGCATATTTGTGAATTTCAAAAACGTAAGTATCGCTTCGAGAAGAAAGCTTCCCTTCGGCGTCGCGCAAATAGGCAAGGCCTTCCGGAACGAAATTACGACCGGCAACTTCACTTTTCGCTCCCGCGAGTTCGAGCAGATGGAGCTCGAATACTTCACCCGTCCCGACGAAAGCGAAAAATGGTTTAAATACTGGGTTGACGAGCGTTTCCAGTGGTACCTGCGTTTCGGCATAAAAAAAGAGAACATACGCTTGAGAGAACATGCCAAGGAAGAGCTTGCGCATTACGCGAAATGCTGTTATGATATAGAATTTAATTTTCCTTTCGCGTGGGCCGAACTCGAAGGCATAGCAAACAGGACGGATTTTGACCTTAAGCAGCATTCGAAGGTAAGCGGTAAAGACCTTGGCTTTTTTGACGAAGAGACCAAAAAAGAGATCGTCCCTCACGTAATAGAGCCCTCGGGCGGCGTTGATAGGGCAGTTCTGGCGTTTTTAACGGATGCCTACAGGGAAGAGACGGTTCGCAAAGATAAAAGAGTTGTGCTCGGGTTACATAAAGCGCTCGCGCCTATTAAAGCAGCGGTCCTGCCGCTTTTAAAGAACCGTCCCGAGGTTGTTGGCATGGCGCGGGAGATTTACAAAGATTTAAGGGGCTCTTATAAGGTCTCTTACGATGACACCGCGTCCATCGGCCGGCTTTACAGGCGCCAGGATGAGATAGGAACGCTTTATTGCATAACGGTTGACGTTGAAAGCCTTACGGATAAAAAAGTGACTGTAAGGGACAGGGATACGATGAAGCAGGAGAGGATCAGCATTGATAAATTAAAACAGTATATAGACAACAAGATAAAGTGAGAAGCTCCGCCTACGCCATAGAAGAAATTCATAGAAGTTCGGCTTCGGCGGATTCAATTCGATCCTTAAAAGCAGAAGTTCATAGAAGATGGATTTATGGAAAATTGAAAATTTCCCATAAATCCAGGTCTCATTGAAGAAAGGAGCAAAAAGGAGATGGCAACAAAGCGTAAGCAAAAAATGAAGACAAAAAAATACATTTATTCCTTCGGCGGAGGCCGTGCCGACGGAAATGAGAGCATGAAAAACCTTCTCGGGGGCAAGGGTGCGAATCTCGCCGAAATGGCAGGGCATCCCAAGCTAAGGCTTCCTGTGCCGCCGGGATTTACAATTACGACAGATGTCTGTACCTATTATTATGACAACAAAAAAACTTATCCCGGGGAGCTCCAGCGCCAGGCAAAAGAGGCGCTCGCAAAAGTAGAAAAACTAATGGGGAGAAAATTCGGAGACACTCACCGGCCGCTTCTTGTATCGGTTCGTTCAGGAGCCAGAAAATCCATGCCGGGCATGATGGACACGGTCCTCAATGTCGGGCTTACCGAAAAAACTTTACCGGGCCTTATAAAGATGACGGGAGGAAATGAGAGATTTGCCTACGACGCCTACAGGCGCCTCATAATGATGTACTCCGATGTCGTAATGGAAAAGGCTGCCGGCATTGAGCCAAAGGGCGGAAAAGGCATACGAAAAGTGCTGGACGGAAAAATAGAAAGTATTAAAAAAGCGAAAGGCTATAAGCTTGATACGGAGCTAAAAGTAGAGGACCTTAAAAAACTCGTTCAGGATTTCAAGAAGACGATTAACGACGTTCTCGGAAAACCCTTCCCGGATAACGCGGATCTCCAACTCTGGGGAGGCATAGGCGCTGTATTTGCCAGCTGGAACGGAAAGCGCGCCATCGAGTATCGCCGTATAGAGAGAATACCGGACGAATGGGGCACGGCTGTTAACGTTCAGGCTATGGTATTCGGGAACATGGGCGATGGCTGCGCTACGGGCGTTGCCTTTAGCCGCAACCCGGCGAATGGCGAAGACCGTTTCTACGGAGAATACCTCGTCAACGCCCAGGGAGAGGACGTTGTCGCGGGCATCCGCACGCCCGCGCCCGTAAATGATTATTCGAAAAACGAGCAGTCGAAAAAATTTCCGACCCTCGAGAAAATAATGCCTTCGATCTATAAAGAGCTCGATTCCATACGCACGCGACTTGAAAAGCATTACACGGACATGCAGGACATAGAGTTTACAATTGAAAAGGACAAGCTTTTCATGTTGCAATGCCGTGTCGGAAAGCGCAACGGCGTCTCGGCTGTGAAGATAGCCGTCGAGATGTATAAAGAAAAGCTTATCGACGCCGAGACGGCTATTATGCGCGTGGCACCGAACCAGCTTGTCGAGCTCCTTCTTCCTATGATAGACCCTCAAGCCGAAAAGGCGCACCCTGTGATAGCCAAAGGGCTGCCCGCAGGTCCCGGAGGGGCCATGGGAAGAGCGGTTTTCACGTCCGAGGATGCAGTAGAATGGGCCTCGCGCGGCGAAAAGGTAATACTTGTACGCGAAGAGACTTCCCCGGAAGACGTTGACGGCATGCATAAATCGCAGGCTATTCTTACCAGCAAGGGCGGCATGACCTCGCACGCGGCTCTGGTAGCCAGGGGCTGGGGTAAGTGTTGCATAGTAGGATGCGGAGATATAGAAATCGCGGACGATGAAAAATCTTTCACTACGAAAAGCGGCGCCATTGTTAAGGAAGGGGACTGGGTCAGCCTAAACGGTACCAAAGGTACTGTTTACGAAGGCAGGCTTTCCTTAGTTGACATTGATCTTGAGCGTAACAAGCCGTTCGCCGAACTCATGAAGCTTGTGGATAAAATCCGTATCCTTAAAGTACGCACGAACACTGATACGCCGAAAGATGCCAAGCAGGCGATAAAGTTCGGGGCCGAAGGGATAGGGCTTTTCCGCACGGAACACATGTTTTACGGGGAGGGAAGTGACAAGCCGCTTTTTCTTTTGCGTAAAATGATAATGTCAAAGACAAGGGCCGAAAGAGAAGAGGCGCTTAAGGAGCTTTTTCCGTTCGTGAAGAGCGACATGAAAGCAACAATGGAAGTGATGGAAGGGCTCCCGGTTACGATACGGCTTCTCGATCCCCCACTTCACGAGTTTGTACCGCATAGCGAGGACAAGCTTAAGGAGCTCGCCGGCGAACTCGGCGTTCAGCTCGGCGAACTGAAAAAACGCGCGGAAAGCCTGAAAGAAAATAATCCAATGCTCGGCCACCGGGGCGTAAGGCTGGGTGTTACGTATCCCGAAATTACAGAGATGCAGGTGCGCGCGATACTCGAAGCTGCTTCAGAGCTTGTGAAGGACGGAAAAAAAGCGTGCCCCGAGATAATGGTCCCGGTTACCTGCGCGGAAACAGAGCTTGATAACCAGAAGGTTATCGTTGACAGGGTATATAAGGAAGTACTGGCTAAATCAGGGCTTAAAAAACTTTCCTACATGTTTGGAACAATGATCGAAATCCCGCGCGCCGCATTAAGGGCAGCTGCTATGGCAAAGCAAGCGGAATTTTTCTCATTCGGAACAAATGACCTTACGCAGATGGGATTTGGATTCAGCCGCGACGACATAGGGGGTTTTCTTCCTGATTACCTCACGTCAAAAATTCTTCCCGCGGATCCGTTCCAGACCATAGACCAGGACGGCATAGGGGAGCTTATAAAACTTGGCATAGAGCGGGGCCGCTGCGCGCGTAAGGACCTTAAAGTGGGGATTTGCGGTGAGCACGGAGGTGATCCGGAAAGCGTAGAATTCTGCCATAGGGTAAAGATGAACTACGTGAGTTGTTCTCCGTTCAGGGTGCCCATAGCGAGACTTGCCGCGGCGCAGGCAGCGGTCAGGGATAAAAAGAAATAATGGACCCTATAAGGCTTTACCTAAAAGACATAAACAAACTCCCTCTTCTAACCGCAAAGGAGGAGAAGGATCTTGCGAAAAGGATAAAGAAAGGCGACAAGCACGCCCGAAAGACGATGATACAGTCGAACCTTCGCCTTGTCATAAATATCGCGAAAAAATACAGCTACTTGGGCGTTCCCATGCTCGACCTTATCGAAGAGGGTAACCTGGGTCTCATGAAGGCAGTGGAAAAATTTAATCCGCACAAGGGGTACAGGTTTTCTACCTACGCTGCCTGGTGGATAAAGCAGTACATAACCCGCGCGATAGCGAATCAGGGAAAGACCGTCAGAATACCGGTTTATGTAATAGAACTTTTAATGAGGCTTAAGAAGGTTTCAAACCAGCTCGCCGCAAAACGCAAGCGCAAGCCTCAATTTGCCGAAATAGCTAAAAGAATGAAGATTCCCATCAAGAGGGTAAGGCAACTTAGCAAGATGGCAAGCACCGTATCAAGCCTTAATGCCCCCATAGACCAGAGCGGCTCGACGGAATTTCTGGATCTCATAGAGGACGAGAAAACGGCAAGCGCGGTGGGGGAGCTTAGTAATTTTCTTCTCCATGAAAGGGTAAAGGACCTCCTTGATAAAATGTCGCCGCGGGAGAAAAAAATATTAAGTCTTCGCTTTGGCTTGAAGGATGGCGTCAGGCACACGCTTCGGGAGACGGCAAAGCATTTTGGTATAACAAGGGAGCGTGTCCGGCAGATCGAAAGCGTAGCCATGAGAAAGCTCCGGGAATACATGACAGAAGATGAAGAAAAAAAGAAAGAAACTCGAGGCGCACATGGAAGAACTTAAAACTTTTATACGAAATATTCCGGATTTTCCGAAAAAAGGCATTGTATTCAGGGACATAACAACACTCATAGGAAATAAAGAAAAATTCTGTCTTGTGGTCGATAAGCTTGCCGCCCGTTACAGAGAAAAGAACGTAGAGTACATAGTAAGCGTCGAGTCAAGAGGGTTTATTTTCGGCGCGGCGCTTTCCTACGCAATCGGCGCGGGACTCGTATTGGTAAGAAAAAAAGGAAAGCTCCCGGCGGACACGTACGAGGTGAGCTATGACCTCGAATACGGCAAGGACACGCTTGAAATTCATAAGGACGCTTTTCCGAAGGGTGCCAAAGTGCTTCTCTTAGACGATCTTCTCGCGACCGGCGGGACCACGGCCGCTGCTATAGGACTCGTTGAAAAATTAGGCGGAAAAATCGTGGAAGCAGCTTTTGTGATAGAGCTTGAATTTTTAAAAGGGCGCGATAAGATTAAAGGTGTACCTGTCTTTTCGCTGGTGAAATACGATAAGGAATAAAATTTTTCGTCCCTGTTCTGCTTCGCCACATTGCTTTCGCGTGTGGCTTCGCAGGAACTCGGAGAAGTTCAAAAGATGAAGCGCCTGTAGCTCAATTGGATAGAGCAATTCCCTCCTAAGGAAAAGGTTCCCCGTTCGATTCGGGGCAGGCGCGCCAAATTTTTTTTGAAAGGAACTTATGATTGATCTTCATACTCATACCTTATTAAGTGACGGGGCATTGTTGCCTAGTGAGCTCGTAAGGCGCGCTCAGGTGAAGGGATACAAGGCAATCGCGCTCACTGACCACGTTGACGCATCGAACATGGATTTTGTTTTACCGAGAATCATGAAAGCGGCTAAAGAATTAAATAAATACTGGCGCATAAAGGTAATTCCCGGGGTTGAGATAACACATGCTCCGGTTGAAAGCATAAAACGCCTGGTGAATCGAGCGAGAAAGCTGGGCGCAAAAATCGTAGTCGGACACGGTGAAACAATTTCAGAGCCTGTTTTGCCGGGGACGAATAAAGCATTCATGATTGCCGGCGTAGATATACTTGCCCACCCCGGGATGATAAAAGAAGAAGACGTAAAGCTCGCCGAGAAAAAAGGCATATTTCTTGAAATCACAACAAGGAAGAGCCATGCCAAGCCGAATAAAAGATTGGTGCGCCTTGCGCTAAAAATGAGCGCGCGCCTTGTCCTCAATACGGATTCGCACGCGCCCTCGGACCTTATCGATGACAAAAAGCGCAACGCATTTCTAAAGGCGCTAGGCCTAAAAAAACGCGACATAGACCGCATCATCTCCAACAGCCGCACCCTCGCCTTCAAAAACTCAAGATAAGCTGCTCGCTTCCA
>JADHYM010000029.1 GCA_016782445.1 Candidatus Omnitrophota bacterium | reverse complement strand
CTCGAGGCCGAGGTTATCCGCTAAGCTTATGGCTTCCGCAGGCGGCCTGCAATCGCCGGTCCACTGGTTTATGAGGACTCTTTTCCCTTCCGGGTCCAAAAAGGCGTTCGTATACTCGGCAGCGCCCTTTATTTCCTTATTCAAATATTCTTCGCGGCTTACAGTTACAATGGCAGCGGTCGCATAATGCGATTCTGAAACGAGTTCTTTGTCACTATCCATGAGAGCGGGCCTCGAATAACCCCTTACGCTAAAGACGGTAAGCTGCCTCTCCCAGTCAAGCGGGTGCGTAAAACCATGTATGCCGGTTTCGATATTGTCCAGGCTTAAGATCTCCCGCGCTATTGCCACGAGCTTTTCGGAGCCAGAATACTCCGGGTTGATGTCAACCGTAATAAAGGAAGCTGTCACGGGCAGGTCGTATTTTTTCAGAATCTCATTTAGTATAATTTCTCCCGAGAACGTTTTGTTATCTATGAGGGAGATGTTCCTGACGCCGTCCCCGTCGATATGTGAATAGAATACCCTGCGGCCGAAAAGCGTGGTGGTGTCGTAGCGCGGCATGGCCTTTTTTAAGGAGAGGGCTTCTTCGAAAAACAAAAACGGGTTTATGCGCCACTGGCGTTTTTCGGTAACATAGTCGGTGAAAATAGCATAACTTTCCAGCACAAAACCACCCTCGGACGTCACGCAAACGGCGTCGCTTAAGCTGTCGCTTAAGTCGGTTCTCTTTAGCTTAAGATATACTTTACTGCCTTCACGAACGGCGATTATTCTCTCGTACAAACCCGCTTCATTCTCGAGAGTTCTTTCAAATTCTACCATGTCAGGGTCTTTTTCCGCGATCTCTATAAAAAGCGGGTTGTCGCTCCAATTGCCGATATGCAGAAGGCCAAGCGCGTTAAAAGCGCTATTCAGTTCTTCCAAAGGAACTACCTGCTTCGTTCCCGCGTCCACATAAGCGCCGAAATTGCCCAGAACAATATATTTCTTTCCTTTTTTTATGATCTCGGACATCCACCGGCAGTATTCGCGCGCACCTATGAGCTTATCGTCCGCAAACCACGATATAAAGCCAAGAACCTCATCCATGGGAACATCTTTCGGAACGCCCTTGGATACATCATGATATTTCACCTTAAGGCCCAGATAGTTAAAAACCATTTCCGCGTTTCTGTGTATGAAATTCTGATCGTCTCTCGGATTCTCCGCTTCCGTGGAATCATAGAGTCCTATAATAGTGCGCGGCTCGCTTGCGCCCGCGGCGCGCGTGTATGAAAAACTTGTAAATACGGCTATTGCGCACAGGACAACAATTTTAATTTTCATAAATCCTCGAGAGTTCCTTTTCAGCGATATACGGTTTAAAACCGAGTTTTTTACTTTCAGCGATACATTCCCGTAAGGCGTGCCTATCGCCTTGCGGGGCGTAGTCGATCACAAAAACAGGTATATCGTATTCTTTTTTAAGCTCTTTGAGTATTTCGATCTTATATGCGCTTTCGTTTTCCGGAACTTTTTTATAGCCGGCTTTCTCAAAATCCGGCATCATGTTGATATCCTCCGCAAGCATGCCGTCCAGAAAAGGCGCTATATCCTTTAATACGGAAAAGCCGTTGTTGCTTATAAGAAAAAGCTCCGGGTAGCTTTCGCGGATGGCTCTGACAAGGCCTATCATAGCCCTATCAGAGCCGGCGTGCTTTATCGGGTATTTTTCCTCAAGCATTGAAGAGGTGTCGAGGGTATCCAAAAAAATGCCCTTGAACCCCTTTTCTATTATCCCGGGTATCACTTCGTCCAGAATAACCTTTTGCCATTCTTTGTTTCTTACGTCAACGTAGTAGTTTTCCTTCCAGAAAGGATTTTCTCCGATAACCCATGGCCTGTCTTTTATTTCTTCCCAGTAGCCTCTGTAGCCCTCTGCTTCTCCAACGCTCAGGTAGGCGATCAATATAATATTATCCTTTATCTCTTTTAATGGGGGGTGGCTGTCCGGGTCCAGAATGGCCATGTCAAACTTTTTTACTTCCGAAGGATCGGGCAAGGATTCAGCGCCTCTATAATCAAGCAGGATAAACCATTTTCTTACGGCATTAAGGCCTTCCGGCCGGGTTGAAAGGTAGAAATATGCCGAAAGGACAGCCACGCATAGCAATAAAACTGATATAACAGCGAAATATTTCTTTTTATCCCGGGGCATACAGTTCATTTTTTGATAAGCGATTTTATTAGAGTTACAAACTCCTCGGCACTGTAGGGTTTAGTAATATAGGCATCCGCCCCTGATTCGGTTCCCCAGAACTTGTCGCTTTCAGTGCTCTTGGCCGTCAAAAGTATTATAGGGATGTCTCTGTAGTCAGGGTCGTCCTTCAGGGTTCGGCATACCTGAAAGCCGTTCGGAGGCGGCATCAGGACATCCAAAACTATGAGATCGGGGCGGGGAATTCCTTTTGCTTTTTCAAGGGCTTCCTCGCCGTTCGTCGCCTTTATGACTTCAAACTTATTGGCTTCCAGCCTGACCTGCAACAAGTCAAGTATTAGTAGCTCGTCGTCTACTATCAGTATTTTTTTAGCCATTTTCGATTATCTCCCTTAGTTTCTGCAATGAAACCGGCTTGCTTAAGAATTTATCCACTTTTAAATCCTTTGCAAAATCCTCGTTAATCAGCTCGTATCCTGATATCATTACTGCTTTTGCTTCGGGATTCTTCTCGCGTATTACTTTTATGAGCTCCACTCCTGAGAGCTCCGGCATGTTACAGTCGAAGAATATCACATCGTATCTATTGCACTCGAGCAAATACTTAGCGTTCAAGCCGTCATAAGCGATGTCCGGGCTGTAACCGCGGCTCGTAAGATATTCGATGCAGAAATCGCAATGCTCCTTCTCGTCATCCACGATCAAGATTCTTTTTTCAGGCATTTTTTCGTTCCGTGACCATTTTTATTCTAAGGAGAAGGTCATCCGTCTCGAATGGCTTCACAATGTAATCCTTTATGCCCTCCAGCGCAAAGAGGTCCTTGAGTCCCGTCTTGGCGGTTACAACGATGACGGGTATGGATTTTGTTTTCTCTAGATGCTTCATCTCCCTTAGCGCCGTGTAGCCGTCCTTCTCAGGCATCATTATGTCAAGTAAAATTACGTCGGGTTTTTTAGCCTCGGCCACCTTAATGGCCTCTTCCCCGTCATGAGCCTCCAGAACATCGTACCCCTCGGCAGTGAGGCGTATACGCATTATATCGATGAATTCTTGTTCATCGTCGACAACCAATATTTTTTTCACCATGCTTTCCTCCTTTAGTTTAGAATTCTACCTATTTCCTTTATTAGCTCCTTGCCGTCGTACGGCTTTGTGAGGTATCCGTCCGCGCCAAGCTCTTTTCCCTTAATGATATCCGACTCCTGCGCGGCTGTCGTTAGAAATATTATCGGTACGGCTTTAGTTTCCGGATCGCTCTTGGATCTTTGGCAAACCTCGAAGCCGTTCATGCCGGGCATTTTCACGTCCAATAGTACGAGATCCGGTTTGAGCTCTTTTATCTTTTTAAGGGCCTCTTCCCCGCATGAAGCGGTTTCTGTTTCATAGCCGCTCGCCTGGAGGCGATACGATACCATGTCACGCATCGTGGGGCTGTCTTCTACTATAAGTATTTTTTTCTTATCCATCAAAGTGCCTTCAAAATCTCATCTGCTATTTGTTCAAGCGGAACTACCATATCCACGCATCCGGTATCTATGGCAAGTTTATTCATTCCGAATATAACCGACGAGGCCTCGTCCTGCGCTATGGTTGTGCCACCCGCAGCGCTAATAGCTTTTATCCCTTCCACGCCGTCGCGTCCCATCCCCGTCATTATGACGCCTATAGAGTTCTTGCCGTAGGTTTCCGCGACTGACTTCATCGTCTCGTCTATCGAAGGAACGTGTATCATGCGTCTTGAGGTATCTTCCTTAAGTATTATTTTTCCATTATTTTCTATATTCATATTATACTTATCAGGCGCAAATAAAGTTTCCCCTTTTTTTAAAATATCGCCTGCTTTGGCTGTCTTTATATCGAGAAAAGAGCCGGCCTTCAGCCATTCGGCAAGCCCATTCACGAACCCGTCTGATATGTGCTGAACAACGAGTATCCCCGCCGGAATATTTTGTGGTATTTTTGATAAGACAACTTGAAGGGCCTGGGGCCCGCCCGTTGATACTCCTATAGCGATTATTTTGCATTCGGCCGTTTTTTTAACGGCCAGTTTTTTCGGCGGCTTTCCTATATTTATCCTGCGTAATGGCTTGATCCTTGAAGCTATCTTTATTTTTTCAAGGAGGTCCATCTCTATTACCTCGATATCCTGCGTCACAGGTACAAAGTCCATAGCGCCTATCGTGAGCGCTTTTACGATTACCTTAACGTCCATTGAGCTCACGACAATAATCGGTGTCGGACGCTGTTTCATTATGTCCTGTATGGCCTCAAGGCCGGTCATGATAGGCATCTTTAGATCCATGGTTATGACGTCGGGTTTGAGTTCAAAGACCTTTTTCGTCCCTTCCTCCCCATCTTTAGCCGTACCCACTATTTCCATTCCGGGGTCAGAAGCTATAATCGACTTAAGCGCTTCACGCATCAGGGCCGAATCGTCTACTATAAGGACCTTTATTTTTCCAGCCATTTATTTTACCGAGAGGTACAGTTTTATTTTTCTTACCAGAAACTCCGGGTTCGGGGGCTTTATGATGTAGTCGTCCGCTCCGGCTCGAAATGCCTTGTTTATGTCGTCAACCTCGTCTCTCACGGTTAATATTACCACGGTAGCCCCTGATGTCTTCGAGTTCTTTTTAAGCTTTTCGCACACCTCAAAACCACTCATGCCGGGAAGCATGAGGTCCAGTATTATGAGGTCGGGCCTTGTTTTTTCGGCGGCTCTAAGGCCGTCTTCCCCGTTTTGAGCAACTTCGGTAATAACATTACTCGACTCAAGAAGCTCTTTTACGATATCAGCGTCTATCCGGCTATCCTCTATTATCAAAACTTTTTTCTGCATTTTTACCTCGTTCCTAAATAGAGTTTTAGTTTTCTTGCCAAAAACTCGGGCACCGGAGGCTTTATGATATAGTCGTCCGCCTTAGCGCTGAAAGCCTTTGTGATGCTCTCAATATCGGCTTTTATGGTAAGGACAACGACAACTGTATTTTTAAGGCTCGGCTCATTTTTAAGTTTCTCGCATACACTGAAGCCGGTCATATCCGGAAGTACAAGATCCAGCAATATAAGATCCGGTTTTATCTCTAGCGCTTTTTTAATTCCCTCTCCTCCGTTGTTCGCCACAAAAGCGTTAAAACCCTCATGTTCCAGCAATCCCTTCACCATCTCCGCGTCTGCGGAATTGTCCTCGATAATCAGTATCTTTTTTGGCATCTTTCCTCCTTGCCCCTTATCCTAGCAACCTTTCGATCGTGTCCAACAAACCTTCTCCTGTAAATTCGCTTTTCAAAAGATAAGCATCCGCGCCTGCAGTAAGGCCCCGGCGTTTATCTGCGTCTGACTCACGCGTCGTGACGATTATTATAGGGACATCTTTATAAAGTTTGTTCTTTCTTAAGCCGGAAACAAGCTCAAATCCGTCCATGCGCGGCATCAGGACGTCCGTAATAACAAGGTCAAACATCTCCTGGCTTGCCCTCTCGAGCGCTTTCTTCCCGTCCCGCGCTATAACAACGGAATAACCTACAGACTCGAGGATATTTTTCTCTAGCATTGCAGTGCTCAACACGTCTTCGGCGAGAAGTATCGTCTTTTTCTTCTTGGCTTTAGGCGCTTCCTTTGCCTTTACACTTGAACGTTTTATTATGGCTCCTTCGGCGGCCTCTATTATAGACGGTATGTCCAAAATGAGCACGACCTTTCCGCTTCCTAATATCGTGGCGCCGGCTACATTCTTCATGTTCTTTAATAGATCGCCTATTGCCTTGCTTATTATTTCCTGCCGGCCCATGAGTTCATCTACGAGTATTGCCACACGTTTTTCAACCGATTGCACTACTACAACAGGAAGAAACTTCTTCTCGATAATACCTCTTCTCGGTAACCCAAAAATGTCGTTGAGGCGCACAAGCGGTATTATATGGCCCCTCACGGTTATTGCGTCTTTTGTTTCCACTGTTTTTATATCATCCGGGCTTACCCTTATCGTTTCAACCACTGTATCTATTGGTATAGCAAATATGTCGCTTCCCGCAGCTACGAGCAAGCTCTCCGTAATCGCGAGCGTAAGCGGAACCCTCATTATAAACCGGACACCTTTTCCAGCTGCGGATTTTACCTCAACCATTCCTTTTAGAGAGGCTATATTCTCCCGCACGACATCGAGCCCGACGCCGCGCCCAGAGGTTTCCGAAACGCTTTCTTTTGTAGAAAAGCCCGGCGTAAAAAGAATCTGGTAAACTTGTTCGTCGATCATCTCGTTTATTCTTGAAGACACAATCAGATTTTTTTTGACGGCTTCTTTTTTTACTTTTTCCGCATTT
Source organism: Candidatus Omnitrophota bacterium (assembly GCA_016782445.1). Lineage (GTDB taxonomy): Bacteria > Omnitrophota > Gorgyraeia > JABMRN01 > RBG-13-46-9 > BS750m-G79. The sequence continues at coordinate 4,110 of JADHYM010000029.1, read as the reverse complement.
ATGCCGTTTCCGTCATCAGAGACCTCTACGACAACCTGCGAGCCTTCCTGGTACGCTGAAAGAATTATTTTTCCGGTTTGAGGTTTGTTTTTAGTTTTTCGCTCATCCGGGGCTTCGATTCCATGGTCAACAGCGTTTCTTAGAAGGTGCATGATGGGGTCCTTCATCTCGTCAATAATAGCTTTATCAAGCTGAGTGTCTTCGCCTCTTATCTCGAAATCTATGTCTTTTTCTTTTTCCCTCGCAAGGTCCCGCATGGCCCTCGGGAACGTATTAAAAAGAAATGATACAGGCACCATTCTCACCTGCATAATTTCGTTTTGCATATCAGCCGTAAGAAGGTCTATGTTTGATTTCACCTTTTCAAAATCTTTAACAAGCGTGCCCAGAAATTCCCTTGATTCTTCATGCGACTCTGTTTTATTGATAAGCGTTTTTACTAATTCTGTGAGGCGTATTTTAGAGATGAGAAGTTCTCCTGATACATTTACGAGTTTGTCCAGCTTCTCTATGTCAACGCGTATGCTTTCTTCCGTAACATGCGGCGGAACTTGCGTAATTTTTTCCTTGGCAGGCTTTTCCTCCGCCTTGACCCTTGCCACTTGACCCTTGACCCTTGACCCTTTCGTAGTTCTTCCCGCAAATACATCCTCTATTTCTCTGCACAGATCATCTACGCAGGATCCCGTAATCCCCTTAGCTTCCCAGGTTACTTTATCCTCTAAAAGAGGTTCAATTGTGTCGAGCCCCTTAAATAAGACGTCGATATGCGCTTTTTCGAGAACGAGCTTTCCCTTCATCGCGTTCTCGAGCCCGTCTTCCATCCAGTGCGCGATACCGGATATGCGGTTATATCCCATCATGGTAGAGGATCCCTTAATCGTGTGGGCCTCACGCATCATCGCTTCTAAAAGTTCGTGGTCTTTCGGATCCTTCTCGAGCTTTAAAAGCCCCAGGCTAAGCTTCTCAAGATGCTCCTTCGTCTCGGTTTTAAAGCGTTCTATGAATTTTGATTTATCAAAAGGCATCGTTATCCTATATTAAATTTATCCACTATTTCCTTGAGCTCTTTCGCGAGCCCTGTAAGCTGCTTGACGGCTGCCTGTGACTGCTGGGCGCCGGAGGCTATCTGCTTCATGGCCTCGTCTATGTTTGTCATGGCCTCGGCAATCTGTTTCGAACCCGAGATCTGTTGCGTGGCACTCATGGCTATTTCCTTCGAGCGCTCGGCTGTTTCGTGGGCAAGGCGCGCCTCTTCGTCAACGCTTTTTACGCTCGACTCCATAGACATGATAGAGTTTGTCATCTCATGCTGAATTAGCTCGATAAGAGAAGTTATGTCTTTTGTTGACTTTGCCGTTGAGTTAGAGAGTTTGCGTATCTCATCGGCTACCACTGTAAACCCCTTACCCTGTTCGCCGGCGCGGGCCGCCTCGATTGAAGCGTTTACAGCAAGGAGGTTTGTCTGGTCAGCAACATCATCTATGAGCTCTGTTATTTTACCTATCTTTTGAGATCTTTCGCCGAGAGACGTGATCATGCCGCCTGTTTTCGATATGGATTCTTTTATCTTACCCATGCCGGCTAACGCATGGCCTGCTGCTTCTGAAACTCTCCGTATGCTTGCCCCGACCTGTTCGCTTGTTGAGGAAAGCTCCTTGGCAGCCGAGGATGTTTCGGCAACTGCGGATGACTGCTCCCTCGCTCCCGTTGCCTGCTCCTGTGAAGCAGAGAGGATTTCGTTTGAGGCGGAGGTAATCTGGCTTGTGGCGTCCCGCAGTTTTGTAAGTACACTTTTTAGCGAATTTATCATCACGCTGAAGTTACCCGCTAAAACGCCAACTTCGTCACTTAATTTTACCGTTATCTTAGATGTAAGGTCCCCCTTAGCTATTCTGGAGGAAATGCCTGAAAGCTCTTTTATCGGCTCTGTTATAAGCGTAGCTATATATATTCCAACGATTATTATAATTAAAATCGAAATAAGGCCTACGCCCATCATGACGTTTCGAAGTTTATATAAAGGAGCGAACGCTTCTTTTACGTCTTTTTCAACTATAATAATCCAGTCAAGTTTTGTATCAGCTTTAAAATGTTCATTTTTCGAATAATACCCGAGAACAGGGGTCCCTCGATAGTCTTTAGAAATTTCAAGCACATTCTCGCCTTTTCTGGCCCTTGTTATCGCGTCGTTTGTGACCTGCGTTTTGAGGATGACGTCATCACCGATAAACCGCGAACCCGTGATCATTAAATTATCCCTGTTGACCACGTAGGATTCCCCTGTTTTGCCAAGGCCATGAGAACTTTTTGTCAGTGCAGTTATCATATCGAGATTAAAGCGGACGGCAAGAACGCCGACTATCTCGTCCTTCTCGTGACTGCTTATGGGCGCCGACACAACGTAACCAATTTTGTCTGTTGTATTCGACTTATACACATCTTTTATATATGCTTTTTTTCCATCGAAAGCTTTCGTAAAATACGGGTTGCGTGATTTATCCAGGCCGACAAATGCCTTGTCACAGGAGGCAATGATTTTGCCTTGTGCATTCATTACAAAGATCTCTTGCATTGTCGGAAATAAACTTTTCGCGTCATTCATTTCTTCGTTTATCATTTTTTCCGTAATTTCCGGATTTTTCATCTCTTCAAGAATGTGATTTTTTGCCAGGGCCTTTACTATGCCAACCTGCCCCTGCAAAAGAATTTTTATGGCTTCCTCGCGGGATTGGCCAATTCCTTCAAGCTCGGCAAACGTCTCATGCATTATACCTTGCGCGGCTATTTTATAGGATAAGCCTCCCGCGACAAGTAATGGTATTATTGATAGAGCAAGAAATAAAGACGTGAGTTTAGTTTTTAGGCTTGTTATGAATAAATTTTTCATTTTTTTACTCTCCTTTTCTTAAATTCTCTATTTCTTCACATTTTAAAATCTTACCTAGATCGAGGAGGATCAGGATATCCTTTCCGACTCTCGTCTGTCCTTTGGTATACTCCGCGAGGCGGCCCTTAAGCGTTGATATGGGGGGCTGTATGACGGATTCCTCGATTTCTATCGTGTCCTTTACCTCGTCAGCCATTATACCTATTGCCGAACCTGTAACATCGCTTATGATAACACGCATGTCCTTTGTTTTTTCTTTTACCGAAAGCCCGAAGAAATGCCGTATGTCGAGAATGGATATGATCTCGCCCCTTAAATTTATAATTCCTACTACGAATTCAGGCGCCATAGGCACCCTTGTTATATCAGGCGGCCGGATAACCTCTTTTGTATCGGCAATTCCGACACAATAATTTTCACCTCCGAGCGAAAATACGAGGACACGGATTGTTTTTTCTTTTTTCTTTTTTACCTCTTCTAATTCCTGATCGTCTAACTCGATTATTATTTTTCCGTCTTTTTGTTTTGTCATATCTAGCCCTTTCTCTTAACTTCGACCCTCTTGTGCACGTTCGCGATACTTTTCGTTGCCTCCCCGGCAAGAAACTTGCCAATATCAACAAGAAGAATGAGCCTTTTACCGACCCTCGCAACCCCTGTAAGATACTCGGCGTCTTTCAATGCCTCGTCCGGAGGAGTAATATTCTCATCTTCTACTTTAAGAACATCGCTTACACCGTCAACTATCATGCCTACGGATTTTGCTTTTAGGTCCGTGACGATAATACGACTTAAGTGCATATTGTTTTTTATCTCGAGCCCGAGTTTCTTACGCAGGTTTATGAGCGGCACAACCCTACCTCGAAGGCTCATTACGCCCTCAACATACGCGGCAGCGTCAGGAATCGGGGTGATCTTGCGCATGCGTATCACTTCTTTTATGTCCTTTATATCAACGCCGTATTCTTTCCCGACTAAGGTAAAGATGGCTAACTTCATGCGTTCTTCTTTTTATTGTTCCAGTTTAAGTCTCTCGATATTATCACGGCAAACGCTCGCGAGGGTCGCCACGTTAAACCCGCCACTATACGCAATTATATCCTGTGGATCCTGCTTTAACAAGAGCTTCATGGTATTTCTGTATTCTCTTATCGCGTGGTTTGAATTACCCTCGTTTTTGAATACAAGCGCCAGGTAAAAATGCGCGAGTAAAAAATCCT
>JADHYM010000013.1 GCA_016782445.1 Candidatus Omnitrophota bacterium | reverse complement strand
GATAATATCGCCCGCTAATCAGGCGAAGCCGCAACATGGAATCAGGCGAAATCGAATACGTAAGTATTCAATGAAGCCTGATGAAAATATTGCGGCGAAGACTGATGGCGGAGAGGGAGGGATTCGAACCCTCGGTACCAAATTAACGGTACAATGGCTTAGCAAGCCATCCGGTTAAGCCACTTTCGTACCTCTCCTAAGATCAATTTTCCAATTCTTTCTTTATTATACTTAATTTTTTCAAAGGCACAAGAGAAGCTTTATCGTTGAGCGGGCGCATCTTGTCCCCGGGATACACGATATATAATTTCTCCAAGTTTAGTTCCTTTATGGCCTGAAACATGGATTTTTCGAACTTTGGGCTTGATTTATATTTAAACTCTACTCCTATTGCTTTCCCGTGTAGAAAAAAAAGCATATCCAATTCTGCCTGCTCATGAACGGCCCAATAGAAAACTTTCCCCGCCGGCAGGTTCATCAATGAGATCACTTCTCCCATCGCAAAACCTTCCCAGGAAAATCCACAGACAGGATGATGTGTAACTTCCTTCTCGTTCTTCAGCATTAACAAGGCATGCAATAGTCCTGTATCCTTAAAATATATTTTAGGCGCTTTTACTAACCGTTTCTTTGTATTATTCACCCATGGAAGAATCTCTCTTGTCATATAGGTACCGCATAACAAATCCAGATAATTTCTAGCCGTCTTGCTATCAATATCCAGGCTTTTGGCCATTTCACTGGCATTAAATTGTTTGCCGTGATAATGCGCCAGCATTGTCCAAAATCTTCTTAGTTTAACCGGAGATATGTTAAACCCAAAAAGCTGAATATCTCTCTCTAAAAACGTTCGAATAAGTTCTTCTCTTCTTAAAAATGAAATATCGTCATTTTTCGCGAGATATACTGCCGGAAAACCCCCGCGGATCCAAAGCCTGGACACATGCTCGTAATGCATTTCAGAAATGCTGAATCCCGACAAATCGATGAAGCCAACGCGTCCGGCAAGCGTTTCAGATACATTTTTAATAATATGAGGGGAAGCGCTTCCCAGAATCAAGAACTTAACATTCTTATTAGTGTCTGCTATAACTCTTAACGTTTCGAAGATTTTTGGTATACGCTGGATCTCATCAATAACAACTAATCCTTTCTTTTTTTCCAGCACCAAAAATGGGTCTTCTAAAGCGTCGAAATCCGAAGGCTTTTCCAGGTCATAAAATTCTACGTTTTTTTTCGTGGCGGCAATATATTGTTTAGCCAGGGTTGTTTTACCGCACTGGCGGGGCCCAAGAATTGAAACTATCGGAAAAACTTTGAATTTATCCGATATTTCCTCTATATATTTTTTTCTCAGGATTATCATATAGCAAGTATATCATGAAAATTAGGAATGTCAATCCTAATCTTCATATTATTTTGGCGTGCCTATGCTTTAGTAAGACTGCGCTTTCGCTTAAAGAACTCCTGAATAACCGCACGGCACTCGTCTCTAAGTATGCCCTGTGTTACCTTTATCCGGTGATTGAGTTTTTTATGCCCGATCAAATCGCAGATCGACCCACATGCGCCCGTTTTCAGATCTTCAGTGGCGTAATATAAATTTTTTATGCGGCCAAGCACCATTGCCCCGACGCACATCGGGCACGGCTCTATTGTAACATACACGTCGCACTCGTTCAATCGCTCGTTCTTCAGAAATGCCGCTGCCTGCGTTATTGCTATCATTTCCGCATGAGCAGTAGGGTCTTTCAGCATCTTTATTTGATTGTGCGCCCGGGCTATAATCTGCCCTTTGTAAACAATTACAGCGCCTACAGGAACCTCGTCCTTTCCGAAGGCAATTTGTGCCTCTTTAAGCGCCATGCGCATATAGTGTTCGTGTAGATTTTGCATAATTAAGAGCGTGCCTGGGAGGATTCGAACCTCCGACCTTTTGGTTCGTAGCCAAACGCTCTATCCAGCTGAGCTACAGGCACATTCTGCTACGCCATGATGCTTTCGCTCATGGCTTCGCAGGAATTATCTTTTCTTCTTGTAGTCGGTAATAAAATTCTCTATCGAACGATCGTATGTCTTTTCGGCTTCCTTAGAAAAAAAGCACGCCGGGACCTGCGAATTATTCATGTGATACTGTATACACTCGCAACAGATGCCTTTTCTCGAGCACGGCTCATATGTGCAATTACAATTTGCTGCGTTCTTTCCTTTTTCGCATTCCATTTTAATTTCTCCCTATACAAATTCCGTCGGGCGATTGGATTTGGAAAATATTGTTTTTACGGATTTCCCTTGGCTTTTTCCTTTTTCCCTGATAGTAACTTCCTCGCCTTCTTGGGCGCTGCAATAGCTTACACAAAGCAAAGCAGCCTTGTCAAGAAGTTCCGCATTCATATTCTTAGGAATCATGCAATACGGCCCCTTAACGCCCATGGGCGCGAAAAGATAGTACTTAGACTGCTCTATCCCGGCCAAAGACATGTTATCTCCTTCATTCCTTCCGATTATTATCTTAGGGCCCTCCTTCATGCGAACATGCCGGCCGGCCTTCAAAAGCTCTATTTCGCCGGTGGGAACATCGCCCTCGTTCTCAAAGAGGTCTCTTAAACGCTTTGAAAAACCCGGGTCCGTAAGAAGACAGCCGCTTGCCGGGTTGGGGTAATCCTTTATCCCATATTTTTCCGCCATCTCAAATTGTCTTGTCCTTTGCCTGCCGTTAAGGTCAAGAAGGCGGGACCTGTCAACACGGCCCTCTTTTTCCGGCTTTGTTTCCTCGAGAAGCCTGGCGCTTAATGGCCTAAGTATATATTCCCTGTACCCTGAAAGCTTCCCGACGATACCAAGAGACTGTTTATTCTGTGACATTGGCCGTTCGCCGAGCACTTCCCCCGTAAAAATAAAATCAAAGCCTTCACGCTCCATGATCTCACCCGCAATTTTGAGCATAAGGCCATGGCAATCTATGCACGGGTTCATGCCGCTTCCGTAACCGTACCGCGGATTTTTAAGCATCACAAGGTGCTCTTCCGTTATATTTTTAATAATGAGCCGGATGCCCAGCGTTTTTGCCGCTTTTTCAGCCTTTTTCGGACCGAAAAAAGGCGTAACGAACGTTATGCCGGTAACATTGATGCCCTGCTCCTCTAATACCTTGATGGCTAAAATGCTGTCAAGGCCTCCTGATAATAACCCCAGCGCTTTGCTCATTTATATGTCGTTCCCTTTAATTCCTCTACATATAGTCTCGCCGAAGTCGCTGCTGTGGCGCCTTCGCCGCAAGCGGTTATGATCTGAAGCAGTAATTTCTTTCTCGCGTCACCCGCGGCAAAAATCCCCTCCTTTGAGGTCTTCATGTTTTCGTCCGTCAGGATATAGCCCGAGTTGTTTATAGAAAGTGTGCCTTTTAAAAAATCCGTATTCGGGGCGTACCCTATGAGCATAAAAACCCCATCGCAAGGTATTTCTTTTGTCTTTTTGTCATTTATATCTTCTGTCTTGATTGCTTCTACTTTCTGTTTCCCGAGTATTTCCTTCACAACCGAATTCCATACAAATTCTATTTTTTTATTCGCGAGGGCCCGCTCCTGTATTATCTTTGTCGCCCTTAAACGGTCCCTTCTGTGAATAATAGTAACCTTCTTACCGAACTTGGTAAGGAAAATGGCTTCTTCTACGGCAGTGTTTCCCCCGCCTACAACTACGATATTCTTATCCCTGAAGAACGCGCCGTCGCAGGTCGCGCAATACGATACGCCCTTTCCGCGAAACTCTTCTTCGCCAGGAATATCGAGTTTTTTAGGCCTCGCGCCGGAGGCAACTATGAGAGATAAGGCTTCAATGTTTCCCGAAGATGTATTTACTGCCCAGGCATTACCGCTGCTTTTTTTGACAGAAATTACCTCGTCTTGCCTGAATTCCGCTCCGAAATTTACAGCCTGTTTTTTCAATTTTTCCACCAGATCAAAGCCTGATATTTTTTCAAAACCCGGGTAGTTTTCAATGTGGCTGGCAGTAGCAGCCTGGCTCACGCATGAGGTGCTTTCCATTACAAGCGTTTTAAGCCGCGCACGCGATGCATAAAGTGCCGCGGTAAGGCCCGCAGGGCCGGCTCCGATTATGATTATGTCGTATATGTTCATACTGTCAACCCGTCATGCGTTGATCGGTTGCGGTTGCGTCGGGCGAAACGTCGGTCGTCGGGCGGTTGCGTGCTCATCTTTTCCCACGTCTTTCTGCTAAGTTGCTTTTGATTTTCGTTTTGACTTTTTTCTTTTTAGCGTCATATACGCTTACGACTTTCAATCCTTTAAATTCCTTTTTTATCTTTTTTATTTCGTCCGGCGAAAGCGCCATGCCCCGGGAAGGCCGCGTAGGCGTATTAATCTGAATGAAATCGGGATTTATTTCACGCGCGATTTTCGCAAGGGCCCGGGCTTCGTGTTTGTTTTCTTTAAGGAACATGATCTGAAGCGCTAGTTTACCCTTAAAGCTTTTTTTGAATTTCTTTATACCGTTAATGACTTTTTTGAGCCTTAAGTACCCGGCTGGCTTATTAACTATTTTAAAAACTTCTTCGCTCGCAGCGTCAAGCTTGGCTATTACGAGATTCGCATCACGAAGGCCCTTCCTGACAAGCGCGTTCGAAAAAAGCGCCGCGTTCGTTAAAACAGCTATTTTTTCATATTTTTTTTTCTTTAGCCAAGAAATGATTTCTCCGAGATTTCGCGCCAGCGTCGGCTCTCCCGCACCGGAAAGCGTTACGTAATCAGCCCTGACAGGTGGAAGCGATCTTACCTCTCTTACGATTTTATCCGTCGTGATAAACCGCTTCCTCTGGCACGTATAACGCCGGGTTTTTCCGGCCTGGCAATAGATGCAGTCAAAAGGACAAACCTTTCCCTTGCCCGTATATACGGGGTCTATTCCAAGCGAGATCCCCAGTCTCCACGAAGAAACAGGGCCATAAATGAACTTATAGCTCTTTTTCTCTGACAAAGTTCCTCAAAGTCACATTCTGTTTCCGCCGTCAAAATCCTTCTTCAAAGGCTTCGCCTCGTCAACGCGAAGCTTTCTTCCTTTGAATTCGGCACCGTTGAGTTTTCCTACGATCTCTTGAGTGTCATCGGACTCTATTTCAACAAACCCGAATCCTTTCGAGCGATTCGAGAATTTATCGCGTATTATCTGAACGCTCTTAGTCGGGGCAAACTCTTCTACGAATTGCTTTAGATCCTCTTCGGTTGTGTCAAAATTTAGATTGCCTACATAAAGTTTCTTCATTTCTAAATCACCTCCTTTCAATGAGACCTGTAGTTATGAAAAATTTCAGAAAATTTTTCATAACTACATCTACCTCGAATTTCTCTCTGCAAGGCCGAATTGACCCAGCACTAATTTTATGCGTTAATCGATTCATGTATTCTTTTTTTAAGATGCGTCCTTGCCTGGCCGTAATGTTTCAATTTTTGCTCTCGAGATCTTACATCTTTTTCTTTTTTAAACGCTTCGTAATAAACTAATGCGTAATTACCGGATGTATTGTGTTCTTTAAGCCTTCGCTCGATATCGCTGCTATAGCCATAGTACAATTCTTCTCTATCCTTACATTTTAAAACGTAAACATAATACATAAAATTAGTGCTGGGCGAATTCGCACCTATGATTTACGCTTTCTTTGGTCGCGTAAATCATGTGCTCATTCATTTTTTCTTCCAGCGTTTTCGTTCTGCGAGAAGAATAATATCTCTAAGCTCGTGCTTATTTTTAGCGTTGAGCCATTTTTTATCGAAATCCTCATCCTGCGCGATCTCAGCTATCGCGGCAAGCGCGCGCAAATGAAAGTTTCTCTCGTCCCTCGTTCCCGCGAGGACAAAAACTATGTGTACGTCGTTCGACGCTCCCGGAAATGTTATGCCATGCTTGCACCGAGCGAGAAGAATCCTGAACTTATCCTCACCCTTAACAATGATGTGCGGTATGGCAAGGCCCGGCCGTATCACAGTGTTTGATTCCGCTTCTCTTTTCTTTAAAAGATTATATAGCGCGTCTTCCTCCGCCGCAAACTCACCAGCCAGAACGCGCGCGGTTTCTCTGAAAAATTCGTCCATCGTATAATGCTTTTGGAGGTCAAGTATGGTGCATTCCTTTATCAAATGGTCGAACCTGTCCTCGATAATATTATCGCGCTCCCTGATTATTCCTTTAAGCTCGGTTTCAAGATAACGCGTCGTAATTTCGCTTGCGGTTATCCTTTGTATAACGTGGATTAGCGCGAACTCGCGCGATACCTTGGGACGCACGTATATCATGTACCAGGTAAACCCGCAAGCGATAAAAATGCACGTTATGGCATAGGTTTCAACGCCCATTGTGAAAAGCAACAATATTCCTGAGATTACTCCCGCGATCTGCAGCCACGGGTAAAGTGGTGCACGGAAGCGCGGCCTGTAATTCTGAATTTTGCTTTCGCGCATTATTACAACCGACAGGTTGACAAAAACATAAAGAAGGATCAGGAATGTCGATGCGACCTTGACAAGCATTTCAAGATTCAGAAAAATTATGGCAATGACCATAAAAATAGAGGTGAAGATAATAGATATGTGCGGCGTTTTGAATTTTTCGTGTATTTTATTGAAGAAATCCGGGAGGATCTTATCGCGCGACATGGCTATGGGATAGCGCGATGCCGCCATAATGCCTGCGTTCGCCGTGGATATGAAAGCCAAAAGCGCCGCTACTGACATTACGATGTTCCCAAATTTCCCCATGGACGCGGTCGCCCCGTCTGATATGGGGGTAAGCGAGTTTTTAAGCATGCCCGGGTCAACGAGCCCGGTGGTAACGAAAACCACAAGCGCATATAAAACGCCCACCGCGATAATAGAAAGTATCATGCCCAGGGGAATATTTCTGCCGGGATGCTTTACCTCTTCGGCGAGGCTCGCTATTTTTGTCAGCCCTCCGTACGAAATAAATATAAATCCCGCGGTCGCAAAAATAGACGCTTCCCCGTAAGGAGCAAATGGAACAAAGCGGTTTATGTCAACCGCGGGGAAACCGCGAACTATGTAGAGAATAAGCGCCAGAATTAGCCCCAGAACAAGCACCCTCTGAAATCTACCGGCTTCGCGCACGCCCAATATGTTAATACCCGTAAAAAAAACACAAAAGCCTATAGCCATGGCCTTTATTGGAACATTCATTACGAGAGCGGCGTACGCGCCCATGCCGACAAGGGCAAAAGCGCTTTTTAAGGAGAGAGAAAACCAGCTCGCAGACCCACCGATCGTCCCGACGCCGGCGCCCATGCTTCTTGTTATAAAAAAGTAATCGCCTCCGGCTTTAGGCATGGCAGTAGCGAGCTCTGCCTTGCTCAATAAAGCCGGCAAAGCAAAAAAACTTGCTATGATGTATGAAAGAAATAAAGCGGGGCCAACTTTTCCGGAAGCCACTCCTGGTAGGATAAACAAACCGGAGCTTATCATCGCTCCGGAGGCTATGCAGAAAACATCGAGAAGTTTTAGGTCTTTTTTTAACTTGCTGCTCATACTAACGTTAACGCGAACTAACGCGAATCGGCTTATTATATCATTGTTAGAAGTAATAGCAAGGGAAAATAGTGGTTACTTCAGGTTTTCGATGAGCTTGGTGAACACAAAGTTGCCGAGGTAGTAATTTCCCGAGTACACGGTAAGTTCGGATCTCTTTTCAGAGATAGGGGTTATGACAATACCCACTTGGGTGGTATCAGTGCAATTTGTGAATATTTTGTTAAAATTATCGCTTATTATGAAAAGCTTAATATAGTGTTCGTATCTTATGCTCCCATTGAGAGTGTTTATGACTTCCTTTGTTTTTTCAAACGAGGCATAGGCCCCTAAAGCTACTTCTCTCGTATAATTATGAGGGGAGGTTTTTACGTCCTCTATCGAGAGTCCTACAAACTCTTCCCTCATCTGTTTTCCGGAGCACCCGGCGAGGAAAATAAGTAAAACAAGAAGAGCTATTCTCATATTGTCCTTATAGCAAGGAAGCATTTCTTTGTCAAGATATTAAGAGGCCCTTCCTGCCTCTTCAAGCATTGAGTGCACCTTGTCACGCAACAGTCTGAAGTCCCCGGGTTTATACGAAGAGGTATCAACAGGGGAAAGGATTTTAAGATGAGCCGTCACGTTTGCCTTAAAAACCCAGCTTCCTTTCGGGATAGCCTCGCGCGTGCCGGTTATCGAAATTGGAAGAATGGGTTTTTTTTCCTTTATGGCGAGCTTAAAAGCGCCGTTCTGGAATTTGCCCATGTCATCGGTCTCGCTTCGCGTCCCCTCGGGGAAAAAGGTAACCGACATGCCGCTTCTTAGCCATGTTGCGGCTTCTCTATACACTTTTTTTATACTGCTGAATTTACCGCGCGTAATGCGGATATGCTTTGCCAAAGACGCGGTCCATCCTATAAACGGAACCTTAAAAAGACTTTCCTTGGCGACCCATTTGAATTGTGTGCGAATTTGATATATGACGATTATATCGGCAAAGCTTTGGTGATTGGCGATAATTACATAGGTTTGTTTTTTATCAATGTTCTCGAGCCCTGTAATTTCGAGCTTCCAGTAGGGATTCATACCTACCATAGCGTTGGACCACCAATAGCCGTGCCAATGGCTGGCCTTTCTTTGCTTGTCGAACGGATAAAGCAAAATAGTTGTGACAAAAACAGCGAACCAGAAAAGGACAGTGAACATCAGTCCGGTTATCCAAAGTAATACGGATAAAAAAAATCTCACCCGCTACCTCTCAAATACGCTCAAGCGCTCCCACCACGTATTAATATCCGATGATCTGGCGAGTTTCCACAACTCTTTAGCTGTTTTTGTCTTTAAAACGTTCGGGGCCTTTTTCATAAATTTGACAGCCTCTTTAAAGCCATGTTCTTTGTACTCTTTTGCCTGGATCAGGCATTCTAAAATGTCGGCGTCGCGGGCTATGATGGATTCCTTTGTCTTTTGCGCTCTGTATTCACGGCGCAGGCCGGAAAGTTCTTTTCGAATGCCAAGTGGCAGCTTTTCTATCTGCTCGCTAAAGGAGCTGTCTTCGGCTTTTTCTAATTTTATGTAACGCTGCGCCATCTTGTGAAGGTCATTGATTCTCGCTTCATGCATGTCGTTAAAAAGTGTCATGACCAGGACCTTATAAGGCGAGGCTTTTTCTTCTTTCGCCATTAAGTAGCCTATTGCCGCACACCTGAAACTATGATCCGCGACGCTCTCGGCGTCCTTTATTCCGAGCACCCACCAACCCGAGCGCCTAACACGCTTGAGCATACCGGCCTCGGCGATAAAATTAAGTAAGCTTTTGTTTTGCGATTTCATGACAAAATATGGCTGCAGCCATGGCAACGTTAAAAGAAAGTGCTGCCCCTCTCATCGGAAGGCTCACCTTAAGCTCGAGCCGCTTCTCCACGCCGTGGCGTATACCCTCCCCCTCCGAGCCCAGCACCAAACACAGCGGAAAAGGAAGCGATACTTTATTTATATCCTCCCCGCCTTCGACAACTGTGCCCACTATCCAGTAATTTTTATTTTTCGCCTTTATGAGCGCATCCGATATGTTTGTGACCATCGAAACCGGGACAAAGTTCTCGCCGCCCGAGGAGACGTGCACGACAGTGTCGTTTACTTCGCAAGATCTATGTTTCGGAATAACAACGCCAAAACCGCTGAAACAGGCCGCGATTCTTATGATGGATCCCAGATTGTGCGGGTCGTTCAGGCTATCAACAAAGATAAGCGAGAGCTTATCACGCAGGCCCTTTTCCAGGAGCTCGGGATACGGCATGTACTGAAAATCTTCGGCTAAAGCGGCGATTCCCTGCATCCGATCGGCGCGCTTTATTCTAAGAAGCGCTTTTTCAGTGACCCATTCGCAGGCTATTTTTGAAGCGCGCACAGCGCTCAATAGCCTTTCGTCCTTGAAATTTTCCTGTAGGAATATTTTTTTGACACTTTTCGGGTTGCTTTTCAAGCGTTCCAGAACTGAATTTTTTCCGTAAAGATACATTGGAAATTTATTTTTTCGCCTGGCTTATCTTGTTAGCAAAGTGCCTTACCCATTCGTTGTCTTTTCCTGTACCCCAGTAAACGGTCGTGTGCGGGAATGGGATTTCAATTCCAAGCTCATCGAATTTATTCTTCAGGCGCCTACGGAATTCCCTCATGACCTCCCATTGCTTTATGGGAAGCGTCTTTATGCGAAATTTTATAGTTACCTGCGATTCCGCGAAGTCATCAACCCCGAACATCTCAAGGTCATCTAATATAAGACGTCCGAAATGCTTATCCTGTCGCATTTCTTTGCCGATGCCTTTTATAACCTTCATCACCTCGTCCACGTTTTCCTTGTACGCGACTCCTATATCGAGAAGCGCCTGCGAATAGCCCCTCGTGAAATTTATCACGGTTTTTATCTCGCCGTTCGGTATTATAATGACCCTTCCCGCCAGATCCCTAAGGGTCGTAATGCGTAGATTTATATCCTCTACAAGGCCACCGTTTTCGTTTATTTTAACCACGTCATTTATGCGGAACTGGCCCTCAATAAGGATAAAAAGCCCGTTTATGAGGTCCCGTATAAGATACTGTCCCCCGAAACCAAAGGCTAACCCGATTATACCGGCGCCGGCAAGAAGCGGGGCAACGTTTATCCCGTGGTTTTCAAGAACCATGTAAAGTACAAGCACAAAAATTGCTATTCCGCCAAGCCAGTTTGTAAGCTTACCTAAAGTCTTCAGGCGCAGTGTCATTGCGTCTTCCCGAAGCTCGTTTTCCTTAGAAAGAAAAGCATCTAGCCGCTTGACGCCAAGCTTAAGAAGCAGGAACATTATAAAACCGACAAGAACAATCCCTATGGATACCAGCGCCTGTTCGAAAAAGTTTCTTTTGCCGTTCTTTCGGATCCGCAAATCGTTTAAATTCGCCTTAAGCTCTTCGATCTCTTTTTTGTGGGTTTCTATTTTTTGCTGGGCAATAGCGGATTTTGAAGTAGCTATTTTAAGCTTGTCCTGATAGATAAGCGTTTCCTTCTTGAGCTTTTCAGCCTTGGCGCTTAGTTCTTTTACTTTTTTAATTGTTTCCGGGTCCTTTGTGGCTTTCGCCTCTCTTTCGGCCACGGCCAACTCTTTCTTGGCAAGCATAGCCTCTTTCTCTTTGATTTTGACCTGTTCCTCGAGGTCCTCTTTGTTCTCTATTATTTCTTCTGCTTTCTTTTCGGCCTGGTATATTTTTTCTTCTTCTGCCTCAAGCTCTTCGGCTGTTTTAGCCTGTTTTGTTTCTATTTCTTTAATTTCGCTTTTTACCGTATCAAGTTCCTGATCAACGTCCTGGGCAACCGCCTGAGGAACTAAAAATATTCCAATAGCAAAAAGTAAAGCGTATAATGTGTTTCCGCATATTTTTTTTCTCATTGTTACACTCCTATAATTTGTTGTCCCGATTTCTTTTTGTTTGTCTCGTTATTATATATATGATATCATTAATCCATGATTATCCAAATAAAAAATAAAATTGAGCGGGAACTTCCCCGCACCTTGCGGTACCTTGACAGGCGCTATTCTATACCCGCGATCTCTTCCTTAATTTCGAAAGAAATGCGTCTCTTCGCGCTCGGAAAGGGCAAGCGTCTAAGGCCGATTTTCCTCGTGCTCGCATATAAGGGCTTCGCCAAATATGAGGCTCCGGGACTATACAGAACAGCGCTTTCTCTTGAGCTCCTGCATGATTTTCTTATAATCCATGACGATATAATTGATAGGTCGCCGGCGCGGCGCGGAAGGCCATCGCTTCATAAAAGACTCGCTAGGTACCTGAAAAAAAAGAGGCACGCTAAATTCACGGGCGAGGATCTCGCCATTGTCATAGGAGATATAATGTACGCCCTGGCGATAGACACCTTTTTATCCATTCGCGAAAACTCCGCCCGCAAGGAAAGGGCCCTCGAAAAATTCATTCGCGCAACGGCCCTCACCGGTCTTGGGGAAGGCGCGGAACTTTTGTACACGCTTAAGGGTATCACGCGTATATCAAAAAGCGATATAGAAGCTGTTTACGACCTTAAAACCGCTTCTTATTCTTTCGCATCTCCGCTCGTGATAGGCGCTACTCTTGGCGGCGCATCAAAACTACAGTCAGAGCGCCTTTTTAAGGGCGGCCTGTTCACAGGAAGGGCCTTCCAGATACGGGACGATATACTCGGGATATTCGGGGAACAAAAACATACCGGCAAGTCGCCGCTCACCGACCTGAAAGAGGGCAAGCTCACGCTACTTTTGTGGCACGCATTTCATAGCGCTTCCAAAAATGATAAATTGACTATAAAACGCATGCTTGCCAAGAAAAACGCTAAAATGCGCGACCTTCTTAAGCTGCGCCGGATCTTAACACGATACGGCTCACTTGAATACGCCACACAAGAGATCGAGCGCTACATTAAAAAAGCCGAGGGTTTGATTATGTCCTCGGCCTTGTCTTCTAAATATAAAAACTTGCTTATTAATTACGCGAAAGAACTGCTTACTTAAAGTGTTTGCGGATGTATTCGTTCAAAAGCCGCGTGGCTTCCTCCTTACACTGCCCGCATACAGTACCGAGTTTCGTTCGCTCCTGCAGCTCGAATAAAGTCCTGACGCCTTCCAGAACAGCATGCTCGATTTCCTTATCCGTGACATTCATGCACTGGCACACTATTTTCGCATTTTCTTTTTCTATTTTTTCTTCCATGCCGTTTCTTCTGTAATAGTCGTCAATGGCGGCCCGTAGCGCCTTATCACCGAGAACCGAGCAATGTATTTTATGTTCCGGGAGCCCGCCGAGTTCTTTTGTAATATCCTTGGGCGAGATATGGTACGCCTTCTCAATAGGCATTCCCTTCACCATTTCCGACATAACAGACGTACTCGCTATGGCGCTTGCGCACCCATAAGTTTTCCACTTGCAGTCGGTTATGATATTCTTTTTTTTATCGACTTTTATCGCTACAAGCATCTCGTCCCCGCACTTTATATTTCCGACCGTACCCTTGCCATCGTCTTCAAAGCGCTCTTTTTCCTTTAAGGCGTTCCGGGGATTAGTAAAATGCTCTTTTGCTTTATCGCTATATATCCATTCCATATTTTTTATATTTCCTTTTCGATTTTTTATTTATTGGTATACGCCGTCGACATGCCGCGGACTTTCGCTATTACCTTCGGCAAAATCTTAAGCACGTATTTTATGTCACCTGCTGTCGTGCCCCGACCCATGCTGATGCGTATCGAACCGTGCGCTTCTTCGGCCGCGATCCCTGTCGCCAGAAGAACGTGCGATGGGTCAAGCGAACCCGAAGCGCAGGCCGAGCCCGTAGATACAGCTATTCCCTCCATGTCGAGATAAAGAAGTATCGCCTCTCCCTCGGCGCCCCTGAATGAAACGTTTAGGGTACTCGCGAGAGAATCAGCGGGGTGCCCGTTAAACAGGACATCCTGTATTTTCTCTTCTATCCCCTTTTTAAGGGTTTCCTTGAATTTAGCGAGCCTTTTTTCTTCGGCGGCCATTTCCTTTTTCCGCATTCGAACGGCCTCCCCAAAACCTATTATGCCAAGAGTGTTCTCGGTTCCGGCCCTGCGGCCTTTTTCCTGGTGCCCGCCGCGTATCAGAGGGCAGAAAGGAATCCCTTTTTTCACGTACATCGCACCTACGCCCTTCGGGCCGTATATTTTATGCGCCGAAAGTGTAAGAAAGTCGGCACCGAGTTCCCTGACATTTACAGGCACTTTCCCGACGGCCTGGACCGCGTCCGTATGAAAGAGCGCTCCTTTTTCATGGACTATTTTTGCGATCTGGTTTATGTCCTGGATAGTACCTATCTCGTTATTGGCCATCATGATGGAAACAAGCCCTACATTTTTTGTCTCCAGGATTTTTCTCAGGTCCTCCATTTTTATCTTTCCGAATTTATCCACTCCGAGATATAAAACCTTTATGCCCTTGTCCATAAGGCATCTGGCAGTCTCGAGAATGCAGGGATGCTCTATGGACGTCGTCACGATGGCATTTCTGCCTTCTGCATGATAAGTGCACGACATGGCAGGGCAAACAAACATGGAGAGAATTGTGTTGTTGGCCTCGGAGCCTGAACCGGTAAATGTTATCTCTTCCGGAGAGGCGCCTATAAAAGAGGCGATGTCCGCTCTCGCGCGTTCGATAGACGCGCGCGCGCGGCGGCCCTCGTAATGCAAACTCGAAGGGTTGCCGAAATTATCAAAGGATCGCTCTATGGCTTTTTTAACCTCCGGATGAATGGGCGTCGTCGCGTTGTGATCAAGATAAACTCTTTTTCTTTTCATTTTATCACCTGTCACTGCGCGTCCAGGAATTCGACTTTCTCCCGGAGCTCGATTATTTTAGTTGAAATAAACTTGTTGATCTGCCGCTTATAGATAGCGCCTTCCACCCTGCCGCTTGGATCAACGACAGGCATGTAGTCCGTATCATAATGATTCAAGGCGTCGGTGGCTTCGGCCAAAGGCAGGTTCTCTGTAACGCTCCCTGAGGCCGGCTCCATGAGGTCATGCGCCAGAATAAGCCCGCCACTGTCCGTCTCGAGAAAAGTATTTTTTATGCCTTCAATCGTTATGATACCTTCTAATTTTTTGTCCTTATTTATGACCGTGTAATATAGCCGGTCGTCCTCGCTAAAAATCCTAAGGATATCTGAGAGCTTCATGTTCGCATATATGAGCGGTGGATTCTTATCCATTACGTCTTTGACTCTACTCTCTTTTATTATGTCTTCCTCGGTAATATTAAGGCCTACTTCTTGCGCTTTTGTAACCGCAAATTTGACAAAAGCCGGGCCTATGAGCTGCGTAACGAATGTGGTAGCCGTTATGATAACTATCAGGGTAGTGCCCAGGGGCCCGGGAAAATATTGGGCCGCGAGAATCGATAAGCCGATTGCAATGCCGGCCTGGCTGAAAAGCGCAAAGGGGAGATAACGCGTTACGCTTTTCGGAGAACGAGAAATCCATCCGCCTATATACGCTCCGGCCATTTTGCCGACTATGGTAAAAACAATATAAATCACAGCAAGGCCGATAACTATCGGCGTCATATAGCGCAAATGAAGCTGCGCACCCACAAGAACAAAGAAAAGAACATATATTGGCGGCGTAAATCCGTCGACGAGACGAAACGCTTCCTTGCTCTTGTGCGGTCTTATATTTACCATGACTATGCCCAGAGTCATCGTCGCCAGGATCATGCTGACACCCGTTGCAAGCGCCAATCCCACAACAAGAAGCACCGTCCCTATGGAAAATGCCAAAATTCTTTCTTTTTCGTCGTATTTCTGGATTATTTTTGATAGGCCGAGGCCTGAAATGCCTCCGATGAAAATTGCGCCTGCTATTTCGTAGAAAGGCGTAAATAAAGCGCCCATGTAGCCTTCACCTCCGCGGCCCATCAATGCGCTTGCAACACTCGCGGCTATGGAAAAAAGTAAGAGCGCCAGGCCGTCATCGAGCGCCACTATCCCGATAATATTTGTGGTCAAGGGCCCACGCGTTTTGTACTCCTTTAAAACCGAGACCGTGCTCGCCGGGTCAGTGGCAGAGGCTATGGCGCCCAGAAGAAGAGCGAGTGCTATCGCAGCGGGTACGGACTTTAGAAAAAATATGCCGGCCAGCGATATAAATAGGCTTACGAGTATAAAGGGGCCCAGCCCCTCGCATATGAGTATACTTAAAAAATTCTTCCCATATTTTGAAAATGCCTCTTTTTTAAGCTCGCCACCGACCATAAAGCCTATAAGACCGAGCGCGAAATAGTTGAAGGGCCTAAGGGCCATAATAATGGAGTCGTCTACGATTTTAAACCCGGATTCGCCTATTATTATACCTATTATAATGTAGCCGACGACCTGCGGTATTTTAAGCTTCTGAAAAAGCCTCCCGCCGACCATGCCGCCAAAAATAGCAAGGCCCAGAAGTAGTAGTATATTAATATTGAAATGTGCCATAATTTTTTTATATTACTCCTCGCCGCTCTGCAAGTCAATCTAAAACTCGCCCCTTTTTAAAGCAGCTTGATTAATAAGAGGGTTACGGGCATTTCTTTCGCTTGACGTTCGAAAAAGGATGCGCGCCTTTTTCTCACTCTTCAAAATGAACCCATTCCCAAACCAGGCTTGGGAATGGGTTGTTAGGCTTCCGAGGCGCGCCTGCCGAGCGGCGAACTTTTGCGCCATACACTTGAGTTTACACCCTCGCCAGCGACCTTTTGAGATTTTATCACAATAGATGGGGTGAGCAGCGAGGTAGGCGCGGTTCGGAAGCCTATACATTCAACTCGAGAGTACTTGTGGCAACGAAGAAGTTGTGCTACATTATGGGATAACGATGACTAAATTTACGAAAACAGGGCATTATATTTCGAGAAGGATCGGTAAGGCCATCGGTGATTATGACATGATCCGCGATGGCGACCGTATCCTCGTCGGTGTTTCTGGGGGAAAAGACAGCCTGACGCTTCTTAAGCTTCTTCGGGAAAGACAACGCTGGTCGCCGGTAAAATACGACCTTCTTTGCGCGCATGTCAGGACAGATACCAGGTGCGCGGCTTGCGTTCATGCGGAAACTCTGGAGAAATTGTTCGAAAAACTCGAAGTAACCTATCGAATAAAAGAAATCCGCGTTCTAGACAAAGAGGGCAAGACCAACTGCTTCTGGTGTTCGTGGAACAGGAGAAAGGCTTTGTTTGAAACGGCCAAAGAGCTCGGCTGCACCAAGATAGCGCTCGGGCATCATAAAGACGACATAGTCGAGACCACGCTTTTGAACATATTTTTCCACGGCGAATTCGCAAGTATGAACCCCCGCCAGGAACTTTTTAAAGGAGCCATTGTAATCATAAGGCCTCTTTGTTGTGTTGAAGAAAAAATGACGCGGAAGTTCGCGAAGGAAAACAATTTTCCTTCCCAGCTTTGTAGGTGTCCTTTTTCGCAGGATTCCAAACGCAAACTTATGAAAGAGTTTCTTAACTCTGTGGAGAGAGACTATCCTTATATAAAAACCAATATTTTCAACAGCGCAAGCCGCATAAAGGACGAGTATTTGCAGTTAAAACCCGAGGGATCTTCCGACCTGGTACACGATAAATGATGCTATCCACGCAACGGCCGTCGTATAAAAAAGCATAAAGACCGGCCACAGCAACGAATTTGTCTCTACTCTTATCGCGGCAAAGACAGCTATGCACGGCGCGTATAAAAGAACAAACACCATGAGCGCAAATGCGCTTAACGGCGTAAAGAGCTTATCTCCGTCGGGCTTTCTGGCGCTCTGTATGCTATCCCTTAGTGAGTCTCCTTCGCCAGGGACATTTTTGTCAGAATAAAGTATCCCGAGCGTTGCTACCATGTTTTCCTTGCCTATAAAACCGGCCATGAGGCCTGTGGTAACCTTCCAGCTATCAAATCCGAGCGGCTTAAATATGGGCGTAATTTTCTTCCCCATAGCCCCCGCGTAGCTTGTTTCCATTGTTCCGGATGGAAAATGGCTCAAAAGCCACAGCACGATCGAACCTACAAAAATTATTGTCCCTGCTTTTTTAAGGTAAAGATAACCCCTTTCCCACATGTGCGTAAAGATCCCTTTTGCAGTAGGCATCCTGTAGGGAGGCAGCTCCATGACAAAAGAGGCTGTTTCACCCTTGAATATGTACCGTCTGAACAGTTTCGCTGTTATGATCGCTATGACTATTCCGATAAAATATATTCCGAAAAGGACATTTCCCGCTATTTTTTCCTGGAAAAACGCACCTATGAATAACGCGTATATAGGAAGCCTTGCGCCACAGCTCATGAAAGGGTTTATGAGAATTGTAACGAACCTATCCTGTCTGTCCTCTATCGTGCGCGTCGCCATTATAGCCGGAACATTACAGCCAAACCCGAGAAGCATGGGTATAAAGGACCTGCCGTGCAGCCCTATTTTGTGCATAAATCCATCCATGAGAAACGCTGCGCGCGCCATGTAACCGGAGTCCTCCAGGAGAGCCATAACCAGAAATAAAAGAAATATAACCGGCGCGAAAACAAGAACGCTTCCTACTCCTGCTATGACCCCATCTACAATAAGAGATTCTAAGGTTCCCTCTCCGGGCAAAACCACGCTTACAAGGCCTCCCAGAAACGCCTGCGCTCTTTCGATCAAGCGCATCATGGGAGCGCTCAAACTGAATGTAACCTTAAACATCGCCCACACTACAACGAAGAAAATGGGAAGCCCCAGAACTTTGTTGAGGAGAACCTTATCTATAGCGTCCGAAACGCTATGGCGCGTCTCGATAGTGCGCCTGGCAGCCTCGCTCACGGCGCCGCTTATGAACCCGTAACGCCGTTCCGCCATGACCGCCTCGGACGGGTCCCCGAAAATGCTTTTTATGTGAGAGGCGCTTTTTCCCGCTTTTTCCAGTATTTCCCGGCCTTGGGTGGATTTTTCTATTTTTTTTCTTACGTCCCTGTCGCCGTCGAGAAGTTTTATCGCGAGCCACCTCGAGGAATATTTTCCGATAAGGGATTCTTCTTCCGCGATCACGCTTTCAAGATGTACGATCTCTTCCCTGATCTCTCTGCCGTAGCGAACTATCGTGCCCTCGAGCGGTGTTTTTCTCTCTGCCACATTTATCGCCTCGTCGAGAAGCTCGCTCATGCCGAGTTTTTTATTACCGACCGTAAAGACTATGGGGCTTCCCAGAAGCTCCGAGAGTTTTTCTTTATCTATGGAGAGGCCTTCTTTTTCCGCTGTGTCGTGCATGTTAAAAGCCAAAACGAGCGGTGCCTCGAGATCTATGAATTGCGTCGTGAGGTAAAGGTTTCTTTCGAGGTTTGATGAGTCGATAATATCTATTACGACGTCTGGGTTTTCATCGATTATAAAATTGCGGGCTATAAGCTCATCTTTTGAATACGCGGTAAGGCCATAAGTGCCGGGAAGGTCCACGACATGTATAGTGTATCCTTTATATAAAAGAGTGCCTTCTTTTTTCTCAACTGTTACGCCTGGATAGTTACCCACATGCTGTCGAGAGCCGGTGAGGTTATTGAATATGGTAGTTTTCCCGGAATTTGGATTTCCGGCGAGGGCTATGGTAATTTTTTTTGGCATATTATATCTCTTGGACAAGGATCTTCTGACACATCCCATAACCGAGGGCAAGGCGCGTGTTTCCTGCTAAAACCACACGCGGCCCGGACGTACTTGATTGAATAAGTTTACAGTGCGCGCCTTCTCTCAGGCCCATTTCTGTAAGGCGCCTGCGCGCGCCCCAGCCGCCTTCTATGGCTATTACAAGCAGTTCTTTCCCGGAGCGTGCCATCGCGAGCGACATGATTGCTTTCGTCACAAAAAAATTCCTTATCCAGAATATCGCATAATGCTCGAGGCCATTATGCCAAACATGATAAAAGCTATTACGATCTTCGCCGCAATCGAGCCAACCCTTCCGAGAATGCTGCCCGCGCCGGCTTTAAGGGATTTAATAAAATCCTGCTGAACGCCGAATTCGGCCAAGAATGCACCGAGAAAAATTCCCAAGAATGTTCCAAGAATAATGCCTATGCCAAAAAACGCCGCGCCGAATATAGCACCGAGTATGCCTCCTATGATGGCTCCGGCCGCTGCTATATTCGATGCGCCAAACTTTTTCGCCCCGAGTATAACAAACACGTATTCCAGAATTTCCCCGATAATGTAAAGGATAAGAAGCAATATTAAGGTATGCAGGTTTACGGCTAAAAAGTCGGTCATAGCGGCATAAAGAACGCTCCCTATGAGGATTATAAGGGTACCGAATGTCGTAAAGAAAATAGCCGCAAATCCTACCAGGCTAAAAAGTACTAATACGCCGATCGCTACTATTTCCATATATTTGTACTTTTGAAAATTTTATCTAAAAAATCTTCGCGCTTTTTATCGTCAGAAAGCATTTTTTCCGTTATGGCGGGTGTTTCAGGAAATCTTTTTAAAATTTGGGAAGCAAAAAATCCGTTTGTCATTGAAACCGGCTCTTTTGACGTAAGCGAAGGGTATACCCCTACATTGCTGATTCCGCAAGAGGGCGAATGATCCTTTAATATGAAACCGTCTATTCTCGCTAGAGAACCTACAATTTTATCTGCAAAATTTTTCATGGCCATAGTCAGGTCTTTTTTTGTATTAGTCTGCAAAAAATATAGCTTATCCCCTTTGTAAACCAGCCTCACCGGATCCCGCGGCACGCCAAGTCCTATAGCAAGTTCGGGGCATACGGAAATAAACTCAATTTCTGTTTTCAGCTTTTCGATAAAGCCATTCAGGATCTCCTTGCCGTCCCACCGGCATATGCCGAATCCTAAACATTTGCTTACATGTATTCGCGGTTTTGACATGAGACTATTCGGTCTTTTCACTTCCGGGCTCGGGAGGCAAGCCGTGGGCCTTCATGAACTTGGCCCTTAAAACGCTTTCTCTCGCCGCGCGCGCGCGTTCCTTTTCCTTCTTTGCCGCTTCTATCTTACGGCGCGCTTCCTGCGCCATCTTTTCTTCGGCGCGGCGTTTAAGTATCGCGTTTTTCTTCGCGAGGGCTTCCGCCTGTTTTTCCGCTTTTTCGATTTCCTTCTGGCGTTTCTTTTCCTCTATCGCCGCGCGCTTTTCGGCTTTTTTTGCCTCTGCCTTCGCTTGTTTTTCATCATCTTTTGCCTTTTTCAGGGCTTCGCGTTCTGCTTTTATCCGCTCTATTTCTTTCTGGCGCGCCTCTATTTCCACGAGTTTCTCCGCCTTTATCCGCTCGAATTCTTCCTGTTTCGCTTTAAGCGTGGCTTCTTTTTGAGCCGCGAGCTCCGCTTCTTTGGCCAGCTCCTCAGGAGTTTTTTCTTTCTTGAATGTCAGAATATCAAACCATGACTTTTCTACTTCTTTAGCCTCTTTTTTCACTGGCTCTTTTGCCGGCGCCTCTTCAGGCGCTACAAAGGGTAGAGGGGCCGGTGTTGGTTTCGGTGCAGGTACCGGTGCGGGAACCTGCAAAGGCGTTGGTGTCTCTAAAGGTGCGGACGTAAGCGTAGGCACATCTTCCGGAAGTGCCCTTATCTCTTTCTTTTCTTTCCATCTTGTCAAGTCAAGGAATTGGAATATTGGTTCTTTTTCTTCTTTTTCCGCTTCCGCTTTTTTGCCTTTGGCTTTCTTTTCTTTTTCCGGCTTTTTATCGACCCCTAGTATAACGTCCCAGATAGAGGTTTCTTTGCGTTCTTTTCTCGCCTTTATCATCTTGTCTATTTTTTCATACAGAATCCTGGCGTCCTTGTATCTACCCTCGGCATAAAGCGTTTCAGCCTGTACAAAAAGCGTATTTATTTCCTTTATTTCCTTTTTTTCATCTACGCTCTCTACCTCTTCCGTTCTCGCGAAGGCGGCCCGGGGTGCCGGCGAAAGGTACACAAAAGAAAAGAGTAAGAGAAAAACCGATATTTTCAGTAATGTCTTTTTCATGCAGTTCTCCATATTGGCAACCATGCTATTATCATTATTATAGGGTAGTTATTATAAGCCGAACCGGTAATAAGCTCAAGCGATATCTTATTCTGTGTGGAGGGTGACAATAAGGTCCCCGGAATGCCCGCAATGAGGGCAGTCGTTTCCCTGTCCTCTTATCCTTAGCTTCTGTCCGGGGGAGGTATGTGGCTTTATTTTGAGGTTGATTTTCTTACCGCCGTGCCTGAAAACTGCGCTTCCGCCGTGCTCCAGTATGTTAGCAGGCACTTCCAGTGTAGCGCGTAAGTCCGTATCTTCTTTGACTCGGGCGTATGGGCTTCTCTCATTGCCGCCGGTATAAATGTATTCGGTACGCACCCCGTCCCCGCCCATATGGCTGAAGACGTTAAAGATATCCTCGAATCCATTTACACCCCGGGGTGTAGCTCTTCCGCCGGAACGTGAAAAATGCTTGAGTATTTCCTCGAAATCAAATCCTTGAGCGCCTGCAAAGTTTTCGCCGGGCATTGAACCATAGCCCTTTCTGTAGGCGTCGTACTCAGAGCGGCGTTTCTCGTCGCTCAAGACGTAATAGGCCTCGGATATTCCTTTGAAGCGCTCCTCGGCTTGCTTTCTGGCTTCGGGATTTCGGTCAGGGTGATATTTAAGCGCTAGAGATCTGTAGGCTTTTTTAATATCATCTACAGAAGCGTTTTCCGATACGCCGAGCGTTTTATAGTAATCTTTATTCGCCATCTTTAATCATCCGTTATCTGGGTTGGGTTACTCAGAGGAAAGCCTAAAATGTATTTCTTTAGGAAGCTGTCTGAAGCCGCGAAAAACCTGTGCTTTAAGGTCTAGGTCAGGGTCGGATGGCGTTGCCCTTACTATGACATAATCGCCATTTTTTAAGGTGCCTGTAAATTTATACAAAAAAGGTGTGGTGCCTATTTCTTTCGCGTTCCATTCTATCTTCGCACCCCGGGGTAGGGAGGTAATCTCTATTTCGTACTCATTATAATAAAAGCCGTCTGTGCTTCTTGAAAAAGAATTAGGCCCTGCTTCATGGGGCGGGTTTTCGGCATATATGCTGAATGCCGTTAACAAAACGCACGCCGCTATTACAATTGTCCCAAATATCTTTCTCATACTCATATTATATAGCGGAAAAAACTATTTGTAAAGAATCTTAACCCATTCCAAACCAGGTTTGGGATGAGTTTATTCTTCGCCCGCTACTGCTTCGTATACGCTTATGTAAACAATGGTTTTTTTGTCGTTTTCTATCATGAATTCAAAATCAACGTAAGAGTCCGGCTTGATATTCTGCCAGGAATCAGCATTCTCGACTCTGGCATCAGGAGCAATTGTATAGCAAGCCTCTATATCCGCGTCCGAGTCCCAGTCGTATTGGTTTACCACGATTTCGTTTGAATCCTTCTTAATCGCGATTACGGTACCGGAGTTAAAATCTATTTCCTCTTCATCTTGCGAGAACGTTACAGACGGAAAAGCAAAAATCGAAATGGCGATCGCGACACAAACAAAATGCCTTAACATGCCTGCCCCCTTATTTTTTATAAATGTTCTTACACCTCTTAATCGCAAATGCTGCGCGTTGCGATTAAATTCACCTCAAGATTCATGAAATTTTTTACTATTACGTCCCCGGCCCGCACACGCTTTTTCACCCTTACGGGCTTAAGCTCCCGCATGGCATCCATAAGCTTTGCTTTAGGGATAGCCTTGTCAGTCCTCACGGGAAGAAGTATGATCGGGAGATTCTCGGTGAGAACTGTCGAGGTAAGCACTCTTTTCGGGCTCTCTATCTCCTCTATCGCATAATCGTGCCCCTTGGGACATTTATTACCGCTTACCTTTACGACACGGCAGTTTTCTATGTCAAGTTCGAGAGTGCAGCCCACCGGGCACTCTATGCAGGTAATGGTTTTCTTCATTTTGCCCCTTTTAAATATTCCGCCGCGAGATGTCCGGCCAGAATACTGTCCCTTGTAACTGAATCTACTATATCATAAACCTTAAATGAGTTGCCGCAGGAAAAAATTCCCGGTATAGAAGTTTTGTTAAGGCCATCTGATACGGGTGAATTTGTTTTTTTATCGAGCTTTACTCCTGCCATCTCCATGAGCTCGTTTTCGGGAATAAGGCCCACTGATATTAAAATGGTATCACATGGAACCTTAAAAAGAGTTCCTTGAATCTCCTTATAAGTATCATCTACCTGCACAACATCCACGGCCTCAACGCGGTTTCTCCCGTAAATCTTCGAGATCTTATGGCTAAAATAAATAGGTATGTTAAAGTCCTCTATGCACTGGACGCGGTTCCGGACAAGGCCGCGGGTGGTCTTGGCAATTTCTACAACGCCCTTTACCTTAGCTCCCTCGAGCGTGAAACGCCGGGCCATTATAAGGCCTATGTCGCCGGAGCCGACCACTAATACCTCTTTACCCGGCAAAAGGGCATCAATGTTCATGAGCCTCTGAGCAAGGCCGGCTGAAAAAATGCCAGAGGGCCTTGTTCCCGCTATATGTATCATCTCGCGCGTGCGCTCCCGGCAGCCGGTTGCCATGATTATGGCTTTTGCCTTAACTTCATGCATCTGGCCGGGCTTTAAATATGTCAGCACCTTCTCACGCGTAAGCTTTACCACGAAAGATTTTATACTTATTTCTATTTCCGGGATACTTTGTATCTGGTTTACGTAGCGGTCGGCGTATTCAGGGCCCGCCAGCACTTCCTTGAAATGCCGTATGCCAAATCCGGTGTGTATGCACTGGTTCAGGATCCCGCCCAGGCAATAATCCCTTTCGAGGACCAGGATATCCCGGACACCGCTTTCGTGCGCAGCTATCGCAGCAGCCATTCCGGCCGGGCCTCCACCCACTATGATAAGTTCTCTCTCACGCAACACGCTTTTCTCCTTTTACTATTTCAGAGCCTTTTCCTCTTTTAGTGATTTCAGTAACGGGTTTTTTGCATTTTTCCGCGAGTATTTTTAATACTCTTGACGTACAAAAAGTGCCATGGCAGCGGCCGGCCTGGGCGCGTGTCCTGAATTTTACCCCGTCAGCAGTGCGCGCCCCCCGCGATATGGAATCTTCTATCTCTTTTCGTGACACTATCTCGCACCGGCACACTATATCGCCATAAGCAGGGTCTTTTCTTATTAGGCTTTTCGTGTGCTCAGGCGATATAGTAAAAAGGTGTATGGTTTTTTTGCGATGCGCATGGAAAAATATCTTTCTTTTGAATGTCAGGCCGCTTTCCCCTAATAAACGGCATACGAGCGCTGCTATCGCAGGCGCTGCTGTAAGGCCTGGCGACTGTATGCCAGCTACGGTGATAAATCCCGGAACGCTTTTCTCGCGTCTTATTATAAAGTCTTTGCCTGATGCCGGCCGCAGGCCCGCAAAATACGATATTATGTCGTTTTCATCTATCGAGGGCACGAGCCTTTTGGCGGCGGAGATTACTTTTGCGAGCCCTTCATCCGAGGTGGAAAGGTCGTCTTTACTTTCCACATCCTCTGCCGTAGGACCTATCATCGGGTTTCCGTCAGAGGTCTTTATTATGAGGATGCCTTTCGAAGTTTTTGTAGGAAGCGGAAATATCAGATGATTTGTCAGGTTTTCCTTTTTCTTATCAAGAAGAAATTCCTCCCCCTTCCTCGGGTGCACGTAAAAATCATTTATGCCGACCATATTAGCTATCCTGTCGGAAAAAAGCCCGGCAGAGTTTACGATATATTTCGCGTTAAAAATGCCCTTTTTCGTGCGTATCACGAAAAAAGTATCTTTTTTCGTGATAGCCTCTACCTCGGCAAGCGTATGGATCTCTGCTCCGTTACGCACGGCGTTTTCAGCGTTGTCATAGACGACGCGATAAGGGCTTACTATGCCGGCTGTCGGCGCGTAAAGGGCAGCGCACGCTTCTGCGTTAAGATTCGGTTCACGCTTCCTTAACCAGGCCCTATCGACAATCTCAAGGCCGGGAACACCGAGAAGCTCGGCTTCCTTTTTGAGACGCAAAAGCTCAGGGATCTCGTTCTCTTGAAAAGCCACTATAAGCTCGCCGACTTCCTTGAAATCTACGCCCAGGTCCATGGCGATCTTTCGCATGAGGTAATTGCCCTGCACGCACAAGTGTCCTTTTAAAGAATTAGGCGGGTTCTGCGTACCCGGGTGTATTATGCCGCTATTTGACTTGGAAACGCCGAAGGCGAGCTCTTCTTCCTTCTCAAGAAGCGCGATTTTCAGCCTATACTGGGAAAGTTTTCTCGCGATAGATGCGCCGACAACCCCGCCGCCTATAATAACTACGTCGTAGCGTTTCATTTAGTAAGCGTCCTCTTAACTGCCTCAAGCCACCCTGCGTAAAGTCGCGCGGCTTTTTCTTGTTTCATGCGAGGCTTAAAAACTCTTTCTTCTTTCCAGTATTTTTTTATTTCCTTTGAGTCTTTCCAATACCCTACCGCGAGTCCCGCTAGATACGCGGCGCCCTGCGAGGTAGTCTCGATAACCTTGGGCCTTATTACATTTATTCCCAGAATATCTGCCTGGAACCGGCACAGGAAATTATTCGCCACAGCGCCCCCGTCTACTTTCAGGCTTTTAACATTGAGGCCCGTATCTTTCTTCATGGCCCGAAGAACGTCTTTCGTCTGGTAGCACATGGCTTCAAGCGCCGCCCGCACAACATGGCTTCCTTTAGTGCCCCTTGTAATGCCATAAATACTTCCGCGCGCGTCCTGATCCCAGTAAGGTGCGCCCAGGCCCACAAGCGCCGGGACAAAATATATTCCGGCATTATCTTTTACTGAAAGAGCCATTTTTTCAGACGTAGGGGCCGAAGGAACTATTCTTAGCCCGTCCCTGAGCCACTGGATAGCTGCTCCCGCTATGAATATGGCACCCTCGACTACATAAACCGGCTCGCCTAATGCCCCACACCCGAGCGTAACGATAAGTCCGTGTTTTGAGTACGGCCTTTTCTTTCCGGCGTTTAAGAGCACAAAGCAGCCTGTGCCATAGGTGTTTTTCATCGTGCCTGGCTCGAAACATGCCTGGCCGAATAGCGCTGCCTGCTGGTCACCGGCGATTCCGGATATCGGGACTCCGGCCGGAAGGCGTTTTATTTTTACTGTTTTTCCAAATAGGTCTGAAGATTTTTTCACCTCGGGAAGGATCTCTTTTGGTATGCCAAGCGTGCGCAGTATATCTCTATCCCAGTTAAGTGCGTCTATGTTAAAAAGCATCGTGCGGGAGGCATTCGTGTAATCAGTGGCGTGAGACTTGCCCCCGGTTAGCTTCCAGAGAACCCAGGAGTCTGTCGTGCCGAAAAGTATTTTCCCTTCCCGCGCTTTCTTCAAAACGCCGGGCACGTTCTTAAGTATCCACTCTATCTTCGTGCCTGAGAAATACGCGTCTATCGGAAGGCCTGTCTTTTTTCTAAAAACAGCTTCTTTTTTCTTTTTTAAAGCGTCGCACCGCGCCGAGGTTCTCCTGCACTGCCACACGATGGCGCGATAAACAGGCTTACCTGTATCTTTATTCCACATGACAGTTGTCTCACGCTGGTTCGTAATGCCTATCGCGGCGATTGTAGCGCTCGGCACTTTCGTGAGAACCTTTTGTATCGAGCGTTCGACGCTTTTCCAGATCTCTTCCGCGTCGTGCTCAACCCATCCGGGCTTCGGGAAATATTGCGGGAACTCCTCATAGTAGCTCGCTCTTTGCGCTCCCTTTTTATCGTATAGTATTGCCCTTGACCCTGTAGTTCCCTGGTCTATCGCTAAAATATATTCCATATGCTCTCCAATGAGCACATAACTTATGGAGCACGCCATGCGACATAAGTTATAAGTGCGAATTGATCCTGAGGCACCAAAGGTGCCGAAGGACCTTAGTGTTTAGATTCTATTTCTGACCCACCCTGACATATCCTGAAAAACTTTTGCCCTTTCCGCGTCAACCGAAAGGGCATGATACATTCCGGGATATTCTAAAAGCGTTTTATCCTGCGCACGTATTGTCTTAAAAAGGCGCCGACTCGCCTCCGAATTAACAAGCATGTCTTTGCCTGCCAGAAGAAATAAAAGAGGTATATCTATTTTCTTTCTTAAAAAAGCGCTCTTTATCTGCGCTTTTGCTATCTCGAATATGAGTTTCGAGCTCGCAAGGCGATGCTCCCTCTTGTCATCGTCCATTTTCTTTCTGCAATCAGGGTCCCGGGTGCACATCTCTGAAGTAAAGGGTATAGTAAATTGCTTTTTTGGGTTGTAGAAAAGTGAAAGAAATATTTTCACGTAATACAAAGTGCTAGAATTAAGCCTGCTCGCGAAAGCGGGCGAAATACATATAAGTCCGGAAAATAAATCTTCTTCGCCAGGGACAAGAAGAAATGCTAAGAGTGCGCCCATGCTTTCCCCGATAAGGAATATTTTTTTGTCTTTGTTCTCGATTTCTATTATACCGCGCAAAGCAAGGATGTCGTTTGAGTATATCTTAAAGGAATCCACATGGCCCCTAAGCTCTTTCGTCTCGCCGAAACCCCTAAGCTCTATGGCATAGGAAGATATGTTCTTCTTGAGAAAAAAATCAGCCAGCGACTTCCATCTCTCAGAATGGCCGCCGAGGCCGTGCACAAGTAAAAACACAGCTTCAGGATCGCTCGCCGTCCATTCTCTATAGAGAATGCCGCTTTTCGCGTCTTTCTTCATTTGTAATAGTATACACGCCAAAATTAAAACTTACAATGATATCCCCTCGATTGGACAATTATCAAAGTGTGTGGTATACTTTATCTCGCAGCAAAAGGAGGTAGGTATGAGGACTTTTTGCATAGTGTTTTTAGCGTGCGCGGTCGTGAGCCTGGCGGCCTTCCCGACCCATCTTGAAGCGCAGGTTTCAGCTGAAAAGTTGAAGAGAGATTCCAGCGTTCTTACCAGACAGCAGCTTATCGAGAATGCAAAGGAAGCCCTCCAGAAAAGCGGGGTAAACCTTTACGGCGTGAATGTCATTTATGATGACGGGAACACCTTCTGGCAGGAACGCGTTGCGTTTCTTGAGAAGGACACCTCGCAAAACCACGGCATACTCCCACACGGCATATTAAGGGACAAGGAATACCAGGTAGTATTCTTTGACTTCGTGGAGAGCTCGCCAGTAGATGACACGTGGGTCTTCTTAGATCCAAAGACCGGTGAGGTAATAAGCGTATACGAAGAGAAGTAATTCTCTCGAGATATTTTAATAAAAAACCCGGATTTTTTAATCCGGGTTTTTTTATTTCTGCGCGACAACCCCACGCGGGCTAAACATTAAATCTTATGTCCAGCATATCACCGTCTTCGACAATGTAATCTTTCCCCTTGACGTATAATTTCCCTGCTTCTTTAACCTTTGCTTCGCTGCCATAAATTGCGAAGTCGCTATATTTTATTACTTCTGCCCTTATAAACCCTTTCCGGAGGTCCGTATGTATCACGCCTGCAGCCTCCGGTGCCGTAGATCCGGCCCTGGTGGTCCACTGCCTCACTTCATCCGGCCCAACGGTGAAGAAAGATATTAGATCAAGCGCCTTTATGCATAAGCGCGACAGCGCGTCCCGAGCGGGTTCTTTTATACCAAGTTCTTTTAAGAATTGCTCTCTTTCTTCCCCTGATTCCATCTTAATGATCTCAGATTCAATTTTTGCCGAAATTTGCATGATGTCGATTGCCGCCGCATGGTAATCGCGCTTCATTTGTTCGATGAAAGCGGTATTATTCAGATCCTCCTCTGAAATATTAAGGGCCGCTATCACGCTTTTGCGCGTAAGGAAAAGATAGCTTGATATTATTTTCTTTTCGTCGGCAGTCAGGTTCATAAGTCGTAGCGGTAATTCTTTTTCGAGATGCGCTTTCAATTTCACAAGCAGCGCTTTTTCTTTTTTGACCGATTCTTCTTTCAGCCATTTTACCTCCTTCTCAATATTGCCCATCCTCTTTTCGATAAAGACAAGATCGTGAAGGATTAGTTCTGCATTTATCAGATCTATGTCCCGCTTAGGATCGACGGAACCCTCTACATGATAAATTGATTCTTCTTTAAAGGCTCTTACTACATGGCAAATGGCATCGAGTTCATTTATATCGGCGAAGATGCTGCCTTCTGTAATAGTATCTTTTTCCAGCTTTGGAAGCATCTCGATCTCTATCCTGGTCCTTACTTCTTTCTTTGGCTTGTAGGCCTTGGCCAACACGTCAAACCTTGAGTCTTTTACCTCAACAACGCCCTTTATCGGCTTCTTCGAAGCGATTTCATTCTCCGTAGGCTTGCGGTTCGTAAGAATCTCGAAAAGAGTCTTTTTCCCTGTCTGGGGTAATCCTATTATGCCTATCTTCATATACTATTTATGCGTTTTTTATAAATATGCGTTTCAGGGAATTGCCGAGTCGTTTTTTTTGTATTTCTCTGGCTATTATATTTTTTAAGAGGCGCGGGCATGCCCATAAAAATGACATGAATTCATGAAAATTAAAAAGTTTTACTATTAGAATTTTTTTCACTATTTTTAAAAGACAAGCCGGTGTATAAAAGGAAAATTTTATCTTTCTGCCTATTTTTTTTAAGGTAGCGTGGCTGTAATTATCAGAATAAAGTTCGCCCCTCTCGGTAACATGGTAACCGGGTGTTTTTTCCGCTATTTTTTTAAGGGGTGAAAATTTCTCTATTCTTAACTTCTGGAAAGTAATAGAGTCGAGGCTTATTTCTTTTGCAAATTTTGATATACAGAGCATTTCTTCCTCGGTCTCACCTATGTTGCCGTAAATAAAGTATCCATGGTAGTAGATGGGGTACTTTTTTAACACGGCAAAACATTTTTTTACAGTGTCCGAATCAAAACCCTTGTTAAGCTCGGCCAATATGCGATCATGCGGAGATTCTATGCCTACAAGAAGTACCTTGAACCCCGCTTTAACCATCTTGTCGAGGAGATTAGGATGTTTGGCTATTTCAATACGGGCCTGTGCTATGAAACGCTTTTTTATTTTGCGCGCTATTATTAAATCGCAAATATCTTCTGCCCTTTTCATGTTTGTAAAAAAGTTATCGTCGCTAAAAAGTACGGTATTGGCGGTTATTTGTTCTATCTCTTTAATAACAGATAGAACGCTGCGTGCCGCATATAGTCTTTTTTGACCCAGCGGGTTCAGGCTGAATGTGCAAAACTTGCAGTTAAAAGGACACCCTCTCGCACTCAAGATTGTATCAAACGTTGCGTTTGTCACGTTGACACCGTTTAATATTAAGCGGTATTTATTTCGTCTTAGACTGCGATCGGGCGTTTTTATGGCGTCTACTTCCTGTAAAGGCCTATTTTTATTATGAACCACCTTGCCGCCTGCTTTATAAGAAATACCTAGAATATTTTCAAGCGGCAGTCCTTTTAATATCTCTTTTATTGTTTCTTCTCCCTCGCCTCTTACGATAATATCTATTTTTGGACAGTCACGAAAGAGCTCAAGAACCTCCTCTGTCGCTTTATATCCGCCTACGACCAACGGTATATTATCCGGCATCAGGTTTAGAAGAGCACAGATTTCTTTAAATTGGCGGTCCCACCCAACGGTAACGAATATAATATCTATTTCTCTCTGTATAAAATCAACAAGCTTATTGGGATCGCACAAATCTTTTTCATATCTTAAGTCAAGAAGGGTTGTTTTATCGGCAAGGGGCTTGGCGCTTGCGGCTACATACTCAAGGCCTGTAGGCGGAAAAAGCCCCATGATGCTTGTCGCAGTGCTTTCAATATACGGATTCAGAAATAAAGCGTGTTTATATTTCATTTTTTGTATCATTTGTAAAGCATTGAACCCCTTTTTCATGCACGGCTATTATCTTTTGTGGCGCCTTCGTTTGTTTCTCTGCCTTGCATGGAATCTGGGGTGAGGAGGACGATTCGAAGAATAGTAGGTAAACCTTTCTCTCGGGAGTTCAGGGTGGTCTAATATGGGTAAAGCGCTTTTAATAAGTTTTTCTATATTGCGCACATCCCCGCCCTGTTCGGGTGTTGCGAAAGATATGGCGCGGCCTTCATGGCCGGCACGCCCTGTGCGGCCTATGCGATGCACGTAATTTTCAGGGTCTTCCGGGAGATTATAGTTTATAACCAGTTCTATGCCTACAACATCGATGCCTCTGGCCGCGATATCCGTTGCCACAAGTATTCTATATTTTCCGCTTTTAAAACCGTCCAGCGCCTCTTTTCGCTGGCTTTGTGAGCGGTCCGAGTGAATTTCAGCGGCGCCGTGTCCCATATGTCTTATGAGCTGCGTGATCTGTCGCGCGCCTCTTTTTGTCCGGGAAAACAAAAGTACCGGGCCGTGATATTGCTTAAGCAGCTTTCCTAAAAGTTGTTTTTTCGCGTCTTTTTTGACTATGAATAACTCCTGAATAATGCGTTCGGCTGTAGTGCCGGATGGCGCGATTTCGACATGAACCGGAAATTTCATGTGCGTTGTGGCTATTTTCACCACTGGTCCGGGTATTGTTGCCGAAAAAAGCATGGTTTGCCTATTTTTAGGCACAGATCTAAGAATGTGCTCTATCTGCGGTAAAAATCCCATATCAAGCATACGGTCAGCTTCGTCTAATACCAAAACGCTTACGTCCGCTAACATAACTGTGCGCTGACTCATATGATCTGCGAGACGCCCGGGTGTTGCAATTATAACACGCGGGTTTCTCCTTAACGCCCTTAGTTGGTTGCCCATGGAAGCCCCTCCTATGATTACGGCTGTTCTTATGCCGAATAAAGGAGCGATCTTATCAAATACTTCGTTAACCTGTAGAGCAAGCTCTCTGGTGGGCGTTAAAATTAAAGCCCGGCCTTTCTTTTGAGCCAGGCCCTGGATAATAGGAATGGCGAAAGCCAGGGTCTTGCCCGTACCGGTTTGCGCGATCCCGATAATGTCTTTGCCTTCTACACCTATGGGGATTGCTTTGTGCTGGATTGGAGTGGGAACCGTAAAACGTAGTTTATCTAAAACTTCAAGTATGCGCGGGGCTATTCCCAGGCCGTCAAAGGATGTATTTGGTCTTTGGTGTAATTGTGTCATATGTTTTACAATGGTTTTTCTAATTTCCTAAGTGTATTATATTATGCTAGTTACAGAGTTGCAAGCGAATTACTGTACGAAAATTGGGTTTGTTACTGTTATGCTTAATTCTTATCAGTCTAAATGTTATTACGTTTTCTCCAACTTTTTGATAGTCCCGCCAACAAGATCGTTCATCAATTCTTTCACAGATACAATCTTTTTCACTTTTGCAACATTGCTTCCCGCAAAAATAACCGCATTATCCAGATCACCTTTTGTGGCATTGCAGAGAGCCTTGGCTATACAGTATGGAACAGTATTCGGATCACAGCTTCTAAGACACCTGTAGCTACATTTAAATGGTACCCTTGTGCCATGCATTACTCTATCTACAAATTTAGTCCTTATTGCTCTACCGGGCAAGCCGACAGGACTATCGATTATAACAACATCCTTTTCTTCGGATGCAATGTATAATTTCTTAAACTCATCCGGCACCGAGCATTCAAAGGTAGCGACAAATCTAGTCGCTATTTGAACTCCTTTTGCTCCTAACTTCAGAAATTTAGCGATATCTTTTCCGTCAAATATGCCTCCCGCCGCTATAAGCGGAATAGCTATGCCGGATTCTACTTCGTATTTCTTAACTATCTTTAAAATAGCTGTTACTAAATCCTCCAGGCTGGTTGCCGTATTTGATTTTAAATCTTCGAGCCTAAATCCTAAATGCCCGCCTGCCATAGGGCCTTCAACAATAATGGCATCCGGAAAACGATCGTAGCGCCTTTTCCATGTTTTGATTATGAGCTCGGCGGCTCTTTCAGATGAAACAATGGGAATAAGTTTTATTTGTGTTCCCTTGGCAAACTCAGGCAAACTCAAAGGTAATCCTGCCCCCGAAACAATGAAATCTACCTTCTCCTTTGCTGCGACCCGAACTAGCTCTTCATAATTACTCAAGGCCACCATTATGTTTACGCCTACAACTCCTTTAGTCATCTCTCTGGCATTTCGTATTTCTTTTTGAAACGCCTCGTTTGAGGCCTCGACAAACTCCCTTCCCCTTTCATCTATACCATAAGCAAGACCTACACTGGCTATGGTTCCGGCTCCGCCATAATTCGCGACTGCTGCCGCCAAAGAAGCAGTAGATACCTTAACTCCCATACCGCCTTGAATGATCGGTATTTTTATCTCTAGATCTCCTATAAAAAGAGGCTTTAATTTATTAGACATATTATTTACCTTTTCTCCATTTTTTAAGGATTCTACTAATTTATTTCTTTCTCTTTTTTTTCTTTTTGAAAACCTGTTTGACAATAATAATGCTTGCCAACCTGGCAGCAATACGAAACGTCACCACGCGGGAAGTGACTATTTTCTTCGCTATTCTGAAAATTGTCGAATAAGTATAATAATCTCTTCTTATACTCCGCCTTATATCCTTTAATAGCTCTAAAGGATATTTTTTCGAACATATTAAATCATTGCTATTTGCATAATAGTCTTCGCGGTTCGCTATAAGATCGTTTAGGGGAGAATATTTTTCTGTCCGCAATATGCTTAAGTTTATGCTGTCCAGCTTAAGCCGTTTAGCAAATGTGGCGATCTCTAACATATCAGATTCATCCTCGTCTATACAACCGATAATAAAAAATCCATGTATATAAAAACCTACTTTTCCTATTTCTTTAAGCGCTTTTTCTGCTTCAGCCACATCAAAACCTTTTTCCATCGCCTTCAGGGTTTTATTTTGAGCCGATTCAATGCCTATCAAAAGTATCTTAAAACCGGCTTTATACATTTTCTTCAGGATCTGGGGATGTTTATAAATCTCTATTCTCGCATTGACCATGAATGTCTTTTTAATGCTTTCCGCGATTATCATATCGCAGATCTTCTCTACCCTTTTCATATCTACTGCAAAATTATCATCCACTACGCCGATAAAATTAGCGTCGATCTCTTTAAGTTCTTCTACAACAGATTCCGCAGATCTGGCGCTCCATAGCCTTTTTTGGCCCAAAGGATTATTGGTAAATGTACAGAATTTACACTTGTAAGGGCAGCCCCGTGATGTTGAAATAAAGTCAATGCCTATGCCACAATCCACTTTTTTTAATGAAAGCCTATAAGGGTTGCGCCTCATCTTTCTATCCGGATAATTGATGTTGCTTAAGGAGCAGAGTTCGCGGATCTTATTATGAATGATCTTAGTTCCTTTGCGATATGATATTCCTGTTATTTCTTCAAGGGAAAGTCCTGAAGCTATGTCCCGAACGATCTCTTCTCCGTCTCCTCTGACTATAATATCTATATTGGGACATCTTTCAAAGAGCTCTTCCGCGTAAGTCGTCGCAACCCTTCCTCCGACGATTACTTTGATGCCGGCAGGGATCCCGGAGATAACATTTATAGCGGCTTCCCTTTGATAATCCCAGTTTATGGATAGACCGATCAGGTCTACGTCATCATTTTTAATGAAATCACCGAGATTAGGTTCAAACCTCATGTCGATAAGTGTGACTTTTTCGATCAGGCCTTTTAAGGCAGTAGCAATATATTCCAGGCCTATGGGAATACAATATTTTTTTTCAGGAATCCCTTCCTGGTGAGGATAAACACATAATGCGTTCTTAAAAATCATTTTTTACCTTACGTTTTTATTAACAGGATTCGAACCCTCTTGCCCCTACTTCTTGTTTTACATTATATTACAGCTTGTCTAAATGTCAACGTGTTAGGATTGTGCTAATAGCTTGTATATACGCTCCCGGTATAGCTATTTCAAGATTATTGTAGCTGGTAGGATGTTTCCGGCAGGTACGAGCTCTGACTTTTGTATATTTATAAATTTATTATATGTGCAGACAAGAAATTTTCCGTTGCCTTTATTGTCTCCTCTTTTGCTTTAGGCGGACTTTGAGCAATCCACATTGTAAAATTATAAAACTCTTTTGCGTCAACATTTATCCATTTTCCGTTTTTATGCAGGAAAACAAACAAAGTTGTCATGGCAATCCTTTTATTTCCATTCTGAAAGGGATGATTTTTTATCATTAGATAGAAAAGAACGCTTGCTTTAGCTATTAGGCTCGGATAAAGCGATTTTCCTGAAAAAGTCTGAAAAGGGTTAGCTAAACAGCTTTCTAAAATGTTTGGAAATCTAGTAGAAAAATCCGGAATTGGTTCATTAAATGATAGTATCTCTTGAGCCAATTTAAAAGCTATGTATTCTACTTCTTTGACATTAATGATTCTCATTATTCTCTACCCAAAAGTTTCAACACATCCCCATATTCTTTCACTGTCTTTTTTATTGCCTTGTCTATGCTCTGTTTATTCTTATTATTGAGGGTTTTGCCCAAAATATTAGAAACGTATTTTTTCGGTATGGCAAAATTTCTGCCTATTCTTACGGCTTTTATTTGGCTTTTTTTGACTTTTTTGTATACGGCAATTCTACTTACACCTAGTATATCGGCCAGTTCTTTTATGGTAAGATATTCTTTATTTTTCATGATATATCCTCATTGTTAAGGTAAAAACTCACTTGTTAACCTAATACCGCTTGGTTAACATATGTTAACCCACCTATACAAGGTTAACATGTAATACTTAAAAATACAAGATTTATTTTTTCTTTTATTAGGTAGGCATAAGTTATTTATTTGCAGTATGTTATGAAAAAATTGGCAAAGAGGCAGGGACACCGAGGAGTCCCTGGCAAAGCGAGGGACGACGAAGGGGCCCCGAGCTATCCGTGGATTTGCAAGCAACGCCCCGAAGGGACTCCTTTAATGAGAAAAAGATTTTAAGAAAAAACCGTAGGTTTTCTTGAGGGAGGCGCGGCTTCGCCAAATGCTTATTGCGTTTGACTTCGCCGGTCTTTCAAGCCGCCATCAGTCTTCGCCGCAGAAATGCCCTGCCTGAATGGCTCTTGAGATATATTTCAAACTCTTCGGCGAGCTTTTGACTTTTAAAAGCAATGTATGTCTCCAATTCCCATGGAGCATGCCTGACTGTGTAGCTATCGCCTTTTGCTGTAGCATGCTGTTTCAATCGTCTCTCTATATTATTTGTGATTCCTATATAAAACCTATCTTTGTTCTTTTGGCT
>JADHYM010000012.1 GCA_016782445.1 Candidatus Omnitrophota bacterium | reverse complement strand
TCTGTGCGGGAGCTTTTTAAAATGAAAGCAATATGAGTGTTCTTGGTAATGCCCAAGCCTCTTAGAGCCTTAATGATGGTTTTTATTTCTGGCTGTTTGCGAGAGGTTCCTAAAATGCGAGCGATGTAAGTGGCCTCTGCGATGCCTAAGCCTTTCAGGGTTGCGATAAGGCTTTTTATTTCTTGTTCTGTGCGGAA
Source organism: Candidatus Omnitrophota bacterium (assembly GCA_016782445.1). Classification (GTDB taxonomy): domain Bacteria; phylum Omnitrophota; class Gorgyraeia; order JABMRN01; family RBG-13-46-9; genus BS750m-G79. The sequence goes on along the minus strand of JADHYM010000012.1, from coordinate 37,724 downwards.
GCTCTGTAAAATGCGGGCAATGTAAGTGGCCTCTGTGATGCCTAAGCCTTTCAGGGTTGCGATAAGGCTTTTTATTTCTGGCTCTGTACGGGAGGTTCGTAAAATAGGGGCGATGTGAGCACCCTCTGTAATGCCTAAGCCTTTCAGGGTTGCGATAAGGCTTTTTATTTCTGGCTCTGTACGGGAGCTCTGTAAAATGCGGGCGATGTGAGCACCCTCTGTGATGCCCAAGCCTTGCAGGGTTGCGATAAGGCTTTTTATTTCTGGCTCTGTACGGAAGGTTCGTAAAATGAAGGCAATGTGAGTGCCTTTAAATAAAAATTTATTTATGTCTATTTGCCCCGGATGATATGGATATAAACTCAAAGGCTCGAGCAGAGATAAACGTTCGCCTAAACTCATTAAGTCTGCTATTCGCTTTGCATGACTGTATTTAAATAAAGATAATCCATCTCTTTTTATAGACAACAATTCAGTGATAATTTTTCCCTTAACATGTTCCCTCTTGATTGTTTTTCCATTCACTGAAGACAATATTTTACGGATTTTTTCTATAGAAAGACTTAGAGCAGCGTCCCCGTCCGCCGGCTGCGCATCTTCAAAATCTGCATTGCCCGACCAATTCATCATGCCCTTGTAGTAGTGCTTCGGCGAGAGGTCGCGGGCTTTTTGCTCGGCAGGCGTAAGAGAAGTTTTGGTGGCCATATAAAGCGCTATCTTTTCGCCAACACAGGAAAAAGTTATACATCTTTTTTCGAATTGAAAGCCATTCTCAAAAAGCCACTGATCCACTTCAGGTACATCGTGGTTTAAAAGAAGGAATTTGCCTCCGGTGTTAAGGTGTTCTGAGGCTTCTTTGATAACATTTCGAGCTATACGGCCGTCCGGATCGAACACATCGTAAGAAACCTTTCCCGCTTGGAGGGCTTTTTTTACTTCAGCACGTGGGCATTTTTCTTTTAGGGTTTCTGTAATTGCCAGGGGGCAGGCAAACGCTATAAAATCAAACATGCCAAGCCCCTCGAGAGTTGGCTGCGCCTTGAGCGTCACTTTCTTATTTTTATTTCCATTTAACCGGAGTTCGGATACGGTAAATTCGGTATTTGCCATAGAAACGGGATCTATTTCTGTGCCGACTATTTCCTCTATGCCTTCAACATCCCATATTTCACATATGTCCCTTCCTGTCCCGGTGCCTATAATTGCTACCCGCTTTTTGCCGGATGCGAGGTGACTTAATCGGCTGAAATACTCATAAAACGCGAAACCCTCATCGTAAACGGACGGAAACACCTTTATGTCTTCGCTGTTGACAAAAGAATACCGTATAATAGGCGTCGCCCTTTCTCGGCTATTCCTGAAAAATCCGTGCACCCTGTTAAAGGGGCCTTCGCTTTCAGTGGAGTACCGCGCTTCCTCGTCATGAAGAAGTATGACAATCGGGTAATATCTGAATGTATTTTCGTAAAACAAAGCCAGCGGCGCGCGGTTTTTAATATCCAACAGAAGAACAAGGTTGTCGCTTTCTCTTCTCGTCCCAAGAATTTTCTGACAACTTGCCTCGTTATCTTCCGTTATAGGCTTCTTACTAATAGCATAACCGTCCTGTACGTGCTCTATTTTGTCTTGAGCCAGATCAAAGCCAAGTGATTCGAGAAAAAATCTCTGGTGCGACAATACCGAAACACTGCCCTCTACTGTCTTTTGTCCGTCACCCGCCGGCGCGTTTTCGCCCCCTCGTCCTTCGTCCTTTCGTCCATCGTCCATCGGAACGTTGTCGTCCCTTCGTACCCCTGCCGGCTCCTTAGTGGAACCCGAAAGATCCGTTGCGCCCGACCAATCCATCATGCCCTTGAAATAGTTCTCCGGAGAGAGGTCGCGTTTTTTCTGCTCCTTGCGTGTTAACGGTTTCCCGGAACTAGGTTTTCGCCTCGTTTCCACCACGTTAAAACCAAGGTCTTCATCAGCTCCGTGTAATTTTAAAAATGAACTTATGGAAGACGGAGCGTTAGATTGATTAGCCCACTCAACCCTCTCAACCTTCCTTTCAGCAAGCCTTGTCTCTTTTGCGGCGGCTAGTATCAGCTTCAGCGCTTCCTTACCATAACCTCTACCCCTATAGCAAGGATGCACTTCAAAAATGAACCTTGCCTCATTAGGATAGCTGCCGGAATAGGATATAACGCCATGTCCAATAATTCTCCCTTCGTTTTCTATTGCAAAGATATATGCCGAAGTATTCAATGCAGGTACGCATTCTATTTTAAATCTGCCTGATTTAAACTCAAAATAGCCATCCTTCCTTATGTCTTCCGGTATACGTATTGGTCCAAATCTTTGCCCGCTGAATCCTAAATCCTTCATTGTTTTTTGTACTTTTAGAACGGCAAGCTCTTTTTCGCCGGATTCCCGCAATTCCCGAATCGTTATTTCCGGTGACTTCTTCGACGCGCTCGCCGCAACTTGCGTGAAACGCATGCCGTTAGCCTGTGCCACGCGGATTTTCGCCTCGCGCACAGATGAATCGAAGAACATGCCGGTGAAGTAGCTGTGGCGGAGGGAGTTTATAATAGGGCGTATCTCTAAGAAAAATTCTCTTTCTGCGCCTTTTATATCATCCAGAGACATGAAACCTTCTTGTATCGCAATCTCAAGCTCCAGCCCCTTGGAAACCATATCACATGCAATCATTTCGTCTGTCATGTGCGGCAATATCTCGCCAACCAAGACAAGGTATTTGTGTTTCAAAGTGTCTTCTGAAAGGATTATATTGATGAGTTTTGAGAATTTTGCGCGGTTCTGGCGCTTCATTATCTGAAGGATCGCTTCGACCTCTTCATGGATAACTGAACGAATAAGTTTGAGGGGATTTTCCTTTAGTTTTTCTTTGGCAAGAATTTTTCCGTGCGAGAGAAGAAGAGCATCCGAATGATTAGCTTCGAAAAGCAAATCATTATCGGGAGCAAAGTCGAGTTTTCCAGAACGCAAGAGCTCTGAAATGCGCCAGTTCCAGCGCACGTAAGGCTTCTCTACGCCAGGTACCGGCGCTAATGCGCGTGCCTCTTCTATGCCGGGTATAGTGCTTAAAAACACACACAGAGCCACATATATAGCTATACATTTTGGTACAATATGTCGTTTCATTGTAAACATATAGATAAAATATAGCATATAATACAATGCTATGTGTCACAGGAAGGTAAAAGTTTTGTTCTCTTAACATGGGTATTTTACGCAGAACGCCTTGAGACTGAAAATGGTTGATAAGGGAAAGGATAAGGGGAAATAAGGGTCGATAGGGGGTTTAATAAGGGGAATGAGAAGGGGGTAAGACTAATTTATTATTCTTCTTTTTTAATCACCTTCCCGCTTTCATCTTGCTTAAGACCGAAGCGATTCTCGACGTGTTTCCAGAACTTTTCGTCGCTTCTTTTAGATTTATTCCAATTTTTCTTTATTACTTCACCTTGCGGCATGGTTTTTTCTTTAATCATTTTATTTTCAAGGGAAGCGATTTGCCTTCCCATCATGCAATCTTCGCCGTAGATAAGATCAAGCATCCCTTCTATTTCACTCATAACCTTACCCCTTATCGCCCCTTCTTTTCCCTTATCGCCCCTTATGCCTTTCCCGTATTCCCTTTTCAATTCCTCAAAATCCCCTTTCAGCTCCTCCAGCGAAGCCCGCGAAAACCCGAGAAAGGAAACATATTCCTTCGTTGTAGCCCGTTTAAACCCTTCCTCGATATTGCGCTGTACGGATCTGCCGGAGTCGTTAATATGATTCGCAAGCCGTTGATCTCTAAAATTATTTAGATAAGTTTTGGTAAAATCTTTTGCTTTGCGGTAAATTTCACCGGCCTGTTTCCAGGTAAGAAGGGTTTTATAGCCGACGGGGTTCTTGGGTTTGTAAATCATTTTTTCTCCTTGCCATAAGGGGAAATAGGGGGCAATGAGGGGTTAGAAGGGGTTAGAAGGGTTCGCGCAGCAGCGTAGACCTCGTCTACAGTTATCGCATCGAGGCATTTGAAATTAAGGGGGCAGTCGTGAGCGAGGCATATTTTGCAGCCCACATCTTTATGGAGGGTAATTGATTTTTTGCCTGTCGGCCCCCAGCGGCGCGGCGAAAGCCCTGCGTCTTTTCTTCCGAATATGGAGATAACCGGCGTACCCACTGCGCACGCTACGTGCACCGGGCCTGAATCGTTTGATATAAAAAGATTCGCCTTTGCGAGCAAAGCCGCGAGTTCTCCGACGGTTGTCTTACCGGCTAGATTAACGGGTTCATGACGCATACTCTCGGCGAGCCGGTAAGCAAGAGATTTGTTTTTTTCATCTGAGATAATAATTATCCTCGCTTTTTCGTTTTCCGCCAATCTTTCACAAACCTCGGCAAACCTTTCAGACGCCCACCTTTTTGACACGCAGCTTGCGCCGGGATTTACGGCTACAACGGGAACCTTATCGCCGATATGGTTTTCGAAAAAAATATCGTCTATTCTTTTTGCGTCATTTGCTTTCACCGGCACGAAAAGTTCTTTATCTTTGGGTTCCGCGCCTATCGCGCGTAGAAGATCAAGCGTGTAATCCGACTCGTGACGCTTCCCTTCCTGTTTTTTATGCGGTATTTTTTCAGTAAGAAAAAACGCGCACTTTCTGTCGTAGCCGACGCGACGCTTTATGCCGGCGAGATGCGCGATTAGATGAACGCGGTTTGTGGGGTGAAGCATAAGGCATAAGTCAAATTTCTTTTTCTTTAGACTAAGCGCAAAAGAGATGGTTTTGATTAAACTTTTATGCTTTCCGTATTTGTCGTAGACTATAACTTCGTCGAGATAGGGATTTCCGTCTACAATATCCCTGGCGTACGGCCGCACCATGAAAGCGATATAGGCATCCGGGTATTTATCTCGCGCTGCTTTAATAGCAGGCGTCGAAAGTACCACGTCTCCAATCCGGTCGGTTCTTGTGAGCAGTATTTTCATGCTTCCAAAATCCCCCGCGCCGCAGCAAACGCCTTCTCGACTGTAATCGATTTGAGGCACTCGTATTTATTTTTAAGATTAACGCACTGCGCCACTTCGCACGGTGAGCATTCTAATTTTTTCCGTAGCACTCTGCTCTTTGCAACGGTGACAGGTCCGTATTTTTTCTCGTCTGTCGGCCCGAAAAATGCGAGTATATTCGCCCCAACCGCGCTTCCTACGTGAAGCGGGCCCGAGTCATTCGTTATCAAAAGGGCGGATTTTCGTATTATAACGCTAAGCTCTCTTATGTTTGTTTTCTCAAGAAGATCCAGCGGCTTTGTCCTCATGCATGAGATAACCTTATCTCGTACTCCTTTATCTTCTGCCTGCCCTATGACTACTATTTCATATCCCATCTTTTCTTTCAATAAGTCAGAAAGAGCCGCGAATTTTTCCGCATCCCACCTCTTCACGTGGCTTTTGGCTCCGGGGTTTATCGCAATAAAAGGCTTTCCGTGTATAGGTAAAAGTATTTCTTCTGCTTTTTTAGCATCCGCGTCCCGGATAGGAATATGAAGGCCGGCCCCGTTCGTCTCTACGCCAACGCGCTTAAGGCGGGAAAGGTGAACGTCCTTTTTATGCATAGAAACGCAAGCCCGGCGTCTTAAAAGTTTCGTTCTGTATTTTGGGAATAAGAGAACGGGGAAAAGCGTGTTCTTCAAGTCCGCCACGAAATCGTATTTTTTCCTGCGCAATGCAAAAAGCAGCTTGCGCTTGTCTAAAAGAGAAGTTTTTTTGTCATATACGATTACGTCCCTTATCTTTTTATGGCAACGAAAAATATCAGCTCCGCTGGGCCCCACCATTACATCTAAAGACGCTTCCGGAAATTGACGGATAATCGCTTCTACCGACGGGGTAGTCAGTATGATATCGCCTATATTGGACAGGGTAATGAGAAGTATGCGTTTCACTTTTGTTTTATCTATCTCTGCCATTTCGCATGCATCTCCTTAAATGCCTCCATAACGCTGTCCACTGTTACTGATTCCATGCATTCCTCTTTCAGGCAATCTATTTCATAACAGGGAGTTTCGCGGCAGGTGTTCTTTTGTAAAATCTTGTAATTACCGCCCCCGTAAGGCCCGGTAAACGCAAGGCTTGTCGGTCCGAATATCGCGATTACGTTCGACTTCATCGCAACCGCTATGTGCGTTGGGCCCGTATCCCCGGAAATTACGAAATTTGCGCGCTCCATTAAAGCGGCGAGTTGTTTCAGGTTTGTTTTTCCGGTAAGATTTACCGGTCTTTCTTTCATGGCACTTTCTATTTGTAATACCAGCCCTAAATCATTTTTCGCGCCGGATATAACCACCTTCGCATTGTAATCCTTAATAAGGCGATCCCCGAGCTCTGCAAAATACCACGTCGGCCATCTCTTCGGAATCCAGTTCGCCCCCGGATTCATAACTACGACAAGATCGTTTGCCTTTATTCCGTTTTCGGCTAAGGTGCTTCCGATATATTTTCTTTCCGTATCAGTTATGAAAAACTCGTAATTCTTACTCTTAGTATCGCATCCTGCTTCTTTAGCGATCCGCAAAAAGTACTCTACCTTATGCTCGCCATAATCAGAAGCCTCAACCGGGTGCGTAAGAAGGAAGGCCCGCTTTTTGGTTGCGTACCCGATTCGCGTTTTTATGCCTGCCAGAAACGTAAGAAGCGCGCGCGTCGTGGACCTGTGCAGGAGAAAAGCCGTGTCAAAATTCTTTTTCCTTAACTCTTTTATGAGCCTCATCTTGCCAAAGATTCCGCGGTGGGAACCCTTTTCGTCATATATGATTATTTCGTTCACGCGCGGATTGTGTTCCAGGACTTCCCTTGTGCGCGGCGCGATCATGCACGCTATGTGCGCGTCTTTGAATTTCTCGCGCACGCTCCGTATGAACGGCGTCGAGAATAGCACGTCCCCGAGCCAGTTTACTTCTATTATGAGGATACGCTTATATTTATTTTTCATGTAAAACCCGTCTATCGTTGATCGGTTGCGGTTGTGTCGCGCGAAACGTCGGTCGTTAGACGGTTGTGTGTTTTTTTACGCAATCGATTAACACAACCGTTTCCCGCGACGCAACCGACCGACGCAGCCATCCGACGGCCAATCTTATCTAGTCATCATCCCTAACTTCCTTAATAAACGTATAATACCCGCTCGTTTCTATCCACAAAACGATCATACTCGCTGACGACATGGAAATTCGCACACGCTTAAGAGCGTATATATCATCCTTAGGTTTTGTCGGCCCCGGATTTGTTGCGACCGCCCCTATATAACCGGCCTCCTTTGCAGCTTTTTTGGTTTCCTCATTGTATCTGCCGAGAGGATATGAGAGCGTATATACTTTTTTACCGGTTACGCGCTCAATGACTGCCTTCGACTCAACAAGTTCCTTCTTAAGCTCTTTTTTATCCAGCGACGTGAGCCACCTATGCGACATCGTGTGGCTTCCTATTGATATGCCGTTTTCCTGCATTTCGCGGATGTCTTCCCATGTGAGAAAATTCTTCTTGCCGATAAAATCGACTGCTACGAAAAAAGTCGCCGGAAGACCATATTTTTTTAAAACAGGGTATGCATTTGTAAAATTATTTTTGAGACCGTCGTCGAAGGTTATTGTGACTGTTTTATGCGGTATTCGTTCTTTTTCCCGGATTCGCTCTACCATTTTATTTAAAGGTATAACATTGTAGTTATGCTCCTTTAAAAACCTCATTTGTTTTTCAAAAACCTCCGGAGTCACGTTAAGCTTATCTCCGTATCCGTCAAGCGTTGCGGTTGGCGGGTCTCCTACTGAATGATACATGAGTATAGCCGGAACATAAACAAGGTTAAGAAAAATCTTTAGCCCTAAAACGACAGCAATAAAAACTGCTGCGGATAAGGTAAAGACAACGGTTCTTTTATTTATTTTTCCGCGCTTTTTTATAGACATCCATTACCTCTTTTACCATTTTCCGAAGAGAAAACTTAAGTTTAACAAGCGCCTTGGCCCTCTGGGCAAGGGAACGGGCAAATTCTTTTTCATTCAGAAGTTTTAATATGGCGGTTTTAAGCGCATCCTGATCCTTGGGCGGCACAAGAATGCCCGTAATACCGTCTTCCACTATGGACGGCACGCCCCCGACAGCCGTCGCAACGCATGGCCTATCAGCAGCCATTGCCTCAAGTAAAGAAAGCCCCAGGCCCTCCTCCAGTGAACAAAAAACAAATACGTCCATTATGCTAAGATATTTCTGCGTATTGATGGTGTTTGGCGCGAAAAAAACGCTTTTCTCCATCCCTAGGCTTTTTGAAAGCTCTAAGAGGGACGCTTTTTCCGGGCCTTCTCCCACAAAAAGAAGCCGCACCTCTTGGTTTTCCCGCAGGATATCCTTCATGGCAAAAATAAGATACTTGAGCCCCTTTACCGGCGAAAGTCTTGTTATGGTTCCTACAACAGGATAATTGCGAAATGCACTTTCGGTAAGTCGGCTATCATTGCCGTTTTTAGCCGGAGAGGGTTCATGTTTTTCGCATTCTACTCCCGTATAAATAAGATGCACCTTGTTCTCTTTTAGCCCAAAATCGTTTATGAGGTGGTCCCTTACCGCGTCGCTTATGGCTATTGTATGATCTCCCCAGGCACCAAAAACCTTTCGCGACAAGCGCCTGTGCTTAAAAAATCCATGACACGTGCTCACGAAAGTAGCGCCCGTAGCGCGGGAAAGAAAATACGCTAAAACCTGCGAGACACGCGTATGGGCGTGGATTACGTCTATGTTATATTTTTTTACGATTTTTCTTAAGGCAAAAAACGCCGGGAAAAGTTTCGGATGAAATTCAAATTTTGTTTTTATTCCCATCTTTATGTGGTGTATGCGCATTTTCTTAAGAACAGGAAGAAGCTCGCCGCCGCCGGATACCACGTAAACTGAAACGCCTTCTTTTTTAAGCGCTTTTGCGAGATTTACCGTATAAACCGCTACTCCGCCTATATTTAAGTGAGTTGTTAGTAATAGTACGTTCATGTTTTTCTCGTTTTTCGCCGAACGGTTGTGGTTGCGTCCCTAGCGGTCTGTATTTTGCATTGAGGAGCCAGGGATTCCCTTTGGTCATCGCGCGAAACGTCGGACGTCGGGCGATTGCGTGTATTTTTATTTATTCCCAACATTTCAGCCGCCTTATCATACACCTCGTCCGGTGTTATTTCACGCATACACGCGTTTCCCCTCTTGCAATGCGTTTTGTAGCAAGGGGAACATTCTAAGTTCTTTTTCAGAATAGCGAACTTTCCTGCAGGCGGCGCATGGCGCGCGGGGTCAGTCGGTCCGAAAAGCCCAATAAAAGGCGTCCCTGCCGCAGCCGCTACATGCATGGGGGCGCTATCCGAGGTAACTAAAAGCTTGCATCTCTCAAGAAGCGCTGCCAGGCGCGGTATGTTTGTTTTTCCCGCGGCTGATATCGGTTTGCATACTGATTTTTTCAAAAATGCATCTAAGCGCCCATCCTCTTTTTTCTCTCCTATTAAAAGGATCCGCACGTCCGCATTTTTTACGAGCCTTCCGCAAAGCTCTACAAAATATGTGATGGGCCATAATTTCGTCGCCCACCGCGGGCTCGAGCCCATATGTACGGCCACGACTTTGGCGTCTTTGTTAACCCAGTGGGATTCCAGAAAATTATCCGCCCAGGCCTTGTCTTTCTCGGAAAACGAAAGCCTTAGAGTTTTGTCTTTAACCTGTATGCCGAGAAGAGCCAAAACCCTCGCCTGGTGCTCCACGGGCCCTATCGCCTGTTTATCAAGTTTTAATTTTCTGTTCAAAAGAAATGAGAACTTACCGTTGTCATAGCCATACCGCCTGGGGGCCATGCTCAAAAAAGAAAGTATATGGCTAATCTTATTATTCTGAAAATCGATCACTATATCGAAATGCTCTTTCCGGAGGCGCCGCGCCAGGCGAAGCGTGCCGCCCGGGCCCCTGTCGCGCTCTTTAAGATCGCAGACGATTGTCTCGTCAACGTCCGGCGATTCAAAAAAAATATCTTTTTGCTCTATTCCCGTCAGGATCTCTAGTTTAGCGTTCGGAAACTTATGGCGTATAGCTTTCACGGATGGCGTGATGAGAATCGCGTCCCCGAGGGCGCCGATTTTTATGATCAGGATGTTGAGGCCCGAAGAGGCTTCCTCATAAAGCTTAAGCGTGTTTTTCATAATTTTCTTGGCGTTAAAATTTTTCAATACGTATTCGCCCGCGCCCTCAATGAGGCGCGCCCTCAAACTCTCGCCCCTGTAAAGCTCTACTATCTTAGAAGCGAACTCCTGCGTATTTTCCGCTACGAAGAGAAGAGCGGTTTTTTTGTCTTGGGCATATTCCCTCGCGTATTCGGTATCGTTTACCAGAACCGGGATCCCTCGGGCATACGACTCCAGGATCGGTCGCGCGGAAAAATGCGCCTCGTCCAGCACGCTGATAAAGAGATCCGGCATGCACGAAAAAATCCCTCCCTCATGCGCGGTTAAAAGCGTAACCACCCTTTCCAGGGAATGACGCTTAACAAGAAGCTCAAGACGCTCAACCCCTTCCTTGCCGCCCGAAGGCACGGCAGCATCTATTATTACCTTCAGGTTACCTATGGATCTTCCCGCAATCGCCACGGCCCTGATTAAACCCTGATAGGATTGCATCGAAGAAAGGCCGAGCGAGACGCCTATCGTGAATGTCTTGCATTTTTTTTCCGCCACGGGTTTTTTTCTATAGCTTTCAAGATCGAGAAATGCCGGTAATGTCCGAACACGGTTTTTTGATATGAAATTCTTTTTTGCCAGGCTTCGTGCCGCAAAATCACTTGCACATAACACGAGGTTCGCCCAATACTCGGCCCTCTCGAAAAGATTTCGCCTGGAAACGGTATATATGCTTGCCACATATGGCCGCAGCGTCATGCGCGATGCAAAAAAAGAGACAAATGAGGAAAACCCGTCGCGCGCGTGCACGAGGTCTATATTCTCTTTCCTGATAATTGAAGCCAGCCTCCAGATCGTCCCCGGCAAGCAGAATAAATTGCCGCCGGCGGGAAGCATGTAATGGCGGGCGCCGATTTCGTCTATTGCTTTTACAAGCACGCCGCCTCCGGAAGCCACAACCGCCTTGTGTCCTGTGAACGTCAGGAATTTCGCCATTTCCCTTAAATCCTCGGCCGGATCATTTGAATCTAATTTTGTTATTACCTGCAGGATATTCATAATAACCGCCACATGTACCTGTACGCGTCATCCTTAGCCCAATCACTCGCATTTATGCGCTTTTTATTGATATTTTCCTCTACCGCCTGGAATATCCTATCTGTCGAGGCGACAACTATATAATTTTTCTTTTTCAGATTCTCGAGCATTTTTTCGAACTTCGTTTTTTTTCTTTTCTTCTTTTGAAGCATAAACGTTATAACCGGCTTTCCTGAAGCTACGGCTTCCGAAATCATGGATACGCTTTCTCCGGAAACGACTACAATATCGGAAAGCCCCAGTATGCCGCTTACGGCAAACGGCACGTTTTTCTCGTTTGCCAGGACAAGGAGCCTGCACCCCTTAAAAGAAGAGAGCTTGTTTCTAGCAAGTTCCTCGATACGCGCGGGGGTCCTGCGTGAGGTCGTAAATAAAATATCCGCCTTCAAATTCTCGGAAACCCGGATAATGTCGTCAAGCAGGCTTTTCGCTTGCGCCTCGGTTAATACAAAATCGGAATTATCTCCTCCGAGAAGGACGCCTATTTTTTTTCTGTTGCCGGAGCCTGCAATGCTCGACAATTGCGTCGCGCCTTCTTCCATGGTTTTTTTGCTAATCAGGTTTGGCGCTATATCCGTAAAAATTATGTTTTCGGCCTTTTTTCTTAAGGAATCATGACGCGGCACTACAACCATGCTGAATTTGCCCGTGCCAAGGATAGACGGTTTCATAGCAATGGCATTCTTCGCGTTATTTTCAATCGCGATAAATCTATTAACAGCTGCGACTCCGGCGCCGCAGCTTATGACTATATCGCAATATCTTTTCATTAACTCTTCGTAGGAGTCAGGCCTAAGGCAGGCTTTAAGGCACTTCATGCAGCCCTGGCAGTTTTTACTTGAGAAAGAAGCACAAACTTTAAGTAAAAATGCGCAGAATTTATTTTTAAACCGCGGCGTAATGACCTCGATCTCCGTATCGATCTGGGCATAACCGTCCATTTCAACCCGGTACCGCTTTAGTTTTTCCGCCAGGGCCCTGGCTTGATTCAGGTGCCCTGCCTTGCCATCGCTTAAGACGAGTACTTTTTTAGTAGGCGTGACCTTCCATCTCTTATGCAGCCATAACCATTGCTCCGGGTACCGGCGGACATAACCTTCAAGGATCTTGTTGTACGTCGCAAGATGCTCAGCTATATCATCACCTTTTTTGACAAAAATAGGTTTTTCTATCACCACGTTATGATAGGGTCCCTTTACCCTGTAGATAAAAGACGGCAATATGACAGCGCCTGTTTTGGCGGCAATCTTTACTGTGCCGGGCGCAGTAGATGTGAGTCTTCCCAAAAAATCTACGAATACGCCTGTTTTACCCGCGTTTTGATCGCCAAGCATGCCGACGGGTTTATTTTTGCGAAGCTCTCTCAGCATGTGTTTCGTGCTGGCACCTTTTCTAACAACCGTTATCCCCTTTGATTCCCTGAGCTCGTCGAGAAGCGCGTTTACCTGCTTCATGCCTTGTTCTCTCACCAGCGCGACAAAAGGGTGCCCGCACAACGCGCTTACGATCGCTATCAATTCCCAGTTGTCAAAATGCGCTGTCCAGTAGAGCACGCCTTTTCCGTCAAGAAGAGCCGTTCCTATTCTGTCCCAATGCTCTTTTTTAACGTATTTGTTCAGGTATTTCTTGTCCACCCTCTTAAGGCACAGCACCTCGAATATTGTCTCGCCAAGCCGTCGGTAATTCATTTTTGTAAGGCGCTTCAATTCATGAGGCGTTTTTTCTTTACTAAAAACAGATTTTAGATTCGCGTATGCAACCTTTCTTCGCGGCGCATTTATATAATACGCAATGCCGCCGAAAAACCTGCCCAGGGCCAGGACAAGATTTATGGGTAAAAGATTAAATAAGCCGGCTATCAGCTTAATTGCGTAAGAGGCGATCAAGTCCAGCATAGAGTTCTTCTTTGCCTTTCGTTATTTCAAAAGAAATACGTAAAACGCGAAGCTTGTGTTTGCTTTTTAGGCTTTTCGCTATGGGCCTCAATTTTACCGCACATTTTTCGGTCGTTATGATGTATTCTATATTCTCCCGCTCGCAATGCTTTATTACCTTCTCCAGGTCTTGCAAGCGGTAATCGTAGTGGTCCGGAAAGGAAAAGTGCTTCCCGACGGAAAGCCCGCAAGAGGCAGCCGTGTGAGCAAAATAATCCGGGTCGCATATGGCCGAGAGAAGGCACACGATTTTTCCTTTCAGGTCTTCACGCTTTTCTTTTTTCTCGCCGTTTATATCGACAAAGTCTCTTACCGCGTGGCGGGCCCGGAGAACGGGACGGCCTTCGGTGATTTTTTTTATCTCTTTCGTTAAGGCATCTCTCTTATCCGGCGCCGCGTCGGTCTTTGTCAGGATAAAAATGTCTCCTCTTTTAAGCCCGTCAATGGGCTCTCTTAATATGCCCTTGGGGAACATTGACCTGTTGCCGAAGGGGTGGTGCGCGTCTATCAGGACGATATCCAGGTTCCTCTTCAAGCGGCGGTGCTGGAATCCGTCATCCAGGATTATAATGTCTTTTTGCTTTTTAAGCGCGATGCTTGCTTGCTCCACCCTATCGCGCCCTACAAAAACTTGAGCGCCTGTGTCTTTCAGGTTCTCCTCGAGCATCTTCCATTCGTCCTCGCCGTATCCCCTTATGAGAACGCCTATTTTTTTTCCCTTTTCCGAAAAATGCCGCGCAAGCATTAAAGTAAAGGGCGTTTTTCCCGTTCCGCCCAGCGTAATATTTCCGACGCTTATAACCGGCACGCCCGCAGTATGGCTTTTTAATATGTTAGCCCTGTAAAGCATGCCGTGGAGTCTTATAAAAAAACCGTAAAAAAATCCCGCAATGGAAAGAAGAAGCTTGAAAAATCCGGCCGCGGGGCCTTTTTTTCTGTCCCTCATGAGGCCGTATATGTAGGTCTTCAGTAAAGCTTTCATATCACCTTTAATAAAATAAGAACGCTCGCAAAAATAATTGTGGTAATCATCACTAAAGTTGCTGTCTTAAGCCATATTTTGAAATCTATAGGGGATTGGGTTTTTTCGCTCATGGAAAGCCCCACGACCCCAACCAGGGACCCAATAGGCGTGCCGTTTCCGCCGAACCCGACACCTAAAGCCAGAACCCACCAGAGACTTTGTATGTCAACGCCAAGCGCACCCACGTCTTTTATTATCTGTATCATGGCCGTCGTATAGGGTATCCTGTCCACAAGCGACGCGAAAATAGCCGATACCCAGAGAAGCGATATTTTAGCGAGACTAAAATTAATTTTTGCGAGCGTAACTATATGTTCGGCGGCGACAGTAAGGATGCCTGTTTTCTCGAGCCCGCCTATCAGGACAAATAACGAAGCGAAAAATATGAGGACGCTCCATTTGACGTCTTTTATAATCTCATCCAGGTCCGGCCGTACCAGGATAAGCACTGCGCCCGCTCCTATAAGCGCTATGAAGGCATGGTTAAAGCCAATTTTTTCCTGCAGGGCAAAGAGAACGAAAACGATCCCCAAGGAAAAAATCGACCTTTTAAGGCCCACGGAATCGCGTATAGCGCGACGCGGGTCTATCGCGAGTATGGGCCTAAAGTCTTTCGGCTTTTTTCCCATTTCTCCCCTGAAAACAAAGATAAGCGTAACGATCCCTATGAGCATGGCAACTATGGCAATGGGAAACAGGTTCACCAAAAAGTCATTGAACGTGAAGCCGCTGGCCGTCGCGATCATCATGTTGGGCGGATCACCTATCATTGTCCCTACGCCGCCGATATTCGACAGGACTATCTCTGACATAAGTGTAGGGAGCGGACTTATCCCCAGAATATCGCAGATTAATATGGTTATAGGTATCACGAGAACTATGGTCGTTACGTTATCGAGCCACATGGAAAGAAACGCCGTTGCACAGCCCATCATGATTACAAGGCGCACGTGCGAGCCGCCGGACGCCTTCGCCGCCTTTATGGCGACGTACGAAAAGATTCCGCTTTTTTTTGATACGGCCACGATCACCATCATGCCGGCGAGAAGCCCTATCATGTCAAAGTCTATCGAGTGAAACGCTTCTTCCTGCGAATAAAAACCTAAAAGAGTCCCGGCCACGACCATCACTATTGCACCCGAAAGGCTCGCTATTGTTCTCTGGATCCTGCCGGATATAATGAAGTAGAACGTCACCGCGAATATAACTATAGGAATTATATACATGTTTTTAAGATTTTGCCCTGCCGTTAAAAAGCGCCTCACACACGTCCATCTGCGTGATAATGCCCGAGAGAACGCCTTCATCCGAAATTACGGGGAGCCTTCTCACGTTATACTTGTTCATGAGTACCGGCGCCTTCATTAACGATGCCTTTTCGTTTATCGTGATAACGTCACGAACCATGAGGTCCTCCGCTATAAAAAGCTCGAGTGTAGGTATAAATTCAAGCTTTTCCTCCAGGGCCCCGAGGTCGTCTATGAAAAGAAAATCTGTTACGACCTCAAAATAATCAGGCATCAGGACGTCCAGAAGTTCAGATTTTGTCACCATGCCGAGGACCTTCATGTCTTTATCCACTACGGGCACGCCGCCAACGTGCTGCTCGCAAAATATGCGGTAAAGCTCGCGGATGCCGGCCGACGGCTTTACGGTTATAACACTTTTCGTCATTACGTCTTTAATTTTCATAAAATTTCCTAAGCACGTTGAGGTTTTTCTCCGTAGCGCCGGAGTTTTTATCCAAAAGCGAGCGCGCTTTATTGCCGAGGGCATCTCTTTTACTTCTATCCCCTAAAAGGGCGCTCAAGGTTTCTGTTAATTCGTTTTCGTCTTTTACGCAAACGGCGGCTTTTTCGTTTAGAAAGACATCCCTCATGCGCCTGAAATTAAACATGTGTGTTCCGAAAAGAATAGCCTTCCCGAATACCGCGGGCTCTACAAGATTATGCCCGCCCCTTTTAATAAGGCTGCCACCCATAAAAACGATATCAGAAAGATTAAAAAACTTCACGAGCTCTCCTATCGTGTCGAGTATAAGAATGTCGCCTGCCCCGGGCTTTCTTTTTTTACCGGACTCGAGTTCCGAAACGAAAGAAACCCCGAGCCCCTTTTCTTTTATCATATTGGCGATATCCCGGGAGCGGTCTATGTGCCTGGGCGCTATAAGAAGCTCAAGACCCGGAAAGCTTTTTTTGAGTTTAGAGTAAGAGTCCAGGATTATCTTTTCCTCTCCTTTATGTGTGCTCGCCGCTATCAGAAAAAGCGCGTCGAGTTCTATGCCGAGTTCCTGCCTTTTCAAAGCAAAGCCGGACGAACTCGGTGCGGCCGGGTTTATGTCAAATTTCATATTGCCGGTGACGTGCACGCGCTCAGGATTCGCGCCTATTTCCTTGATGCGCTCGGCGTCAGCTTCCGACTGCATGCAGAACATATCTATTTTTTTCAGGATTTTCTTGAATATAAACTTTATCCTTTTATACCCCACCGAAGACCTCTCCGAGAGCCGGCCGTTTACTATGCATACGGGTATTTTCCTCTTTGAAAGCTCGAGTATGAAATTGGGCCAGATCTCCGTTTCCATTATCGCGACCACCGAAGGCCTTACGACATCCAGGGCTTTTCTCACCGTAAAACTGAAATCAAGCGGAAAATAAAATTTTTCCACTTTTTCCGGTAAGCTTTTTCGCGCTATGTGTTGCCCCGTTTTTGTAGTCGTGGAAATCACCACTTTTATTTCCGGGTGCGCTTCACAAAGCCTTTTAATAAGATTTTTAGCGGTCATCACCTCGCCGACGCTCACCGCGTGTATCCAGATAGGGCGCTCTCTTCCGGCACGTTTTAAGCCCTCGGGCAAAAACCCGAACCTCTGCCCGAAGTCCTCGTGCGCCTTGCTCTTTAGGACAAGGTAGGGGAGATAGCCTATGGCAAATACTAAAAAAAATAAATCGTATACAGTCATATTTTGTCTATTGTAGGTCGGTTGCGGTTGCGTCGCGGGAACCGTCGGACGGTTGCGGTTGCGTGTTGTGCGCACGCGACCGACCGACGCAACCATTTCTCGCGACGCAACCGACCGACGCAACCGTAATACTAGTCATGCTAAGCCCTCGGGTGCGCCTTATCGTACACCGATTTAAGCCTCTCCGTCGATACGTGCGTATAAATTTGCGTTGTCGAAAGATTTTTGTGGCCCAGAAGCTCCTGAACACTGCGCAAATCCGCCCCCCTGTTTAAAAGATGCGTCGCGAAAGAATGCCTTAAGGAGTGTGGAGATATGTGCTCCCTTATGGAACAGGCGGTTATATACCTATTTATTATGTGCCGCACGCTCCTCTGGGAAAGCACGGTTCCGCGTTTATTCAAAAATAAACTTTTTTTCCCGCCCCAGCTTTTATCTATTCTCGCGTCCATGTATTTTTTTATAGCGGAAACTGCCTCCTCACCTATGGGAGCAAGACGCTCCTTTTTTCCCTTTCCCAGCACTTTTATAACGCCGCTTATAAGGTCCATCCTGTCTGTCATTATGCCGGTGAGTTCGCTTACGCGAATGCCGGATGAATAAAGCGTTTCCAGTATCGCTCTGTCGCGGGTTCCTCGAAAATCCTTCTCGGAGGGGGCCGTAATGAGCTTTATAATATTTGCCTCGTCCAGGAACACGGGTAGCTTTTTATCGAGTTTTGGTGTTCTTATATAAACGGCGGGGTTACTTTTTATATATCCGTCTCTGTATAAAAATCTAAAAAAAGTCCGAAGAGACGAAAGCTTCCGGGCGACAGAACGTTTGGAAATCTCTTTCGCGCGCAGAAACCCCAGGTATTTTCTGAGTGCCAGGTAATTCACGTCTTTGAGCTCCGTATTTTTGAGAAACGAAAAAAAATCACGGAGGTCCACTTCGTAATTTTTTACCGTGTGTTCGGAGTAGTTTTTTTCGACAGTAAGGTAATTTTTGAATTTTTCTATATAACGATGCATATTTTTAGAGCTTTAAGCTACTGTTTCGTTTCCTCGATTTTTTCCTTAGGTAGGCTTCTTGAGGTAAACGTGCATTTCGGGTAGTTCGTGCAGCCGTAAAAGACGCCTCTTTTGGAACGCCTCTCTATAAGATCGCCTCCACAGGAAGGCTCGGGACACTTTACGCCTGCTGTAATGCTTTCCGCGTGCCTGCATTTAGGAAAATCGGAACAGCTTAAAAACCTTCCGCGCCTGCCCCATTTTATTATCATTGCCTTGCCGCATTTCGGGCATATTTTGTCGGTCTTTATCCCTTCTCTTTTTATACTTTTCATGTTCTTCTTCGCTTCGTCAACGCTATGCATAAAGGGACTGTAGAAGGCTTTAAGTACAGTGAGACGATCGATCGCCCCTTCCTCTATTCCATCCAGTTCATTTTCAAGCTTAGCCGTAAAACCGGCATCAAGGATCTTCGGGAAATGCTTGACCAGGAGTTCAGTTGTTACCTCACCGAGCTGCGTGGGATAGAGATATCCTTTTATTCGCTTCACGTAATTGCGCGTGATGATAGTATAGATTATAGGCGCATACGTGGACGGCCTTCCT
Organism: Candidatus Omnitrophota bacterium; assembly: GCA_016782445.1. Lineage (GTDB taxonomy): Bacteria > Omnitrophota > Gorgyraeia > JABMRN01 > RBG-13-46-9 > BS750m-G79. The sequence goes on along the minus strand of JADHYM010000012.1, from coordinate 18,917 downwards.
ATTCCCGCCTCTTCAAGCGCTTTCACGAGCGTCGCGTCCGAATAGCGGGCCGGGGGCTTGGTGAAATGCTGCGACGGAAAAAGCTTTATGAGATTTAATTCTTCCCCTTCGCTCAATACCGGAACCTTCCAGGGCTCTTTTCTTCGTTCACTGTCTTCGAGAGAACCGTTGGAAAGGGAATAAAGTACTGTAAAACCGTCGAAAATAAGCTTCGTGCCCGAGGTCCTAAAAAGATACTTTCCGGCTTCTACCTCAACGGTAGTAACCGAGTATGCGGCTCTCGACATCTGGCTCGATATGAACCTTTTCCAGATGAGCTCATACAATTTAAACTGGTCCGGGGCGAGGAATTCTTTCAAGCTATCGGGATGCCTCAGGGGAACCGTCGGGCGTATGCTCTCGTGGGCTTCCTGCGCGCTTTTCTTTGACTTATACACATTCGGCTTTTGCGGGTAATATTCAGGGCCGTATTTTTTAAGTATGTAGCTTTTGGCCGCGTCCAGCGCCTCGTTCGATACCCTTACCGAGTCCGTTCTCATGTATGTTATAAGGCCAATGGTGTCCTTGTTTTTTAATTCCACGCCCTCGTAGAGGGTCTGCGCTATTCTCATTGTCCTGTTAACTTGAAAATGAAGCTTATTAAAAGCGTCCTGTTGAAGCTTTGAGGTAGTAAAAGGCGCCTGGGGAGAACGCATTTTTTTACCTTCTTTGATTTTCGAAACAATGAAGGTGTTTCTTTTTATATCCTCTTCTATCTTTTTGGCTTCTTTTTCATTTTTAATATAAGCTTCTTTTTTGTCTATTTTCTCAAGCTTCGCCATGAAAGAGCGCCTCTCGCCCTCATTTTTTCGAAGATTCGCTTCTATCCCCCAGTATTCCTCGGGCTTGAATTTTTTGATCTGGGCTTCCTTATCGACCACAAAGCGCACCGCGACCGATTGAACCCTTCCCGCAGAAAGGCCGCGTGTTACTTTTTTCCAGAGAAGCGGGCTCAGACTATATCCCACTAACCTATCGAGGATGCGCCGCGTCTGCTGCGCGTGGACAAGGTGCATATCTATGTCGTGCGGGTTCCCGAAGGCCTTCTTGACGGCAGAGGCAGTTATCTCATCGAAAGAAACGCGGTATATTTTTTTGCTTTTGCCAAACGCATTCTTCAGGTGCCAGCTTATGGCCTCGCCTTCGCGGTCCGGGTCAGCGGCGAGGTATATTTTCTTTATATTTTTTGTCTCTTTTTTAAGTTTCGCCAGGTATTTTCTTCTTTCGGGAATAACTATAAATTCCGGCTTAAAATCGTTCGTCGCGTCAATGCCCATTTTGCTTTTCGGAAGGTCTATAATGTGCCCCATGCTGGCAAGCACTACATAATCCGAACCCAGGATTTTGTTAATCGTCTTTGATTTAGCCGGGGACTCTACTATAACAGCTTTCGTTTTTGTCATTTTTTACACCTTTATAAAATTTTCTCCGGGTAACGCTTTGACCAGTTTCTTAAGCTCAAGACTAAGAAGAATTCCTGAAACTTCATTAACAGGTAAATTAATATTCTCTCTTATCTCATCTATCGAAAGGGGGTTGTCGCATAGAATACCGTAGACTTTACCTTCTTTCTGTGAAAGCTCCCCCGAAGCCTGCGACCTGCAGCCTGCGACCTGTGACCTGCAGCCTGAAGCCTGCGACCTGCGACCTGCAGCCTCTATATCCAGTACATATAAAAGTTCTTCCAAAATATCATCAGTGTTTTCAACGAGCTTCGCCCCGTCCTTTATGAGACGGTTTGAGCCGGCTGATTTTGCCGAATTTATGTTTCCCGGAACAGCAAAAACTTCTCTTCCCTGTTCAAGCGCGAATCTTGCTGTTATCAATGCGCCGCTTTTTGAGGGAGCATCTATGACCAGGACCCCCTTTGAGAGACCGCTTATTATCCTGTTCCGGGAGGGAAAATTAGACGGATGAAGCTCCGTACCCACGGGAAACTCGGTTATAACGGCCCCGTTCTTTAAAATTTCTTCGTAAAGTTTTTTATGCTCCGGCGGATATATCTTGTCGTGGCCCGCGCCCATGACAGCGATAGTCCGCGCGCCGGCTTTTATGGCGCCCCTGTGAGAGGCAGCGTCTATTCCTTTGGCCATTCCGCTTACAATTGTTATTCCAAGGAGTCCCAGTTCGTACGCAAACCTTTCCGCTTCGGATATTCCGTAAAACGACGCCTGCCTTGTCCCGACGATAGCGATTGCGTTTTTGTCTTCTTCCAAAAGTTCTCCTGCGACGAAAAGCTCCTGCGGCGGGCCCTGTATATGTTTTAACGCCTCTGGGTAGTCGCTATCCGCTATATCTATTTTTTTTATTTCCATTAAGCTTATCTTTTATGCTGGGATCCTATCATTTCCATGAACTTTTTTAGAATATGCGGATCGAATTTTCTTTTTTCCTTTTCCATCATGTGAATCACTCTCTCAGGATCATATGCCCTTCGATAGGCCCTGTCGCTCATCAGGGCATCGTACACGTCAACAATAGAAATAATGCGCGAGCCAAGCGGTATCTCTTCGCCCTTAAGGCCGTCCGGATAGCCCGTGCCGTCAAAATTCTCGTGGTGGTGGCGTATAATAGGCAAGATCTCGCTTAAGAAAGGTATGGGCTTTATTATGTCAACGCCGAATGAGGGGTGTTCCTGAACAGCTTTGTATTCATCATGCGTCAAAGCCGATTCCTTGAGAAGAATCTCTTCCTTCACGCCAAGCTTTCCGATGTCATGCAGGATGGCGGCAAGCCGTATTGTGTCCACGTATTGCCTTGAAAGCCCCATGTATTTAGCGAGTTTTACCGCAACTCCCGATACCTTCATCGAATGCTTCTTAGTATAGGGATCCCTCATTTCCACGAGTTTGACGAGGGCCTGTATTGACCCGAAATAATCACCCCTGACGGGTTTTATCGACTTTGAAAATCTATCGTAGATCTTTTTTAAATGGCCCTGTAATTTGTTATGCATTTTTTACTATATTTTCTATTTCTGATACCACGTCCGCGAGCAAAAGCTTCGATGTGTTTATATGATGATCGGCCCTTTCGTAAAACTTCTTTCTTTCGGAGAGAAGCCTTCTGATTGTTTCATCCGGTTTCGGCCCCTCGAGAAGTGGCCTCTTCGCGCAAAGCTTTGTCCTTTCAAAAATTATCTCCGGCTCTGCCCAGAGGCAAATCAGTATGCCGTTTTTCTTAAAGTTTTTTACGTTTTCAGGGTCTATGACAGCGCCTCCGCCCGCATCGATCACAGCGCCCTCTTCGGATGAAACAGCTAGTATGACCTCTTTTTCTGCCTTTCTGAAATACCCTTCGCCTTTTTCCGCGAATATGTTTTTTATTTTCGCGCCTTCTTTTTTCTCTATTATGTCATCGGTGCTTATGTACCGAATGTTCAGCTTATCGGCAAGCGCCTTCGCCACTGATGTTTTGCCCGTGCCCATGAATCCAACCAGTACTATGTTACGCATAATTTTATTATATTAGATATCCGGTTGCGGTTGTGTCATTCGGTTGCGTCGCGCGAAACGTCGGTCGTCGGTCAGTTGCGTGCATTTTTCTCACGCAACCCATCGACGCAACCATTTCTCACGACGCAACCACAGTTGTCCGACGCAACCGTATAAACTCATAATCTACTAACTGCCTTCAAATACCCCTCGTAGTTCCGCTTCATCTCCGAAAGAGAGTCCCCTCCGAATTTCTCTGTCATGGCGCCTGCTATCGCGATCGCGCATACGCTCTCGCCTATCACCCCGGCTGAGGGTACGACGCATACGTCGGCACGCTCTACCTGTGCCTTAACATTTTTCTTCGTGCGCACGTCTACGGAGAGAAGAGCTTTCTTTAATGTCGCTATGGGCTTCATGGCTGCCCTTAAAATAATGTCTTCGCCGTTTGACATGCCGCCTTCTATGCCTCCGGCCCGGTTTGTTTTTCTTAAGTATCTTTTCTTTTTCCTGTCGTATACGATTTCGTCGTGGGCCGTTGAACCGTGAAGTTCACCGAGCAGAAAACCGGCCCCTATCTCGACCCCTTTTACGCCCGGTATTGACATTAGCGACATCGCGAGTTTTCCGCCAAGCCTTTTATCCCGTTGCACAAAGCTTCCTATTCCGGGAACGACGCCCTGTATTATTATCTCAAAAACGCCTCCGAGCGTATCCCCTTGTCTTTTCGCGTTTTCTATCAAGCGGCACATAGCGTATGAGGTGTCCTTATCAATGCACCTCACCGGTGACCTCTCGGCAGCCAGGCATGCCTTTCGAAAAGGCAGCGAACCTTCCACCTCCAGGCCCCCTATTCTCACGACGTGGCTCATAAAATCCACTCTGAATTCCTTTAAGAGGGACTTCGCTATGGCCCCCGCGGCGACACGCACAGCTGTTTCTCTGGCGCTTGCTCTTTCGAGTATATTTCTCATATCAGGATCGCCGAATTTAAGCGCGCCCGCAAGGTCTGCATGCCCGGGCCTGGGCTTGAATATCGATGTAAGACTGTTTATTTTAAAATCCCTGTTTTTAATAAGAAGGGCTATGGGCGAGCCAAGGGTCCTACCCTTCCGCACACCGGATAGAATATGCGCTTTATCTTTTTCTATCTGCATTCTCGCGCCCCTGCCATACCCTTTCATGCGCCTTGAAAGCTCCGAGTTTATGGAATCCTCACGAATAAGAAGACCGCTCGGAATCCCTTCCAGAATAGTAACGAGCGCTTCGCCATGCGACTCACCTGCTGTTAGGTAGCGTATATTCATGGTTTACTCCTTCTTTTATGCTACAGGTCACAGATTACAGGTTACAAGTTAAGTAATCTTAAACCTGCAACCTGAAACCTGCAACCTGGTAACCGTCACAATAAAAACAGTCTTCTCAAAATTTCTTCCCCGAAAAATAGCGACACAAGCGCTGCCAGTGAAATATACGGCCCGTAGGGTATAACTGAATTTTCCCTGTCTTTCATCTTCAATACAATGCCCGCTGCCCCGCCGAAAAACGGGGCTATCCAGAATGTGAGAAATACAAGCTTCCATCCCAGGAACGCACCTATCATAGCCATAAGCTTCACGTCCCCTCCGCCCATGGCTTCTTTTTTTAGAATGAACTCTCCTATAAAACCCACAATATAAATACTTAAGCCCCCTAAAAGCATTCCGCCGAACGAATCAAAAAATGCCGTAGTTCTCGCAGCACGGCCTATAATGTCAGGGCTCCCGACGCAGGCCACGATCCCGACCACTATCCCGCTAAGCGTAATTTCATCCGGTATCTCCTGTACAGCGAGGTCTATAAATGAGACAACGATAAGCGCCGCCGCAAGATAGGCACTCGCGAAAAACTTCGGCGTAAGCCCGAATTTAAGAAAAAGTAGCGCCGCCAAAGCGCCGCTTACAAATTCCACTATAAAATACCTGAATGAGATGCGCTTTCCGCAATGCCTGCAGCGGGCCGCAAGGAACAAAAAGCTTAAGAGTGGTATGTTGTCATACCATTTGATATGCGTCCCGCAAGCGGGGCAGTGCGAGCCCGGGCTTATGATAGATTCTTTTCTCGGGAGCCTGCATATGCATACATTCATGAAGCTGCCGGCTATGGCACCGAGTATAAAAACAAAAACTATTGTCATGTGCAGTTTTTTCGGTTGCGTTGATCGGTTGCGGTTGCGTCGCGCGAAACGTTGTATGGTTGCGGTTGCGTCTTATATTTACGCGACCGATCGACACAACCGTTTCCCGCGACGCGGCCGACCGACACAACCGTTCGACTGTATTCGCTACTTAATCCGCATTTCATTTACTTATCTCTCCCATAACGACCTTGCGCATCACAGCAAGCGGCGCGTTTTTAATTCCGGTCCATATCTTAAAAGATTCGGCCGCCTGATATAAAAGCATGTTGAGGCCATTGACGGCTTTCGCTCCCCTGAATTTTGCCTTTTTTACAAGCGAGGTGTCTGCCGTATATATGAGGTCAAAAACATGCGCGTCTCCGGTTATATACCTGTAATCAAAAAGGTGCTCATCTTCCGGCTTTCTGCCGCACGAGGTAGCGTTTACTAAAAGATGCGCCTTGGACACGAATTCATTCTGTTTATCCTTGTCCTCTATAACGGTAATAACCGTGTTTTCCCGGCGCGCGCTTATGGAGTTTGCGAGTCTTTCAGCTTTTTCCGTGTCTATGTCAACTATAGCCAGTTTTTTTATTCCAAGCGTAAGGAGGCTCTCTAGAACCGCCCGTCCTGCGCCCCCCGCGCCGAAAACGATCGCGTCCTTTCCGCGCGGATTAAATCCGAGATCCCCGACATCCTTGCCTGTAAGAGCTTTTATAAATCCGTAGCAATCCGTATTGTAGCCCTTGAGAACACCCTCTTCGAAAAATACAGTGTTAACCGAGCCAACGTCCCCGGCAACAGAATCGCACTCGTCCATAAATTCAAGCGAGTCTTCTTTGTGCGGGATGGTAATGTTGCAGCCGGCGATACGGCGGCTCTTCAACTCCCTAAAAAATTCCTCGAGCTCGTTTTTTTCCCTGTCAAAAACATCATATCGCGCGTCCATCCCGAGTGCGCGAAAAGCAGCGTTGTGGATCGCCGGTGATAGCGAATATGCTATGTTCTTTCCGAGTAAACCGTATAGTTTCATACGTTATCCGCTATTGTTTGCGAAAAAGAAGCCTGTTGACCGCGTTCAAGTAAGCCACGAGGCTCGCTTCGACTACATCAGTCGATGCGGCTCTTGCGTTTACTTCTTTCTTTCCGAGTCTCATCCTTACCGTAACCTCGCCGAGCGCGTCATTTCCGGCCGTTACGGCTTTCAGGTCATAGCTTAAAAGTTTCGGTTTGAGGCCGGCTATTCTTTCGACTGCCTTGTAGCACGCGTCTACAGGGCCGTCTCCGGTAGAGATAGCGATTATTTTTTTACCTTTGTGTTTTAACGTGATTTTCGCGCTTGGCGTTACTTCGTTTCCGCTTATTATATAGAAGCTCTCGAGCTTGTATGCCTCCTGAATGTTGGCCCCTATTTCATCCTCCACTATGGTGGAGAGGTCCTCGTCGTAAACTTCCTTTTTCTTGTCTGCGAGCCTCTTGAACCTTCCGAAGGCTTTATTGATCTCAGCGTCGTTCAATGTGTAGCCAAGCTTTTTGAGGCGCGCCCGAAGAGCGTGACGCCCCGAATGCTTTCCCAGTACGAGTCTCGTCTCACCGAAGCCTACGTCTTCGGGTTTCATTATTTCATAGGTAAGGCGCTCCTTTAAGTACCCGTCCTGGTGTATTCCGGCTTCGTGGGAAAATGCGTTACCGCCCACGATGGCCTTGTTCGGCTGCACAAGTATCCCCGTAAGCTTGCTCACCAGTCGCGATGTCTTATAAAGCTCCTTTGTCCTCACCCCGGTCTTAACTTTGAATATGTCTTTTCTCGTGGCGATTGCCATAACTATTTCCTCGAGCGAAGCGTTCCCGGCCCTCTCACCCAGACCGTTTATCGTGCACTCTACCTGCCGCGCCCCGTTTATAACGGCCGCGAGAGTATTCGAGACAGCGAGGCCCAGGTCGTTGTGGCAATGCACGCTTATCCTCGCTTTGTTAATGTTTGCGACGTTTTCTCTTATGCCTTTTATGAGGCGCCCGAACTCGTATGGTGTGGCGTACCCTACAGTATCGGGTATGTTTACTGTTTTTACTCCGGCAGCTATGACCGCTTCCAGAATTTTGTAAAGAAACTCGGGCTCCGTGCGCGAGGCATCCTCAGGTGAAAATTCTATATCCTTTGTTTTTTTCTTCGCGTACTGCACTGCCCATGCAGCTGTCTTAAGTATTTCGCTTTCTGCCTTTTTTAGCTTGTATTTCATGTGAATTTTTGAAGTGGCGAGAAATACGTGTATGCGGGGAAGTTTTGCGTATTTCACGGCATTGTATGCCGCGTCAATATCCGCCTTAACTGCCCTTGCCAGCCCGCACACAGATGATTTCTTTATTTCTTTCGCGATTGTCTTAACGGCCTCGTAATCTCCGGGGCTCGATATCGGAAACCCGGCCTCCATAACATCGACGCCCAGAGACTCAAGCTGCTTGGCGATCTCAAGCTTTTCCTTGTTGTTAAGGCTCGCGCCCGGCGACTGCTCCCCGTCCCTTAGTGTCGTATCAAATATTATTATGTTTTCCATTTTTATCTCCTAAAACAATTTTTTGCAGGACCCGCAAAAAATTGCTTTTACTCCTTCATCCATGGCATCATCTTGCGAAGTGCTACTCCGATTTTTTCAATGGGATGATTCGCTTCTTCTTCTCTCATTTTGATAAAATTTTGTCGCCCTTTCTCGTTCTCCTCTATCCATTCTTTCGCAAACTTACCCGTTTGGATATCTTTTAACATTTCTTTCATTACTTTTCTGGTCTCTTTACTGATTACCTTTTTACCTCTTGTAAGATCTCCGTATTCCGCAGTATCAGAAACTCTTTTACGCATTCCCGTTATGCCGTATTTATAAACAAGATCCGTTATGAGTTTAAGCTCATGAAGACATTCGAAATAGGCTATCTCAGGTTGATAGCCGGCTTCTATTAACGTATCATATCCTGCTTTTATGAGTTCTGAAGCTCCGCCGCACAAAACAGCCTGCTCGCCGAAAAGGTCGGTTTCTGTTTCTTCTTTAAACGTTGTCTCTATTACGCCTGCCCGCGTGCCGCCTATACCTTTCGCGTACGCAAGCGCCACTTCCAGCGCTTTTCCGGACGGGTTCTGGTAAACCGCCACAAGGCAGGGAACGCCCTTACCTTCGGTATACTGTTGCCTGACAAGAGCCCCCGGACCTTTAGGCGCGACCATGAATACGTCTATATCTTTCGGCGGGACTATTTGTTTGAAATGTATGTTGAACCCGTGCGAAAAAACAAGCGCTTTGCCCGGCTTCAGGTTAGGCTCTATGGCTTCTTTGTAAACTAAAGCCTGGATGTGGTCCTGCGTGAGTACCTGGATAATATCTGCTTCCTGCGAAGCCTTTTTAGCATCCACCGGCTTAAAATTGTCGCTCGTGGCGGTCTTGAAGTTTTCCGTCCCCGCAAGTTCGCTTACGATAACGGAAAGTCCTGAATCGCGCAGATTTAAGGCCTGGGCGCGGCCTTGTATGCCGTAGCCGATTATCGCGATTTTTTTATTTTTTATTAAATCCGGATTCGCGTCCTTGTCGTGGTATATCTTTGGCATTTGATTTCTCCTTTTGTTAAAGCCACAGGTCGCAAGTTACAGGCTACGAGCCTTAAGGTGACTACGAACTTACAACCTGTATGAATCTATTTATCTTTTTACTTAGCGTTACTAAATTATCCATTAGTTGTTTGTATAATTTTAGGTTCTTTAAAGATTTTGTCTCAAATAAATAATCAAGGTGCTCCATTGTTTCATCGCAGGAAGAATGGGCATATATTAGAAATCTTACATAATCCTGCTTATGCTTCTTTCTTCCGAATCCTTCCACTATATTCGCAGATATAGCCTTAGACGATCTTCTTATTTGAGAACCTTCTTCATAAATTTCGAATTTTGGTAATTCCAGTGTCAGTTTATGTATTTCAACTGCTAACCTATGCGCTGTTCTGTATATTTCCAGATCCCTATAACTCTGCATCCTGTAATCTGCAGCCTGCAACCTGTGACCTGCAACCTGCAACCTATTCTCCTTTCTCGGCCTGTATTGCTATTCTACCTGTCCGTACGATTTCCAGTATTCCGAACGGTTTCAGAAGTTCGAGCATCGCATTTATCTTCTTCTGATCACCTACCTCTTGAATAGTAACCGAGTTTTTACTTTTTGCAAGCACCTCGGCGCTAAGATTGTCCAGAACCTGCATCAGCCTATCCTGCGTTTTAGAATCCATCTTTATCCTTATCAGGACAATCTCTCTATCAATGCAGTCTTTCTGGGTAAGATCTATAATCTTTATGACATCTATGAGTTTATTAAGCTGTTTCTTGATCTGCTCAAGGATTTTTTCATCGGCAGACACAACCATGGTGATCCTGGAAACGCTAGGATCCTCTGTTTCCGCAACCGCGAGAGAACTAATATTAAAGCCCCTCGCGCTGAAAAGCCCTGAAATTCTCGCAAGCACTCCGAATTTGTTTTCAACTAAAACCGCTAATATGAATTTCGCCATATATCTACCTTTCCTAAGTTTTACGCTTTCCGCTTTCCTATGCCATGCCCCCGATCATCCTGTTTATTGCCTGCCCTGCAGGAACCATGGGCATGACATTCTCCTCTTCCTCCACCTTAAAGTCTATCAACACCGTATTATTTGTTTTTATCGCGCGCTCGATAGCTTTTCTTACATCTTTCTTTTTAGTCACGCGAATGCCAACAGCACCGTAGCTTTCTGCAAGCTTCACAAGGTTAGGGGAATCGCATGTATCAAGAAAAGTATGCGAATACCTCTTTTTAAAAAAGAGTTCCTGCCACTGCCTGACCATGCCGAGATAGCAATTATTGAGAACCGCTATCTTAACATGTATCTTATTCTGAACGGCCGTAGCAAGTTCCTGTATATTCATCTGTATCGAGCCGTCACCGGCTATGTCAAAGACTATTTTATCAGGCTTTCCTAATTTCGCCCCTATAGCAGCCGGGAGACCGTAACCCATTGTTCCGAGGCCGCCGCTGGTAAGAAAGGTCCTTGGTTTATCATGGGTATAATACTGTGCCGCCCACATCTGGTTCTGGCCGACCTCTGTTGTGATAATCGCATTTCCTTTTGTAGCCTTGCATAGCTCCTCAACGACATATTGGGGCCTTAGCTTGTCATCATTCTTATATCTCAAAGGAGCCTTTTTTCTCCACTCATCTATCTTAGCTACCCAGTTCTTTATATCGGGTTTTTTCTTGATATCCTTTAGAAGCTCTTTTAAAACCTCCTTAGCGTCCCCTATGCAGGGTATGTCGACAACAACATTTTTGCTGACGCTCGAAGGATCTATGTCTATATGGATTATCTTTGCGTGCTTGGCAAACTCATCAAGTTTCCCCGTAACCCTGTCATCAAATCTTGAGCCAACGGCAATGAGAAGATCAGAATCCTGGATAGCATGGTTGGCGAAAGCCGTTCCATGCATACCCGGCATGCCCAGATTTAGTTTATGCGTACCCGGAAAAGCGCCTATTGCCATTAATGTACAGGTAACCGGTATGCCGGTTTTCCTGACCAGCTCCGCGAGTTCCTTTTCTGCGCCTGAAATTATAACGCCCCCTCCCACATAAAGTATCGGCTTCCTGGCCTTCTCAATGGCTTTGGCCATTCTTTTTATCTGGCCCTTGTGGCCTGTAAGCGTAGGGCAATAACTTCTTATGTTCGCTTCTTTCGGATAGTGAAATTCGTATGAGTTTTTCTGCACATCCACCGGAAGATCTATAACAACGGGCCCCGGACGGCCGCTTCTTGCAATATGAAATGCCTCTTTAACCGTATTCGCAAGGTCCTTCACATCCTTTACCAGAAAATTATGTTTCGTTATGGGCCTTGTAATGCCTGTTATGTCTGCTTCCTGAAAAGCGTCATTTCCGATAAGGGTTGTCATTACCTGGCCTGTAATGGCAACCATCGGGATAGAATCCATATACGCCGTAGCTATGCCGGTAACAAGATTTGTAGCGCCCGGCCCGGAAGTTGCTATGCACACGCCTACTTTTCCCGTAGCACGCGCATATCCGTCTGCGGCATGCGCAGCCCCTTGCTCGTGCCGCGTCAAAATAAAGCGCGGCTCTTTGGTGTCATACAGCTTATCAAAAAACGGCAGGAGCACTCCTCCCGGATACCCAAACATGATCTTCACCTTCTCGCGCCTTAGCGACTCAATTAATATTTCTGCGCCTGTTATTTTACTCATGAAAGCACCGCTCCTTTGCTCGCGGGACCAACTTGTTTTGCGTATCTTGCGAGGTATCCTTTCTTAATCTTTGGTTCGGGCTCTTCCCACAAAGCGAACCGTTCGTTTATTTCAGAAGACGAAAGGTCTATGTTGATCGAGCGTTTTTTAAGATCGATCGTAATTTTATCGCCGTCTTTGATTATGGCGAGCACCCCACCCGAAGCAGCTTCCGGAGATATGTGTCCAACGCTTATACCGCGGGTACCGCCTGAAAACCTTCCGTCCGTTATAAGCGCAACGCTTTCTCCCAGGCCAAGGCCTGCTATAGCCGAAGTTGGCCCAAGCATTTCCCTCATCCCGGGGCCGCCCTTGGGGCCTTCGTAACGTATCACGACGCAATCTCCCTTTTTTATTTTTTTCGAGAGTATGGCACTCATGGCGGATTCTTCCGAGTTAAAGACTCTCGCACTTCCCGTAAAACGCGCGTTTTTCTTGCTTATGGCCGACTGTTTCACAACCGCGCCTTCGGGCGCAAGATTTCCCTTAAGCACGAATATCCCGCCTTCTTTGTGATGCGGGTTCTTCGCGCTTCTTATCACATCATCGTTAAATATCTTTGCTTCCTGGGCTATCTGATGTATTGTCTTCCCGCTCACGGTCGGGAGGTTGGCAAGATGTAGTTTAAGACGCTTCATGACAGCCGGCACGCCGCCTGAGTATTCAAGGTCCTCTATGAAATATTCTCCGCCCGGCCTTAGATTCGTTATGTGCGGCGTCTTAGCGCTTATTTCGTTGAAATGTTCAAGTTTGAGCTCGATGCCAGCCTCTTTTGCTATTGCCATAAGGTGAAGCACTGTATTCGTGGAGCCGCCGAGGGCCATGTCCATTCTGATAGCGTTGTCGAAAGCCTTTCCGGTCAAAATAGTTTTTGGAAACGTGTTTCTCCTCACAAGGCTCACAACCTTCACGCCTGACTCGTAAGCGATTCTTTCCTTTTTCGCGCTTCCTGCGAGCGCTGTCCCGCTACCGGGAAGGCTCATGCCGAGCGCCTCTGTGAGACACGCCATCGTATTCGCGGTATAAAGCCCCTGGCACGACCCCTGGGCCGGGCATGCGCACACTTCGAACGCTTCAAGTTCCTCTTTGGAAATCTTATTATTTTTAAACCTGCCGACAGCCTCAAAAGTATCCCTTACAAGGCTCAAGCGCCGGGAGGCATAGTTTCCGGAAATCATCGGCCCCGCCGTCACCACGATAGAAGGTATGTCAAGACGCGCTATTGCCATGAGCATGCCTGGGGTTATTTTGTCGCAGTTAGTAAGACAAACGAGCCCGTCCAGTTGGTGCGCCTTGCAGATCGTCTCGACCATGTCCGCTATAAGCTCCCTGGAGGCAAGAGAATATTTCATTCCCTCGTGTCCCATGGCTATGCCGTCGCATATGCCCGGGATACCGAAGATAAAAGGCACTCCTCCTCCGGAGGCGACCCCGCGTTCGATAAATCTTTCGAGCCGCCGCATTCCGACATGCCCGGGGATCAGATCCGTAAAGCTTGAGGCTATGCCTATGAAGGGCCTAGACATCACTGAAGGCGAAATACCCGTTCCATACAAGAGGGCCCTGTTCGCCGTGCGCTCCAGGCCTTTTTTCACTCTATCACTTCGCATCATTGCGTCCTTTCGTTATATAGTACTATTTTGAGCTATATGAGATATATAGTATACATTATATTATTAAATCTTGTCAATATACTTTAGAGTTTTGGGAAGCGCTAAAGATGTGTGCTTAGCCTACGAGCTTCTTGAGGTCTTCAGATAGGCTGTCGGATTTCGTTATGAAGGCTACTCCGACATTGACCGCGTCATCAGCGACCCTTTGAAGCCGCACTACCTTGCCGAGGAGCTTGTTATTTACGATCAGCGCTCGTTTTTCCAGCTCTTCGCAGATTCTTGCCGTGCGGTAATCAAGGTCCAGAATGAGGATACTTGAGAGGTCGGGAATATGCGCCTTATCAGTGGCGAATAAAACTCCTGAGGCGCGCAGGTTTTTTGATATTGCGCGGATTGTCTTAGAAATGAGGCCCTTTTCGTGCGGTTTTGTCACAAGGCTGTAATGCATGGGCGTTTTGTGCTCATAGCGAAAAAATGATCTTCGTTCTTTTCCGTTATGATTTTTCGTATGATTATTTTTCATTTCTAACTCCTGGAGAATTATTCTATCATAAAACATGAGCGAACTCAATAAAAATCTACCTACCTTTTTCATCTTTTGCAATCAGGAAACCCATTCCAAACCTGGTTTGGAATAGGCAAATTTGGGTAGCTTTTTTTAACTAAGTTGTTCGATATCGACGGGAATCAGGCCCTGTTTTAGGTTGGCGATTTTTCGGAAGGCTTCGCGCGAAAGGTCAATTGCCCGGCCCAGGCGTTTATTCGGGCCACGGTCATTTACCCTTACGATAATGCTTTTTCCGTTTTCAAGATTAGTTACTTTTAAACGCGCATCGAACGGGTGATCCCATGAAGCGCATGTCATTTCTTTGGGATTAAAAACATCGCCGTTTGCAGTATGTTTATTTAATTTTTCTCCTCCGCCGTACCATGATGCAATTTTTCCGATCTCTGCCGGCGCTTGAGCGGGCGCGATAAGTATAAGGAGTGATATTAAAATTATTAATGCATTCTTCATTTTTATCACCTTAACATAAAGAATACATTAAGACAATAAAAAGTCAATAAGCTGCGAGCATTCTTTTTTATATCCTAACAAGAAAAGCAAAAAAAACCCTAAGAAGTAGCAGAGGCGTAAGCCTCGGCTACTTCTTGGATAATTTCTATTCTACTCCCGAAGTGTTCTTTAGATAAGTCAAATATTCGCTGTCCGTGGTAAGAATGACAGTCGTATCTTTATCGATTGTTCCCTTGTAGGTATCCAGTGTTTTTAAAAATGCGTAGAAACTAGGGTCTCGATTATAAGCGTCTGCGTATATCGCGATAGCTGTGGCGTCTGCTTTTCCCTTGATCTCTTCAGCGACCTTGTATGCCTCGGAGCTTATCCTGTTCAGGTCCTTTCCCATCTGGCCTTCTATTTCGGCTTTCTTGCCCTGACCCTCGGAGCGATAGCTTTCCGCTGCGCGCTTACGTTCTGATATCATCCTTTCAAACACTTTTTTCTGCACGTCAGCGACGTAGTTTATGCGCTTTATCCTCACGTCAATAAGCTCGATGCCGTATTGAGGCATAAGCTTGGCCGCTTCCTGTACTATCCCTCTTGTAATAGCCTCTCTTCCTACTCCTATCTTCTCGATTTCACCCGCGATCTGGTCCACTGATTCTTCTTCATCTGTGGTTTGCTCGTTTAAGATCCTGTTCGTATCCCTGACTACCTCGACAAGATTGTGGCTTGTTATGAAATCTCTTGTAGCCGAATCAATGATATCGTCGAGCCTGGCGTGAGCGCCTGTTTCATTTGTTACGGATTGAAGAAATTTTAGAGAGTCTACGATCTTCCATCTGGCTGTCGTGTCAACCCAGATGTATCGCTTGTCTTTCGTCGGTATCTGATTGGGGTTTCCGTCCCACTCGAGTATCCGCTTTTCAAAATAATTCGCCTGTTGGATAAGCGGCACTTTGAAATGAAGCCCCGCATCGGTTATGGGTTTGCCCATCGGCTCTCCGAACTGCGTTATGACAACCTGCTGCGTTTCATCTATTGTGTATACCGCTCCGCTTATTACAAGGAACCCTATTACAACCGCAGCTATCGTTACTATTGATAATATTTTCTTCATTGTTATTCTCCTCTATTCAGATCGAGAAGCGGTAGAATGCCCGTCTGTTTGGAATCAACGATGAACTTCTTACCTGCTTTCGGCAATATCTCATTAAGGGCTTCAAGATAAAGCCTCTTTTTCGTAACATCTTTTGCTTCTTTGTAAGCCTCCCATGTGGCTATGAATTTTGCCGCATCACCCTTGGACATGTTAATGCGGTTTAAAGCGTATCCCTCGGATTCTTTAATTGTTTTTTCGGCTTCGCCGCGGGCCCTGGGTATGATCTTGTTATACTTTTCCCAGGCCTCGTTTATTACCTGCTCTTTTTCCTGTTTTGCCTCATTTACTTCGTTGAAGGACGGCTTAACCTCGTCGGGCGGATTTACGTCCTGAAGCTTAACCGTTACGATCTGTATCCCGCTGTCATAGGAATCTAGAATTTCCTGTAAATTATCCTGAACCTCCTGGTTGACTTCAACCCTGCGGGTTGTAAGCACCTCGTTTACAGTGTTATCGCCTATAACCTGCCGCATCACGGCTTCCGATATGTTGCGTATTGTTTCCTGCGGGTTTCTTATGTTAAAAAGAAGCTTTACAGGGTCCTTTACCTTGAACTGCACTATCCATTCGACTACAAGGACGTTTAGGTCCCCTGTAAGCATGAGCGATTCGTCAAAATATTCACGCGTCGAGTATTGCGTCACAATGCCGGGACGGGTGGTCCTGAATCCGAACTCCTCCTTGAATATGTACTTCACCTTTACCTTATTAACCTTTTCGATAAAGGGAAATTTAAGATGAAGGCCGGGATTTGTCGTTCTCACGTACTTCCCAAAACGCCGGATCACGCCCACCTCATCCGGACCCACTGAATAGAAACTGTTGAAAAGCGCTATAATAATCAGGAATACGCCTATTATTATCGTCGGGCCGGTTGTTTTGAAACGCTCTAATTTTTCCTTTGCCTGTTTAATGAACTCATCCTTAGAGTCCCCAAACAGATCCTCCGGTTTTTCGAAATCAGCCATATTATCCTCCCCGTGTTCCTCTATGAATAGAATTGTTGCCGAATTTTTTTTGTATCTTATCTATCGCCTTATGTATATTTTCCGTTTTAAGCTCAAAAGCGTCTTCGAATAAGCTGTCTTTTGATTGAACGAAAGAAAGGTTGGAAACTTTCACTCCTACAAGCCGCAATTTCTTACCCTTCGTATCGAACCTATTATAGAGGTCTTTAATGTGTTTGTAAAGAACATCCGAAAAATTTATCGCTTTTTCTATTGTCCTGGCGCGGGTGTATGTTTTGAAGCCCTCGAGGCGTATTTTTAATGTTATCGTGCGTCCGCGAAGCATATCTTTTCTTAGTCGGCCCGAGACCTGCTCGCAAAGAGACATAAGCGCGGCCTCTATTTTTCCTTTATCAAGCGTATCTCTTTCGAATGTAAACTCATTACTTACTGATTTTGCCTCAGACTCTGTTTCAACATCCCGTTCGTCTATTCCGTTGGCTAAATACCAGAAATGCTCTCCGTTTTTCCCGAGCATTCCGGCAAGTTCTTCTATATTTTTTTTCGCTATATCGCCTATTGTATTGATTCCCCTGGTACGCAGTAAAGGTTCTGTTTTTTTTCCCAGGCCCCAGAGTTTTGTCATATCAAGCGGCCACAGAAAATCGGTAAGCCCTTCTTTTGTCACTTCGACAAACCCGTCAGGCTTTTTAAGGTCAGATGCTATTTTAGCCGCCATCTTGGTCGGCGCGAGGCCTACTGATGCAGTAAGGAGAGTTTCTTTCTTTATGCGCTCCTTTATCATCATGCATAAATCAGTGGGACTTTTAGCGAATAACCTCCAGCTACCCGTAATATCAAGAAACGCTTCATCGATACCGACCGGTTCTACGTCAGGCGTGAAATCATATAATATTTTATAGATTTGTTCTGAGGTTTCGGCGTACTTTTTTCCATTGACCGGTAAAAAAACAGCGTGTGGGCACTTGCGAAAGGCAATAGAGATAGGCATGGCAGAATGGATCCCGTATTTACGCGCTTCATAGGAACAGGTCGAAACTACACCCCGGCCTTTTCCTTTTTTCGGGTCTGCACCTATTATAACGGGCTTGCCTTGCAGGGCGGGATTATCTCGCTGCTCGATGGCAGCGAAGAAGGCGTCCATATCCACATGCGCGATGTATTTATTTTTTTCTATTTTTTTTCTCGGGTTAGTTTTTTTAGGTCTAAGGTATCTTGAGACCTCTTTGCCAGGTCTTTGGAATGAATTAAATCATTCTTGCCTATCATCTGTACGCTAATTCCGCCATATTTGGTTTTGACGTGGCTCTTCCAAGTTTTGTCAAATTTCAGATCCCCGAGCCCCATAATAATATCTATGCGAACGGGAGCAACGCCTATTTGATAAACTGTTTTCTCATTTGTAAAATCTTCTATTTTTACTTCTTTTAGCGGCGCGCCGAATGCTACGAGCGCATTATACAGCTTTTTCGCATTGTCGATATCGGGCTTTACCCAAACATCAATGTCCTTTGTAAACCTGGGTTCCGTATAAAAAGACACCGCATAGGCGCCTACTATAAGGTATCTTATTTTATGCGCGTTTAATATTTTGAACAGATCTCTGTAATCTTCGCTTATTTCCACTTTTTCCCCTAAGATGATAGAAATCCTTCACTATGCTCCACATAGCTGAAAATTTACCTTCGGCACTTACGCTTTTCCAGAATTTAATGTCAAATTCCTCCGCCTCTTTGAAGGACTTCGCTACATTCATCCATATTTTCTTTTTCTTCATGCACTCACCTTTTTTTATATTATAGCATATTATAGGGAAAATAAAAAGAGGCTCTTTTTGAAAGAGCCTCTTTTTATTTGCGTTTTATCCTTATTGCTCTATTATCTCCATCTTAATTTGGCGCCGTAATTCATTCCGGGATAGTCTTCGGGTTTCGAGCTCCTGGACCTCGGGCTGCCTCCTACCTGGGCGTTCGGTTTCGGCTGGTTGGCTTCCATAAGCTGCCTTATAAGTTCCTCAAGGTCACCGAAGATATCCTGATTATCTGATGCTTCTGGGTCTGTTTCTCCGGACGCAAGGTCAGCTAAAAGATTGTTTATCTCAACAAGCTCCGGATTGATCATGCCCGAGAAGTGATACTCGATCTCTCCGCCTATGTCAAGCGTTCCGGTCCAGCCCTCCGGGCCTTCCAATATATAGGAGAACGTAATCGGTCCGCTTAAGTCGTAGGCAGTGAAT
>JADHYM010000001.1 GCA_016782445.1 Candidatus Omnitrophota bacterium | reverse complement strand
CACGTATATGCCGTGCGTGTTTACCAGTATAAATAGGCCGTTACAGTTTAGAGTACCAAGTATATTACTCATGTCAGAGCCAATATCACGGTTTAGGATTTCAGAGGTGGAGGAGGGGAGGTTAACGTTTACTGTCTCATTAGCATTTATATCAAATGATGAATAATTTATAATAGCCTGCGGGTCTGCCACATTTATGTTCATGGTGTTAGCATCAGGCGTCTCTATGGTGACATTGCCTTCTACCACTTCATCCACCTGTGGCAATGCAAAGGCGGTCTGGTTGAAGAAGAACGCCAGCACAAGCGTAAGTGAGCCTATTTTGCGGAGCATGTTTAACTTCATTTTCTTCACCATAAAAAAACCCATAGCCGAAAGAGTTTTCAACTATGGGTACATAAAAAATCTCTACTTTCGGCAACTGACTGGCATGTTCTGCTTCGCTGCATTGCTTTCGCGTGCAGCTTCGCAGGAACGAAGCCTCTTTAGCTTTGCGCGCATCCGCTTTCGCGGAGCTTGCCTTTTCGCTTTAGAGTAAGCGTTTTAACTACTTTTAAAGAACTACGAGAACCAATATAAGTATATCATATATATAGAAGGAGACAAGGTCTCGGAGCTACCTTTTTTATCCTTTACAGCTTTCTGTTATTTTGCCGCATTTTCCGTCGGGCACCGCCTCCGGACTGCGTCAGTCCGGAGGCGGTTTATTAATCGAGGCGCTCGACTTTTATGCTGAAGGAGGCGGATCCTTCCTGTACGGCTACTGCAGAGGTTGGAGTTTTGATCTCGAATTTGGAGTCGATTCCCGCCAAATCATGGGTTTTTATTACAGCCTCTCCCGCGGCAAGGTCAAGAAGAGTGTTTTGTGTTTTTCGCTCATTATCTTTTACCAACTCCAGGAACATGAGCTGGGAGTTCTCTTTAAGCTCGATTTCAGCGATTTTGCCGTTTCCGTTTAATCCAATTATAACGGTGGAGTTTTTTCTTGTCCGTACAATGTCATTTTCACCGAGTTCTGTGCCGGGTTTCGCATCAATCCAGTTTTTTTCAGCAACAAGCTTTATTTGAACAGGGCCCTCTGCTTTTAGTACTTTAGCTGTTTGTTTTTTCTGAATCGCGAAGACAGGGTTTGCGATACACAGAGCTAACATGCATAAAAGTATTGTTTTAAAAACCTTCATTATTCCTCCTCTTATTCTTTGACAGTAGGGTAGGCTTTCCGCCTGAGGCGGATCAGCCTATGGCTGAAAGCCTGCCCTACTGCGGTGATGATAAAAAAAGTATAGCATTTACAGACAGAAAATGCAAATTGCAAATAGGAAAGAAGGTAGGTATAATAAGAGGCGATAAAAGAAAAAAAGGAGGGTAATAATGGAACCAATAAGGGTCGAGAAGGTACCAAAGGACAAACTGAAGGAGATGGGGGTGTCTGCCTGGCCCATATGGGAGAAGGAGGCCTCGCGTTTCCCCTGGGCTTATGACCAGACAGAGACGTGCTATATACTTGAGGGTGACGTGACGGTTGAAACAAAGGGCGGGAAGAAGGTCACTTTCGGAGCAGGAGATTTTGTCACGTTTCCTAAGGGCCTCGAGTGCACATGGGAGATCAAGAAGCCCGTGAGGAAGCATTATAACTTTAAATGAAGCGCCCGTACATAACCATAAAATTTGCGCAGACGCTGGATGGCAAGATTGCCGCGCAGCAGGGTTCGGCCAGCCGGATAAGCGGGCCTCTAGCGCTACGGTTCGCGCATAGACTGCGCAGTCGGCACGACGCAGTGCTTGTCGGCATAGGCACTGTGCTCGCGGACAACCCGCAACTTACCACACGGCTTGTAACAGGAAAAAACCCTGTTCGGGTGGTGCTCGACAGCCACTTGCGCATCATCCCAGTCCCCGGGACTAGGATTCTTAGAAACGTCAAAAAAGACGGTGTTATTATATTTGCCACGCAAAAAGCCACAAAAAGTAAAATAAAAGCTTTAAAAAGCCGTGGCGTAGAAGTTATAATTGTGCCCGGTTGCAAAAGGGGCAACATTGACTTAACTCAAATTCTCCGTATACTTTATAAGAAAGGTGTTAAAAAACTGCTTGTCGAGGGCGGGTCAGAGATAATAACGTCTTTTATAAAAAAACAGCTCGCAGACAAGATCGTTATAATCACAGCGCCGGTTATTTTCGGATGTGGAATGCCTGCCGCCAGGTTAAACCTGAAACTTAAGCTTAAAAGCGTCAAAAGGATGGGAGGAGACATAGCATGCGAATTCGTTCCGGGAAGGGTTTCTCAATAACGGAAATATTAATAGTAGTGGCGATTATCGGTTTTATAATGATGATCGCCATACCCAATTACCTCAGCGCAAAGCGAGATGCTGAATGCCAATCCTGTCTTGCCAACCAGAAAACCATATTCACAACAGCCAAACTTTACATGATAAGCGAGGACTCCTCGCTCGAGGGCCTTAGCGCGGAAGAGCAACTCGGGGAGCTTATTGATAAGGGATACCTGAAAAGCTATGCTAAAATAAAATGCCCCTCAAGCGGAAATGAAAACACAGGATATTATGAACTGGTTTTCGACGACGGAATTTTAACGGACATCGATTGTACTTACATGGAAGATGAGCACCAATGGCTGTGATTTACAAAAGGGGACGTTTCACCTTTGCATAACTCATTCAAATATAGTAAGTTGCAAACGGTCGTTTCCCAATTTTAATTTAATTCTAAAAATGGAAAATAACATCTCATAAATTGTTCAATAACAATAAGTTGCAACAAGGTGAAACGTCCCCTATGGAGAACATGAAAAAAGAGGCGATGCTGTATGATAAGCTCGGGGGCGCCGGGGTGAAATGCCGGTTGTGCGGCCACGGGTGTAACATCGCTGACGGTAAATACGGGTTCTGCGGTGTGAGAAAAAACGAAAATGGTACGCTTTACACGCTCGTGTACGGAAACGCAGTCGCGTCCGGCGTGGACCCGATAGAGAAAAAACCGCTTTATCATTTCTTGCCCGGCTCGGTGACGTATTCGATCGCAACGATAGGGTGCAACTTCAGGTGCGGGTTCTGCCAAAATTGGCAGATATCGCAAGTCTCGAAACGGGAAGAAAGTATACCCGGTTACGAATTGAAACCTGAGGAGGTCGTACACGAGGCGAAAAAGCATAAATGCAAAAGCATATCTTATACCTACACCGAGCCCACGGTATTTTTTGAATACGCATACGACACTGCAGTCTTAGCGAAAAAGGAAAATATTCGCAATATCTTCGTTACGAACGGTTACGAGACGGCCGACGCGCTTGATGCGATAAAGCCATATCTGGATGCCGCGAACGTCGATTTAAAATTCTTTAAAGATGAGACATATAAAAGCGTCTGTTCCGGTTCGCTGAAACCTGTGCTTGACTCAATAAAGCATATGAAGGAAAATGAAGTATGGGTGGAGATTACGACGCTGGTAGTTCCCGGAATGAACGATAGCGAGAAAGAGCTTCGCGATATTGCATCTTTTATCGCGAATACGGGAAAGGAAATCCCGTGGCATATAAGCAGGTTTCACCCGAATTATAAAATTACTGATACGCCGGCTACTCCTATGGAAACGATCAAAAAAGCAGAAGCCATAGGAAAGGAAGCCGGGCTTAAATACGTGTATCTCGGTAACGTGGCAGAGGATACGAATACGTTTTGTCCGAAATGTAACGAGCTTCTGATCGAACGCGTGGGGTATTCGACTACTATTCGAGGGTTAAAAAGCGGGAAGTGTTCTAAATGTGGGAGTGAGATAGGGGGAACTTGGGCATTGTGAGTCGACACTGCAAAATAATATGTACACAGTATTTATAAAATTCATAATCTGTGCCGGGATAATAGTTGTTGCCGGGAGACGCGTCGCAAGATATGGCGACGTGATAGCCGAGAAGACGGGCCTCGGCGGGCTTTGGGTAGGGCTCATACTCGTCTCTGTCGCTACGAGCCTGCCTGAACTTTTTGCGGGCGTCGGGAGCATACTTTTCGTAAAGGTACCGGATCTTACCGTAGGCAATCTTTTCGGCGCGAATTCATACAATCTTTTGAACATTGCACTCCTGGCGCTCATTTACCGGGCGAGGACAAGGGGAAGGTCACTACTTGCAGATGTCTCAAAAGGAGAGCTCATGGTTGCGGGCTCGAGCCTCGTGCCTCTTACGATCGCGGCACTCGGGATCCTCTGCGCCGTAAACGGCATATACGCGCCTCAAATTGCGGGCGTGGACGCTTTCAGCATAGCCATTTTGGCAGCGTATCTCGGGCTCACTTATTTAATATTCCGTTTTGAAAAGACAGAGCAGTCGATAAAAAAAGAGGAAAAACTGCTCGAGGAAAAATACGGAGATATATCGCTCAAGAAAGCATATAAAGGCTACGCGATAGCCGCGGTTGCGATCATCGCGAGCGGGATATGGCTTTCATATATAGGTGACGAGATATCGCGCTCGCTTGCTCTCGAACAAAGCTTTACAGGGAGCCTTTTTCTCGGCTTGGCGACGACGCTTCCGGAAATTACAGTATCCATAGCGGCGCTATTAATAGGTGCGCGCGAAATAGCCATAGCGAATATGTTCGGCAGCAACTTGTTTAACATGGCGATTTTATTCATAGACGACGCGCTGTATAGAGAGGCGCCTCTTTTTCGGGCCGTATCTTCGGAACATATCCTGACAGCATGCATTGTCATGGTAATGACGACGATAGTGATTATCGCGATGGCGATTAAACCCAAGGTCAAACCCATTCCAAGCCAGGGTTGGAATGGGTTCTGGTATATACCGGCGCTTGTTATTATATTCTGCGTCGGGACGTATATTAATTTTATTAAATAAAGGGGGAATAAAGGAAAATGAGTATATTAATAATGTTCATACGATTTTTACTGGCCCTCGTATGCGGGGCGCTAATAGGCTTAGAACGGGAGATGAGCGAGAAGGAAGCAGGCTTAAGGACGCATATTCTCGTATCGCTCGGCGCGTGCCTTTTTGGAATGCTCGGGCTTCTCATATCCTCTGAAACCGGCGAGGCAGACCCATTGCGCATGGCTCAGGGCATACTTATAGGAATAGGATTTTTAGGGGCCGGCGTGATTATACGCGAGGGCGCTTCGATAAAGGGCCTTACGACAGCTGCCGGCATATGGGTAATGGGCGGAGTGGGCTTCGCCTGCGGTACGGGGTATTATATCCCGGCAATCGTTTGCACAGTATTCAGTTTTTTAACCATTGCCTTATTCACGAAAATCGAGAAGAGGATTAAGGATAAAGGAAAATAAGGGAGGAGAACGGAGATGGGTTTTCATGGAGCTATATTTGATCTCGACGGAGTGATAGTGGACACGGTGCCTCTTCACTTCAAGGCGTGGAAAAGTATGTTCGAAGAATACGGCAAAAAGTTCACTTTTGAGGATTATAAAAATAAAGTGGACGGCATACCACGGCTCGACGGAGCGCGCGCGATTTTAACGGATCTTTCCAAAGACGAGCTTGAAAAAGCCGCTACTAAAAAACAGGATTATTATCTTAAGCTTGTCAACGGGGGCGAGATCGAGGTATACTCATCATCTGTTTCGTTAATAAAAGAACTAAAGTCCCGCAATATAAAAATAGCTGCCGCATCATCGAGCCGGAACTGCAAATATATACTGGAGAAGACGAAACTCATCGGCCTTTTTGACGCTGTCGTGCAGGGCGGGGATTTTAAAAAAGGAAAGCCTCACCCGGAAATATTTCTCTTAGCGGGCAAAAAAATAGGCACGTCATATGAAGAGTCAATCGTTTTCGAGGACGCGAAACTCGGCGTTCTTGCGGCAAAATCCGGCGGCATGAAATGCGTCGGGATCGACCGCACCGGAACGCCTGAGCTTCTGTCTAAAGCGGACATTGTGGTGAAGGATCTGGTAGAGGTTGATTACGAGAAACTAAACAAATTATTTGGAAAATAAAGTTAAACGGTTGCGTTGATGGGTTGCGTGAAGATAAACCGCAACCGAACGACGACCGACGTTTCGCGGGACACAACCGCAACCGATCAACGAAAGACGTAAATTATGAAAAGTATATTCTCAAAATATCTATCCCCCGAGAAGTGGCTCATACGGGAGAATAAGTGGGCGTGCCCTGAAGAGCTTAACGTAAACGAGTCTGTCCTTACCCTCGGCAACGGCTACGTCGGGTCGCGCGGCATTTATGAGGAAATTCCAGAGGGGACCGAGCCCGGCACTTACATAGCCGGCGTATTTGACAAGGCCGGCGCCATGGTGGCAGAGCTTGTGAACGTGCCGAACCCGATAGATTTTCGCATCATCGTGGAAGGCGAAAAGCTCGACATCACGAGGATGGACGTCCTAGAACACGAGCGCGTGCTAGATTTAAGAAAAGGCATACTCGTTCGTCGCACAGTTTTCATGGATACAAAAAAACGGCGTTTTCTTTACGAATCCATGCGGTTTTTCAGCCTTTTTGATACGCATGTAGGCTGCATGCAAGTCTATTTTAAATCGCTGGATCGCGAGGCCAAAATTATCATCCAGGACGCTATAGACGACTCGGTTACAAATGCCGGGAGCATTCTTGAGGGGAGAAAGCGCCACACGCAGGTAGTGGATGTTTCCTCTACGGGAGAGCTTACTTACATGTGCGTTAAGACCTACACGCGAAAGATCCGGATAGCGTATACCTCGTGCCTTGCTGTCGCGCGTGGCAGGGGCCAGGGCATGCCGACGCTCAATAAAATATTCAATATGTCGATTGACAAGGGCGAAACCCTGCGCTTCACGAAAATATTTACGATATATACGTCGCGTCACATAAGCCAGCGCCGGATAAAAGCCATAGCCTTGAGAGACGCGCGAAAAGCTGCGCATATGGGCTTCGAGGAGCTTCTCGGCCGGAATACAGAGGCATGGAGAAAGAGATGGGCCGCGGCTGATATTTTGATAAAAGGCGACGAAGATGTTGAAAAAGCGCTCCGTTTTAACATATACCACATGATCATTTCCGGAAAAGAAGCCGACGAGGATGTCTCGATCGGCGCGAGAACCTTAAGCGGAGAGGGATATAGGGGACACGTTTTCTGGGATACGGAAATGTTCTTACTGCCCTTCTACATCTACACGCGGCCTGACATCGCCCGCAATCTTTTAATGTACCGCTACAACAGACTCAATCCCGCGCGCGAAATCGCGGCAAAACAAGGCTATCGAGGGACCCTCTTCCCGTGGGAGTCTGCGGATTCCGGCCGGGAGGTTACGCCGCCTTACGCTAAAAATCTCGACGGCACAATAATAGAGATAAAGACCATGGACTACGAGCACCACATTGTCGCGGACGTCGCTTATGGCGTATGGCACTATCATGAGGCCTCGAAGGATACGGGTTTCATGCTGCGCGCAGGACTTGAAATTATGTTTGAGACGGCCAGGTTTTGGGCGAGCCGCGTCACCTATAATAAAAAGAAGAAGGTATACGAGATCAAACGTGCGATGGGCCCGGACGAGTTCCATGAAACAGTCGATAACAGCGCTTACGTCAACATCATGGCGAGCTGGAACCTTGAAAAAGCGCACGAATACTATGAACATTTTTCAAAAACAAAAGGGTTTTATCTCAGGAGAGTTTCGAGAAAGATATCCCTTAGCCCTGGCGAGGTAAAAAAATGGAAGGAAATCGCCGGCCGCATTAAGGTGACGCATTCAAAGACGAAGAAAATAATAGAGCAGTTCGACGGGTACTTGCGAAAAAGAGACATCATCATAAAACAATTCGACAAATTTTTCATGCCCATTCTGCCGCGTAATGTGAAAATACGCGACATGTCAAAAACGCAGCTTGTAAAACAGGCGGACGTCGTGATGCTCCTTTACCTTTTTCCCGAAATGTTCTCGAAAGAGGAAGCGAAAAGAAACTACACCTATTATATCGCGCGGACCCTGCATAAATCGTCTCTTAGCCCGAGCATTCATTCTATTGTCGGCAACGAAGTCGGGGATACTGCGAGAGGCTATATACTGTTTCTTTTTTCGCTCTACGCAGACCTTAAGAACACTCACAGAAACACGAGTGAAGGCATTCACGCGGCGTCGCTAGGCGGCACGTGGCAGGCTTGTATTATGGGTTTCGGCGGTTTTCGCATCATGAGCGGCATGCCGAGTTTCGAACCGCGTCTGCCGGTACACTGGAAGGAAATGTCGTTCTCAATCAAATGGCGCTCTCGAAACCTCGCGATACGCGTGAAAGATACGTCGCTTGAAGTGACGGTATTCTCGCGTAAAAAAGGAAATCAGCTAATCAAATATTTTGATTCCGTTTATAAAATTCCTTTTAACAAAAAAATAACTATTTCTAGAAAGAGGTGATTTTTATGAAGCACGTGCAGTTCGTAAGAGATGTAATGGAAACCAAACCCGTAACCGTGAAGACGGGAGAGAGCTTTAAAAAGCTCGGCAAAGTTCTCACCGAAGAGAATCTGAGCAATATTGCTGTCGTGAACGAAAAAGGAGAGCTCGCGGGCATCGTATCGGAGCAGGATGTCATAAAAGCCATGAAGACAGGCGACTTTATGAAAAAAAAGGCGCGGGATATCATGACGAAATGCGTCATTTCCGTAAAGGAGAACGACACGCTCGAGGTAGTCGCTAAGATTTTCACTGAGAAACCGTTCAGGCGTCTTCCGGTAGTGCGCAATAAAAAAGTCGTGGGCTCCATTCAGAGAGACGACATTATCAACACGTTCATGAGCAGTTACTATTGACCGGTTACGGTTTAAGTTGATCGGTTGTGTCGCGGGAAACGGTTGCGTTAATCGGTTGCGTGAACATAAAAACCGCAACCGTTCGACGACCGACGTTTCGCGAGACGCAACCGCAACCGAATGACGCAAGACGGGTCTATTGAAAGTTTTTAACTTTACTTATAAAAAAAAAGTGCTATAATTGACTTTGTTTGGAAGTTTAAAATACGGAGGTAAGAGATGGGTAAATTCTTAGGCATAATAATCGGCGCAGTAGCCCTTATAATAGGTGTAGCGCTCCTTAGAAGCTGGTGGTATGAGTTCACATTCGTTTTAAGGGGAGCTGTTCCGGTCATTCTTATTTTCGGAAGCATCATCGCTCTTTTGGCGGGCCTGGCAGAGCTTAAGGATACGCTTAAGGCCTACAAAAAATAACGCAATTCGTAGTATCCTGCCTTTAAAAAAACACTAGATATAGTGCTTTATTCCTTGACAAAAAAATTTCAGGTGCTATAATCGTTGAAGTGTTTTTTCTATGGGTCTTTTTATTTTTATTTCTTAGGAGAACAGAAAATGAACGAAAATCCTTTCAACCTTTCCGCTAACTCCCTCACAGTGTTAAAAAGAAGGTACCTGGCCAAGAATGAAAAAGGCGAGCCGCGGGAAAATCCCGGGGAAATGTTTGCGCGCGTGGCAAAAAACATAGCAAAAGCCGACTTGCGTTACGACAGCCGGAAAAACCTTAAGGAAACAGAGGAAAAATTTTTCAATCTCATGACGCGCCTTGAATTTTTGCCGAATTCCCCGACCCTTATGAACGCGGGGCGCGAATTGCAGCAGTTAAGCGCTTGTTTTGTTAAAGGACAAAAGATTTTATCAAATCCAGGATATAAAGATATTGAACAAATACAAGTAGGGGATAGAGTAATTACAGACAAAGGCAGAACAGGAAAAGTAACGGAATTGCACCGTAGAGCATATAAAGGAGACATTTACACCGTAAATGTGCAGGGCATGATGAAGCCCACCCTGAATGTTACCGGAGAGCACCCGGTTCTTGCCATAAAAAAAGAGAAATTAATATGCAAAAGAGCAAAAAATAATAGGTGTAACGGCTTCGTTAAAAAGTATTGCTTAAAAACTCCGGAGGAGTATAAAGATGACTGCATGTATATTAACCGAACTTTTGAGGCGGGCTGGATACCGGCTAAAGAACTGAAAGAGGGAGATTTTGTAGCGGTAAACACTAATAGGGAAATTAAAGACACCCCTGAAATAAATACCGAGGATTATGTTTCGGTCGGCATCTATTTTAAAAAAGGAAAATATTTGACAGCCAAAGGGAGGCCGAATAAAGGTAAAAAAATACCTGGCAAAATAAAAATTGACAATAATTTCTTAAGATTAACCGGTTATTGGCTGGCGGACGGCTCGATAAGCAAAACATGCGGCAAGCATGGCGTAATAAGGTTTACATTCAACGCAAAGGAAAAAAGATTCTGTGAAGACGTAAAAAAAATAATGAAGAAAAAATTCAATCTCACGGCAAAAGAAGAATTCACAGAAAAACAAAAAACAATCCAACTAAGGTTTAATTCAATAATAGTAGCGGAATTATTTTTTAACTTATTCGGAAAGGGATTTGACGGAAAAAAACTGCCCGCCTGGATGATTACCCTTCCTTTAAAGAAACAATTTCACCTTGCAGTGGGGTTGTTCAGGGGGGATGGCTGTTATTTCAAAAGAGAAAAACAAGATGTAATCTTTGTTAGCTTGTCAAATAAAAGACTGGCAAGCGATATATGGGGCATTCTGCTGCGGCTGGGGTACAACTTTAATATTAACCACAGAATGCCAAGCGGAGGAACAAAGGAAGCGTACAGAATTAGCGCGGCTCCGTCGGAATGTAAAGAGTTAGCAATCTCCATGAAGAAAGGGCAATACAGAGAAAGAAAGATATTCCCTCAGTATATAAAGACCGGCGATATAATATTACGACCAATCAGTAAAATTGAAACCGCGCCTTTTGATGGTGAGGTGTATAATTTAGAAGTTGAAAAAGACCATAGCTATTTAGCCAACGGAGTAGCGGTCCACAACTGTTTTGTTTTGCCGATCGAAGACTCGATGGGATCGATATTTCAGGCAATAAAAGATACGGCTTTGATCCATCAAAGTGGCGGAGGTACGGGTTATTCCTTTTCGCGTATTCGCCCGAAAAATAGCCGCGTGCGCTCAACAGGCGGGGTGGCGAGCGGCCCTATTTCGTTTATGAAGGTATTTAACGCTGCAACGCAAGCTGTAATTCAAGGCGGGACCCGCCGCGGGGCCAACATGGGAATTTTGAGGGTGGACCATCCGGACATACTGGAATTTATAAAATGCAAAGAAAACGATAAGGATATTACGAATTTCAACATCTCGGTTGCCGTGACAGAAGATTTCATGAAAAAGGTAAAAGCCAACGCCGAGTATGATCTTGTGGACCCGCACACGAAAAAAGCCGTGCAGAAATTAAATGCCAGAGAAGTTTTTGATCTTATAGTCAGGATGGCGTGGAAAAATGGAGAGCCGGGAATAATCTTTATCGATAAAATGAACGATTTTAATCCTACGCCGAAAATAGGGTTATACGAATCGACTAACCCTTGCGTTACGGGAGATGCCCTTGTTTCAACCGAGTTCGGTTTGATGAGAATCGCGGATATAGCCAGAAAATTCGCCGACGGAGGATTGAATATAATTACGGATAGCAGGATATTAGACGAAGTATACGCTAGAGAGGAGAGCGGTCTCGGCGGATTAACGCTCAAAACAAAAAAAGGAACAAATCTGAACAGAATATCTCAAGCCTGGAGAACCGGAACAAAACCGACTTTTAGATTAGAAACTAAATGCGGATACGAACTTATAGCTACTCAGGACCACAGGATGATGACGCAAGAAGGCTGGGTACGGGTGCAAGACCTTAAAATAGAAGAGCATGAAATATTAATACAGAGCGCGAGTGGAAGATTTAACAAAAATAAAGAATTACCCTTTAGCGTTTCCAATGAAATTAAAGGCAGAAACGGAAGGGTTTATAAATTTAATTTCCCATGCGAATGGTCAAAAGAACTGGGACATATTTTAGGATGGCTTATCGGAGACGGGTGGATAAGGGATGACAATCATGCGTGCGTGGCTTTTTCTTTCGGAAGAGACGACAGGGAAATACTGGATTATTTAAAACCGATTCTCAACAGAATGTGCGGATACGAGGTAGAAGGAATCATGCGGGAGAGAGAGGTCTTTCATCTGGCGTATGGCAGTAGGCAGGTTGTGGATTTCTTCAAAAAACTGGGCGTTAAAATAAAAGGTGCGAATGACAAAGAAGTGCCAGAAACCTTGTTTACGGCTCCGGAAGAAGCGGTTACAGGATTTCTCCAGGCGCTTTTTTCGGCAGACGGAACTGTTAGAAGCAATCCAAAACCCAATAGCGAATGGGTAGCGCTAACCTCCAAAAGTAAAAAATTGCTTCAAGGGGTTCAGCTCTTATTGCTGAACATGGGTATTAAAAGCAGTATCTATGACAGAAGCCGCAAGGCAAGAAAGAGGCTTTTTAAATATCTTGATAAGTCGGGTAAGCTAAAAAGTTATATGAGCGATGGCGTACTGTATGAGCTGTGTATATTCGGAGCCAGCCGCGAGAGATTCAGAAAGAAAATCAATTTTATCAATAATGACAAAAAAAGCAAATTAGATAACATTAAATTTACTCGATTCTACGAAGAGAAGTTTTTTGACGAAATACGCTCAATAAAATATAACGGCGTGAAGCCGGTTTTTGATCTTACCGAACCCTTTACGCATTCCATGGTTGTTAACGGGATGGTTACTCACCAATGCGGTGAACAAGTTTTGTTACCATATGAAAGTTGTAATCTGGGCAGCATAAATCTTTCCAGAATGATTACCGGCGGGAAAATCGACTGGGAAAAGCTTGCACGGGCGACAAGGGGCGCGGTCCATTTTCTGGATAACGTCATCGACATGAACCGGTTTCCGCTCCCAGAGATCGAAAAAATTACCAGGGCCAACCGCAAGATCGGACTGGGAGTAATGGGATTCGCGGATATGCTGATAGACCTCGGCATAGCCTATAATTCGGAAGAGGCTGTAAGAACTGCGGATAAGCTGATGGCGTTCATACTGAAAGAGGCGAGAAAAGTTTCATCTGAGCTCGCCGAGACACGCGGCGTTTTTCCCAATTTTGAAAAGAGCATATACAGTGAGAGAAACGGATCCAGGTTCAGAAACGCCACAGTGACTACCATAGCGCCCACGGGAACTTTAAGCATAATCGCCGGGTGCTCAAGCGGCATCGAGCCGCTTTTTGCCATAATGTATTATAAAGAAGTAATGGATAAGGATAAGCTGCCGGAGGTCAACGAACAGTTTGAGAAAATAGCGAAAGACAGGGGCTTCTGGAGCGAAGAGCTTCTTAAAAAAATAGCTAAAAAAGGCAACATCCAGGAGCTAAAGGAAGTTCCGGAAGACGTAAGGAAACTTTTTGTTACCTCGCATGACATTACTCCCGAGTGGCACATAAGAATACAGGCAGCGTTTCAAAAGTATACGGATAATGCTGTTTCCAAGACAATAAATTTCGCCAATTCCACAAAAAAAGAGGATATCGAAAATACTTATATGCTGGCGCACGAACTTGGATGTAAGGGCGTAACCGTCTACAGGGACGGCTCCAGGGCCGAGCAGGTACTGAACATAGAGAAAAAAGAAAAGACGAAAGACGGAGAGCCGAGAAAAGACTCGCAAAAAATAATTCCGCGGCCCCGGCCTTCTGTCATATCCGGCACTACGACAAAAATAGCCACCGGATGCGGGAACCTTTACGTCACGATAAACGAGGATGAGGAACAGCATCCTTTTGAGGTTTTCATGCAGATGGGAAAAGCAGGCGGCTGCGCAATGTCGCAGCTTGAGGCGATTGGTAGGTTACTTTCGCTCGCCCTGCGAAGTGGCATCGAGATAAAATCCGTCATAGAGCAGCTAAGGGGAATACGTTGCCCGTCTCCGAGCTGGGAAAAAGGCGGGAGGATTTTTTCATGTTCCGACGCGATAGCGCGTGTCGTGGAGCAAAGGCTCCTCGGTAAAACCCGTAAAGAAGAAAAGCCTCTTCCTGAAAAAGAGAACACCTCAAGCCCCCCTGTGTCCACGGGCTCGACTGCCGTAGCCACTAAAAAGAAAACAGGCAACATAGTAGGCGTATGCCCTGATTGCGGAGGGGCGCTCTGGCATGTAGAAGGATGCATGGTGTGTCGCTCCTGCGGATATTCCAAGTGCGGCTAATTTTCAGTAATCAGTTATCAGTTTTTGTTCTACTGATAGCTATGAACTGAGAACTGAGAACTGAATATGAAGGTAGCGATAGTCGGTTTTGCGGGCTCGGGCAAATCGACATGCTTCAGGGTTATAACACAGGAAACCGAGGAAAAGGCAGAGAAACTCGATCCTACGAAGCCCCACCTTGGTACGCAAAAAGTCTTTGACGGGCGCCTCGAAAAACTCAAATCCATCTTTAACCCGAAACGCCTCACCCAGGCTGAAATTATTTTTGAGGACCTTCCGGGATTTCACATACCCCAGATAAAAGACGTTGATTCGATCATGGAGGTTGTAGGCGTTTTCTCGGGCCGCAATCCGGTACGGGACATAGAGGACATTGATCTTGAATTCATGCTGGCCGACGCAAGTATTATAGACAAGCGCCTTCATAGCGTGGAAAAGGAGATCAGGCAGGAAAAATCAAGGGAAAAGGTTTTGGAAAAAGAGGCCCTTCTTAAATGCAAGGAGGCACTCGAGAAAAACACGCCGCTTAGGTACGTCGAATTTACTTGCGAAGAGGAAAAATCCATACGCGGCTTTCAGTTTTTAAGCAAAAAACCCCTTTTTATCGTAGGAAATACCGGAGAGACAAAGGAGAGCGCGGAATTCCTGCCGGCTCTCGAGCGTTTCTGCAAAGAAAAAAAGCTTAAGCTCGTTGAATTTCCGGCGAAGTTTGAGGCAGAGATTACGGAGCTCGAAGAAGAGGAAAAAAAGAAATTTTTAAAAGAACTCGGAGCGAATAAAAGAGCCGCCGAGCGCGTGATAGAAGCCGCCTGCGGGGGGCTCGGGTATATAACCTTTTTTACGGCGAAGGGCGACGAGACGAAAGCCTGGCTCGTAAAGCGCGGGATATGGGCTCAAGAGGCAGCCGGAAAGATCCACACGGACATAGAGAGAGGCTTTATAAAGGCGGAGATAATTAACTTTGATGACCTCGTCTCTTGCGGCTCGATTCCGGAGGCCCGTAAAAAGGGACTCTTGAAACTCGAGGCGAAGGAATATATAATACAGGATGGAGATGTAGTTGATTTCAAGTTTAATGTTTAAATTCGAAATCCGAAACAATTTTAAAATGAACAAAATCCCAATATTATTTTTAGTATTACTTTTAGCTGGTTGCACAGGGGTGGACGAAAAGACAGTAGCCGATGTGCTCGAGAAGGACCCCTCTTTCGCTCGGGTTTTAAAAGAAAAGGACAGCACTGCAAGGAAAATTGAGGCCCTGAAATTCTCCATGAAAGAGGCGCGGGAAAAGACGAATTCCGAAATAGGGCTTTTGCGCAAAGGCCTTACGGTAAAAAAAGCGGAGATTAAAGAAAAAATAAGAATACAGCAAACCAAGATCACCCCTTTGATAGACGGGCTTTCCGCCAAGCTCCGGCAAACGCAGATAGAGTACGACATTGTCAAAGACACTTTAAGCGAGCGCCTGGAGAAGCTTAAAAGTATACGCTCGCTCCTTCTAAAAAAAGACAAACTTACCCTCTCCGGCGATGAAATAGCGCTCTGGAACCGAAGGACGGAAGATCTCGACCGGGAAATCAACTCCCTCAAAAACGACCTTGACGGCTTAAAAGCAAAAATCAATCTCCTCAAAACCGAAATAAAGATCCTTAGGGAATAGCCCTTTTCTGAATATGAGGCATGACGAAGCGATAAGATACCTTGAGACGTTTATCGACTACGAGAAAATAGGATATCGCGATAAAAAGATCTTTGCTCTCGAGAGGGCCCGGCGTCTTGCGCAAATTTTTCAAAATCCCCAGGAAAGTTTCCGCGCCGTTCACGTAGCGGGGACAAAGGGCAAGGGCTCTATCGCGGTTTTTATTGCTAAGATACTCGAAGAAGCCGGATACAGGACAGCCCTCTATACCTCGCCCCACATAGCCGATCTTCGGGAGAGGATCTCGATAAACGGCGAAATGATACGGAAAAGCGACTTAGCCTCTGGGGTGAAGAGAATAAAAAAAGCTCTGGCCCGGAAAAAATTGAATTTTAAACCCACCTATTTTGAAGTGCTGACAATCCTCGCGTTCAATTATTTTAAGAAGAAAAAAACGGATTACGGCGTGATAGAGGTTGGCTTAGGCGGCACGCTTGACGCGACAAATATAGTGCGTCCGGTTGTCTCGGTTGTGGCGCCTATAAGTTGCGACCACACCCGTATTCTCGGGCCGACGCTTCGTGAGATCGCGGCCGAGAAAGCGGGCATAATAAAGGAAAGATGCGTGACAGTGAGCTCTCCGCAGCAAAAAGGGCCCCTCTCAGTAATCGAGCGCCGCGTCGAGCGTTTTAGGAACAAATTTATTTTGGTGGGAAGGGACATAAAATTTAAAGAACGCTATCACGATTCGAGAAATGAAATATTTGATGTCACGGGAAGGCTGGGAAAGTATAAAAGCTGCAAGATCTCTATGGTGGGCCGGCACCAGATAGAAAACGCGTGTTCTGGCCTGGCCTCATGCGAGGCGCTTGCGGAAAGAGGCGCGAAGATCAAGCCGCCTCATATAAAAGAAGGCCTTAAGAAGGCGCGTCATTCTTGCCGGTGCGAGGCGATAAGGAAAAACCCGACAATAATACTAGACGGCGCTCAGAACAGAAGCAGCGCGCGGGCGATCGTGGAAACCGTGAAAAGAAATTTTAAATTCCGTCGAATGATCCTTGTTCTGGGCGTCTCGAAGGATAAGGATATAAAGGGCATTTGCGAAGAACTCGCGCCCCGGGCGAGTTTTGTAATAACAACAAGGGCAGGCCGGGAACGCGCTGAGGACCCGGCGAAAATTAAAAGGTTCATAAGGAAAAAAAATATCGAAGTAACATATTCAGTAAAAGATGCCATGAGTTTGGCGCTTTCCCTGGCCGGAAAAGAGGATTTGATACTTGTTGCGGGATCCTTTTTTGTCGCCGGCGAAGCCAAGAAAAACCCATTCCGTCCCAGGGACGGAATGGGTTAGGAAGATGGTTATGCGGAAAGAGTTTTTACATAGCACACAGGATACGATAGCGGCTATTTCGACGCCTGTCGGCGAAAGCGGCATAGGGATAGTGCGCCTAAGCGGGAAGAAGGCGCTTTCTATCGCTGATAAGGTTTTTGTGCCAAAAAGTAAAGGCAAGGTAACCGGCTTTAAAACATACACTGTCCACTACGGGCACGTTGTAAGACAGAAGACAGAAGACAGAAGACAGAAGACAGAAGACGGAAGACAGAAGACAGAAGACAGAAGACAGAAGACAGAAGACGGAAGACAGAAGACAGAAGACAGAAGACAGAAGACAGAAGACGGAAGACAGAAGACAGAGGTGATTGACGAGGTTATACTGACGGTAATGAAAGCGCCACGAAGTTATACCAGGGAGGACGTCGTGGAGATAAACTGCCACGGCGGGATAGTCGCGCTAGGCAAAACGCTCGAACTTGTTCTTAAAAAAGGCGCGCGCATGGCCCAGCCGGGTGAATTCACGAAAAGGGCTTTCATAAACGGAAGGATAGACCTAGCGCAGGCCGAAGCGGTTTTGGATATAATAAAATCTAAAACAGAAAATTCCATGAAAATCGCGCAAGCTCAGCTTGAGGGCGAGCTCTCCAAAAAGATCCGGGGTTTAAGAAAGAGCCTTATAAGTGTTTTAGCGGAACTTGAGGCACGCATCGATTTCTCAGAGGACGACATAGAATTTGCACCCCGGGACGCGATCCTGAAGACTTTACAGGAGGCGGAAAAGAAGATAAAAGAAATGGTTAAAGATTCCAAAAAAGGAATGCTTTTCAAAGAGGGCGTTCTTTGCGTCATATGCGGTAAGCCAAACACGGGGAAGTCCTCTCTCATGAACGCATTTTTGAACAGACAAAGAGTAATCGTAACGCCGGTGGCAGGCACTACAAGGGATGCTGTTGAGGAAGAGGTAGTCTTAGGTGGGATGCCTGTCCGGATCGCGGATACGGCAGGCATATCAAATACAAGAGGAATCGTAGAGAGGCATGGCATTAAAAGAGCGCGCTCATATATAAGGCGCGCAGATCTCGTTCTTTTCATGCTTGATATCGGAAAGCGCTGGACAGGAGAGGATTCCAGAATTCTTAAAGACATAAAAGGAAAAGAAAAAATCGTGATCGCGAATAAAAAAGACCTCCGAAAAAAACTCGATACAGGATCGGTAAAAAAGCTTACAGGTGAAAAGAGCATAATAGAGATATCCGTACTAAAAAGAAAGAACCTCGAAACAGTAGAGAAGGCTATTCTTGAAAAGATCTGGCGGGGGAGGGTGCCGCAGCCGGAAGGGTCTTTCGTAACGAGCTTAAGGCAGGCGCGGGAACTTGCCGAGGCTCACAAAAGGGTAGAAAAAGCGCTAACGCTTCTTAAGCGCGCCTCTTCCGGCGCCTGGGAGATATCAGCATTGCTTATCAGGGAGGCGGAATTTTTCCTGGGATCGATTCTCGGCGACTCTATTGAGCCTGATATATTAGGGCGCGTCTTCGAGAAGTTTTGTATTGGAAAGTGAAGGTTGCGGTTTAAGTCAATCGGTGGCGTCGCGAGAATCGGTCGCGTGGGTGGGTTGCGTCAATATTAACGCAACCGATTGACAACCGACGTTTCGCGCGACGCAACCACAGCCAACCGACGTAAACGTATCAATATTTCGAACTCAACCTTGCATAACTAGTAGGTATATATTATAATAATACCCTAATATGGACCCATCATCGCGCCAAATATTTGTAGAACTCGTCCAAAATAAGGTGCTTCTTATCACTATCTACGCGTGGGCGATAACCCAGACCATCAAGGTTATTCTGGGCGTCATTCGCGAGAAGCGGTTTGACTTCAGGTGGTTTGTCGGAACCGGTGGGATGCCGAGTTCTCATTCCGCTACCGTAAGCGCCCTTTCCACGGCCATGGGGCTTTATGTCGGTTTTGATTCCGCGCTCTTTGCTTTATGCGTCGCGTTCGCAGTCATAGTGATAATGGACGCGCAAGGCGTAAGGAGGGCCACAGGCAAGCAGGCAGAAATCCTAAACAAGATGCTGGATGACATATACTGGAAGAAGCACACACAAGAAGACCGCCTCAAGGAACTTCTCGGGCACACGCCTATCGAGGTGCTGGTGGGAATAGCCTGCGGCATTGGGGTCACGCTTTTATTGTGGTAATTTTTACAGCTGTAAGCTTTAAGCTGTAAGCTATAAAAAATATGAATAAGAGATTTGTTCTGGCAATAGCCCTGGCAGCAGTCGCGTTTTTGATCGCGGTATCTTTTTTGTATAAAAATATTGCCGTACAAAAAGCGCGAAAAAAATTAAATTCCGTACATAACGATACAAAAAACAGCCTTTACAAAAAAGCTGTCTCGCTCGAAGCAGCCGGCGAATCCGAAAAGGCGAAAAGAGCGTTCGAGCACTTTCTGGAGACGCACCCGAACGATAAGAAAAAAGAAGCCACCCGTAAAAAAATCGAAAAACTTAACGTAAAAATCCTTTTTTCAGATTCCGTAACGAAGGACAGCTTTCTTTACGAGATAAAACCCGGGGATACGCTCATAAAAATCGCCACCAAATTCCACACGACCGTTGAGCTTATAAAGAAATCAAACGGCCTTATCTCTGACATGATATTTCCCGGGAAGTTTCTTAAGGTGCCGCAGGCAAAATTCAGCATACATGTGGACCGCTCGGGGAACAGGCTTCTTCTTCTTTCAAACGGAAAGCTTTTTAAAAGCTACACTGTCTCAACCGGCGAAAACTTGAGCACTCCGGTAGGAGAATTTTATATAGAGGAAAAAATGATAAAGCCTGTCTGGTACAAAATAGGCGCCACGGTAAGCCCTGATAGCCCCGAATATGAGCTGGGGTCGCGCTGGATGGGCATATCTAAGGAAAATTACGGGATACATGGGACGAACGACGAATCTACTATAGGCAAGCACATAACAAAAGGGTGCGTGAGAATGAAAAACTCTGACGTAGAGGAGCTCTACGCGATCGTGCCGAGCGGCACAGAAGTCGTGATTGTTGAGTAATGGCAAGCGGATTAGATTTCGAAAAACCCATACATGAGCTTGAGCAGAAGATCGAGGAGCTTAAGGGCTTTACCTCCCGCGAGGACATAGATCTTTCCAAAGAAATAAAACGCCTCGAGGAGCGCCTTGAAAAGGTAAAGCATGACGTCTTTAAGAATTTGAGTCCCTGGCAGCGCGTGCAGCTGGCGCGGCACCCGGAGAGGCTTTACACGCTCGACTACATAGACCTTATGACGACGGATTTCGTCGAGATTCACGGCGACAGGCTATATTCCGACGACAAGGCCATTGTTTGCGGATTCGCAAAAATTGACGGAAAAAAAGTCGCTATCATAGGTCACCAAAAGGGGCGCGACACGAAAGACAATCTTCGTAGGAATTTCGGATGCGCTAACCCGGAAGGGTACAGAAAAGCCATGCGCATCATGAAGCTGGCGGAAAAGTTCTCTCTTCCGATAGTAGTTTTGATAGATACGCCGGGCGCATATCCGGGAATAGGCGCAGAGGAAAGAGGACAGGCTGAGGCCATAGCGCGGAATCTCTGCGAGATGAGCATGCTCAAGGTTCCTATTGTTGTTTTTGTAATAGGCGAGGGCGGCTCCGGCGGCGCGCTCGGTGTCGGGGTAGGCGACAGGATTTACGTACTGGAATACGCTTATTACTCTGTGATCTCTCCCGAGGGATGTGCGGCAATTCTCTGGAAGGAACGCTCGAAAGCGCCGGAGGCTGCCGAAGCACTCAAACTTACGGGAGAGGATCTCTCTCGCTTAGGCGTCATAGACGGCGTTGTCAAGGAACCGCTCGGAGGCGTTCATAGGGACCCGGCAAAGATAGCCGGGGACATAAAGGCGATTATTAAAAGGGATATTGCCGAGCTTACAGGGTTAGGCAAACATGAGCTCGTGAACAAAAGGTACGACAAATTCAGGAGAATAGGTGTTTTCAGAGAGCCTAAATAAAACGCATTCGCACGAGATAAAAATACCGAGCGATACCGCCTATATCCGGCAGGTAAGTCGAAAAATTGAGGATTTTCTCAAAACAAAAACGCAAAATTCCTCCGTTCTCTTTGATATACGCTTAAGCGTTGAGGAGGCGGTAAAAAACGCCATCATACACGGCAATAAAAGAAAAGAAAACCTTTCCGTATCTGTCAGGTACAGCTTTCGCGAAGGCGCATTCAGTGTTGAAATAGAGGATGCGGGCTCCGGCTTTGCCCTCGAAAAAATCGCAGATCCTACAAAAGGGGACAATGTTTTGATGGAGGGCGGAAGGGGCGTCTTTCTTATGCATAAGCTCATGGATAAAGTTTTGTATGACAAAAACAGGGTTTCTATGATAAAATTGCTAAAAAGCCAAAGAGGGGGTAAAAATGCAGATCATAAAGGAAAATAAGAACGACATACTCCTATTATACGTAAAAGGGGAAATAGATATCAACACATCTCCCCAGCTTAAAAAAGATTTTGATAAGATAATCGCCGCCAAGAACGGGAAGATCGTGATGAGCTTCAAGGACGTGAGCTACATAGATTCTTCTGGCCTGGCTACGCTTGTCGAGATGCTTAAAAACTTGCGTTCATACGGCGGTAAGCTGAAGCTGGCGAACCTCTCCACGAAGATAAAAAATCTTTTTGAAATCACAAAGCTCGAAAAACTTTTCGATATAACGCAGGAAGAAGAGGAAGCCATAAAAGCACTGAGCGCTTAAAATGTTTTTCATAGAATTTATTTCAGGAATAGGCCGCGTAGTACTGGGAACGGTAGAGCATTCAAAAAGAGTGTTTTCTTTGTTTAGGGAGACTGTTTACTGGTCGGTTATAGGGCCCTTCAAAAAGAAGTTTCCGAAGCCAAAAAGCATATTCGAGCAGATGGTATTCGTGGGCGTCAAGTCCATACTCATCGTGTTCTTCGTGGGGCTTTTTACCGGCATAGTAATAGCCATGCAAAGCGCGTACCAGCTCGCGAAGCTCGGCGGAGCTATATATGTCGCGGCAATGGTAAGCGTCAGCATGGTAAGGGAGCTGGGGCCGGTCCTCACATCTTTGGTAGTCGCAGGGCGAGTCGGCGCCGCAATTACGGCGGAACTCGGCACAATGAAGGTTTCAGAACAGATAGAAGCACTTGATACTCTCGCCCTAAACCCGATACGGTTTCTTGTCGTACCGCGTTTTCTAGCACTTCTTCTCATGCTTCCGTGCCTTGTTCTTTTCAGCGATATAATGGGCATTTTCGGCGGTTACCTTGTGGGCGTGTACAACCTGGGCCTGAACTCGCACCGCTACATCGATGTTTCATTTGATTTTATGGCGTGGAAGGATATATGGACCGGGCTTATAAAAAGCGTAACCTTCGCTACGATAATCTCGATGATAGGCTGCTATATGGGACTTAACACGCGCGGCGGGGCCGAGGGCGTGGGAAAAGCGACTACTGTCAGCGTAGTGACGAGCTTTGTTTTGATAATACTTTTTGACTGTATTCTGACAGGCCTCTTTTATTTTTCGAATATGTGAAATGAGCACATGATTTACGCGACCGAAAGGAAGCGTAAATCATAAGTGCGAATTTTATCCGCCGAAGCTGAACGCGAAAGCAATTCAGCGAAGGAGGATCTTACAAAGGATTGACCGGATGGAACATAAAGAAACAGCCGTAAAAGTAGAAAATCTGGTGCGGCGTTTCGGCGAACGCACCATTTTAAACGGCATTGACCTCGAGATAAAGAAGGGCGAGACGTTTGTTATCATGGGAGGCTCGGGCTGCGGAAAGTCGACGCTCTTGAGGCACATGATAGGCTCGCTTAAGCCGGATTCCGGCAGGGTGTCGCTTCTCGGGACCGATATAACGAATCTTACAGAGGACGAGATGGACGCGATAAAAAAGAAAGTAGGCATGTCGTTCCAGGGCTCGGCTCTTTTTGATTCGATGACAGTGGGCGAAAACGTGAGCCTGGCCCTAAGGGAGCACACGAAGCTCGAGGAAAATGTAATAAATATAATGATAAAGATGAAGCTCGAGCTCGTGGGCTTGAGCGGCTTTGAGGATCTCATGCCAAGCCAGCTTTCAGGCGGCATGAAAAAAAGAGTGGGCCTAGCGCGCGCCATTGCCATGGACCCGGAAATCATTTTTTACGACGAACCCACGGCCGGCCTTGACCCGATAGTGGCGGGCGTAATTGA
The DNA here is from genome assembly GCA_016782445.1 of Candidatus Omnitrophota bacterium. Classification (GTDB taxonomy): domain Bacteria; phylum Omnitrophota; class Gorgyraeia; order JABMRN01; family RBG-13-46-9; genus BS750m-G79. Next base: position 62,633 of record JADHYM010000001.1, on the reverse strand, counting down.
CAAATTGATATTGGACCTTTCAAAAAAACTTTCTATCACGAGCATAGTGGTGACCCACGACATGGGAAGCGTGTTTCGCATCGCGGACAGGATCGCGATGCTTTATGAAGGGAAAGTTGTCGAAGTCGGCACTAAGGACGAAATAAAACATTCGAAAAACCCTCTTGTAAAACAATTCCTGGCAGGCGACCCGGACGGCCCGATAAAGTTCTTTCAGAAAAGTGACGATTATTTGGAACAATTAACGAAATAAACGCCCGCCTACCGGCGGACAGGGAGGGTGCGATGAAAAAACTTATAATGACAAATGAAATAAAAACGGGACTCGTGGTATTTGCGGCAATACTTGTCGGCATTTTTTTCTGGTTGCGCACAACAAACCTCTATACAGCGACGTATAACCTTAAAACCCTTTTCAGCCACGCTGACGGCATAAAGGAAAATTCAGTAGTCAAGCTGGCCGGTATCGAGGTTGGCAGGGTAAAAACAGTACACCTTGCTTACACTGAGGACAAGACAAGCGTAGAGCTAGTCCTCGAGCTTGATAAGGGCGCCAAGGTGAGAGGAAATTCCATCGCTTTCATAGGCTCGACGGGATTCATAGGAGATGCTTACATAGGGATAACGCCCGGGACATCATCCGTATTCTTGAAAAGAAACGAAACAGTAGCGAGCGAGGATCCTCTCCAGATGCGGGAGCTCATGAAGAAAGCCGACCAGATAGCATCCAAGCTTGACGCCACTCTCACTGATGTAAAGGGGATCGTTTCCGACAACAAGGAAAAAGTGAACGCGATTGCCGCTAATCTCGAAGACACGTCAGCCAACTTTAAGGAATTTTCCGAGGATATCAAGAAGAATCCCTGGAAGCTTCTTATGAAGGGCAAGTAATTTTTAAAAGAAGGAGCGCACAAATGAAGTATTTTAAAATTCTCACATTTCTCTTCGCGAACTTTTTATTTTTAACGGCCACTTTTATTACTGCTAAAGGCGAAGAAGCGGTTATTATATCGTATATCGAAGGAACAGCGGAAGTACTTCTCTCTGGCCAGCCCGGCTGGCAGAACGCTAAGAAGGGAATGCTTCTTGGTTCCGGAGACAGCATAAAGACGCATAAGGAATCTTCCATGGAGATTTCATTCGACGGCGATACGAATCTTGTGAACATAGAGGAAAATACGCACGTCGTTATCAAGCTCGACGGAATAGAAAAGCTCGAGCTCATAGACGGAGAAATCCTTGCTCTCGTAAAAAGTATTCCAAAAGGATCCCGGTTTGAAATACGCACCCCGACCGCTGTATGCGGAGCAAGAGGCACCGGATGGGGAGCGAACGCCAAGAAAGACGAAACTGTAGTTGATTGCTACGAAAATAAAGCGTACGCCAAGGGAATAGATAAAAAAGGCAACATAATGGAGGACAATCTCACCGTACCCAAGGGGTCCAGGACCATTGTCAAGCTTTTCCAGAAGCCCTCCAAGCTCATGAAGCTTGCCGGTAAAGATTTCGGGAAATGGAATAAATGGAAAGAGAGCCTTTTTGAAAGAGGTTTGTCTAAAAAGGCTAGAATGGAAAGGCTATCGCGGGATCTTACCAAGATACAACAGCAGAAAGAAAAGATAATCGAGCGTAAAGACGAGGACAGGATAAGAAAAAGAGAACAGGAGACCGGAGCAGGAACAAGCACGCGCGGCCCGGAATGCATGTCCACACAAGAGTAAGCGAAAGGAGATTGACGATTAAGGCCATGAAAAAAATTGTCATAACATTATTTTTTATATTTTTCAGTTTAACCGCTCTCAATGCTCTTGCACAGCACCCCGGCGCTGTGAAGACAGAAGAGAAATACGATTATCTGGAGAACCTTATTAATCTGGACAGGTTTACGGATCCTGTAAAACAGCATCTTAAAGACCAGAAAATAGACCTCGAGTTCTTTGCCGGCACGCTTTTTGGCTTTGACAACAACGTAAACCTCGATCCGGAAAGGCTAAAAGACGGGTTCTTTGAAGGCTCGCTGAACACAGACGTTGCCTATAATTACACCCCGGACGTACGGCTTAGAATAGAAAATGACCTTACCGCCATAACTTACTTCACGGTTCACAATGCCAACCTGCTTGACATATATACGGTAGGTGGGTTTGAGGTGGATGTATTCGATGATCTTTTTACGGTAGAGACGGATTATGCTTTTGACGTGTCTTTGTTTCCCGAGGATCGAAACGGAAGTTACCTCGGAAATCACGTAATGCTTTTTTTGAAGCATAACATAACCCAGGACCTTTACCAGAAAGCAGGCTGGCATTTTCTGCACAAAAGCTATACTCAGGGCACGGTTCGCGCTTCCGGCGGCATGGACTCGTCGACTTTGCGACGCGACTATCGCAACGCGGGCGAATACGAAGCCGGCTTTTACATGGATAAGGCCATATTTAAGACGAATCTAGAGTTCTTCTATAACGAGTCCAACTACCAATACTTTGATTATTACGACTACTGGTCCTTTAAGGTCACGCCTTCAATGATATATATGTTTACGAAGAAGCTCTACGCAAGCGGAAGCTTTACCTACCAAAATAGGCGTTACAAGGGAAGACTCTCAACTAAGAATGACGAGCACGTTGCTGACTCTACCTGTAGCTTTAACGCGTCGGTCCTGTATGACGTGACAAAATCATTTACGTTCGCGTTCAACTGCTCGTACAGAGAAAACACCTCGAACGAACCCCTGCAAAAATACTCGGGCACTATCATGACATGGGGCCTTTATTACTCCTTTTAATTCCATATGAATGTTACCAGGGTTAAAAAGAAGATAGCCTTATACGCCGGGCTCCTGGCCGTTTTTATCGCGATAATAGCCCTTTCATACTCGCGCTTTCTGGACAGCTATGAACTCGAAACCCTCGACATAAGGTTCAGGCTGCGCCCCACGCTCCAGGTTAAAAAGAACATAGTCATAATAGAGATAGCCGATGACACCATAGACAAAATCGGCAAGTGGCCTTTTTCCCGCCGCTACCACGCAACCCTCGTTGAGGCGCTCACGGAAGCCGGCGCGCAGGCAATCGTTTTTGATATTTTTTTCAGCGAGGATAGCGACCCGACCGCGGACAGGCTTTTCGAGGAGGCGATCAAAAAATCAGGGATAGTATATCTTCCTTATATTTTCAACATAAAAGAAGAAGGCCGAAAAGACGTTCCCGTAGCTGATAAGTTACAGGAGGCAATTCTTGACAGGTTCGAAAGCTTTGCAAAGGGTGCGGGATTCATAAATATAATTCCTGACGTTGACGGAAAATTCAGAAGGGTTCCTCCCATTATCAGGTATCAAAATATTGGTTATCCCCACGTATGCTTTCTTGTGGCGGCTAATTACATGGGCAAAAAGCAAGACGATATCAAGATCACGCCCGGCCGTTATGTCAAGATGGGCGAGGATCAAAAGATTCCGCTGGATTCAGATTCAAACATTATCGTTAACTTTCCCGGAAGATGGCAGGATACTTTCAGGCATTACTCCTACATAGATATTATAGAGTCTTATATGTCGGACAAATTTCCGGAGGTTACCGGTAAAGAAGCGATCCTGGATCTTACATCTTTGCAAGATAGCGTCTGCTTTATCGGCGTAACGGCAACCGCGGCTCCGGACGTGCATCCCTCGCCTTTTGATTCCATGTATCCGGGGGTAGGGGTTAACGCAAGCCTCTTTAACAGTTTTCTTATAGGAAAGTTCATAGCCCGGGCGACCCGCTCTACAAACGCGGCAATACTTGTATTTCTTTCGCTCCTTCTCTTTTTTGTATCAAAAAGAGCGAAGACCCTTGTCGGTTTCCTTTTTGTATTTTTGCTAACAGCGGCTTATGTTCTTCTGGCGGTTCTCTTATTCATTTTCTTCGGGTTATGGATAGATGTATTCTGTCCCTTCGTCGTAATGGTATTTCTTTACCTTGGCATTACGTTCACGCGCTATATGGGAGAAATGCGGGGGAGGGAACTTCTCGAGAAGGAGCTGGCGATAGCAAAGCGTATCCAGGAAAGCTTCCTGCCCCAGGAAATACCCGCTACCCACAGCATACAGGTCGCGGCCAGCATGCAAACGGCCAAGCAGGTAGGCGGGGATCTTTATGACCTCGTTAAAATAAGCCCTGAAAAGCTCGGAGTGATGATAGGGGATGTTTCAGGAAAAGGCGTGCCGGCCGCTCTATACATGGCAAAGGTAGTAAGCGAGTTCAGGACGTACATGGGTCTTTCGAACCCGAAAGAGATAGTTACAAAGCTGAATTCGCGCCTTGTCAAAGAGGGCTCGGCAGGGCTCTTCGTGACGCTTACCTACGCTATTTTCGACGAAAAAAACAGCCTTCTCTTATACGCAAGCGGCGGGCATTTGCCCATCATAATGCTGAAAAAAGACAAATCCGAGCCAATTCTCTTGGACGCGAAAGAAGGAACGCCGCTCGGACTTTTTGACGGTGAGTTCAGCGCCGAAGAGGCGCGGTTCGGAAAAGGCGACATGTTTGTCATGTACACTGACGGCGTTACGGAGGCAATGAACCCGAAGGCCGAGATGTTCGGTTCATCCCGCCTGGCGGACCTTGTGGCAAAGAACAGGAGCCTCACGCCGCAGAAGATGGTAGATCTTGTGCAAGATACGGTTAAAAAATTTGAAAAAAAAGCACAGCACGATGACATAACAGTCATCGCGGTGCGGATAGGATGACATGACTGTTCTTGAAACGCTTTTAAAGGTAAGCCGTAAGGTAAGCTCAAGCCTCGAGCTTGTAACAGTAAGCAATATTATTTTAAAAGAAGCAAAAAAGTTCCTCGATACTGATTTCAGCGCGCTTTTCTTGCTGGATAAAGAAGCGCACCACCTTATCCTCATAGGTGCCAAGGGGTTTACGAATAATCAGCTGGCGAACCTGAAGGTGCTTGCCGGATGGGAGAGGATTAATGTGGAGCTTGCCAGGAAGGGCAAGGCGCTTCTTGTAAATGACATAGCAAAAGATGCGCGCTTCAAGCGAAAAAAAATACCATTTTCAAAAGAAAAAATTCCCATAGGCTCTTTTATAGCCGTCCCGCTTAAAACCGGCTCAAAAATTATAGGGGTACTTCTCGTAAGCGACCATAAAAGCAGAAAAACCCGTTTTACGGAGGCGGATAAAAAACTTCTTTATGCGCTTGCAAATCACGTGGCAATCGCGCTTTTAAATGCCAGGCTTTACGGTAACACTAAAGCACTTTTTTTAAATACGATTTTAAGCCTTGCCGCCGCCGTAGACGCCAAGGATCCCTACACGCACGGCCATTCAGAGCGCGTGTCAAAATATGCCCTCGAGATAGCGCGCGAGATGCGGGAGCCTGAACAATTCCTGGAGGATCTGAACTTTGCTTCCATACTCCATGATATAGGAAAGATAGGCATAAGCGACAGCATTCTTTCAAAAAAGTCCGCCCTCGATGCTGACGAACTTCAAAAAATGCGTAAACACCCGGCCATAGGGTACAACATAGTAAAGGCGGTAGTGGAATCGAAAAATATATTAAACGGCATGCTGGAGCACCACGAGCGTTTCGATGGCACCGGATATCCAAAAAAGATGAGCGGAAATAAGATTTCCCTCGAAGGAAGGATAATAGCAGTGGTAGACGCGTTCGATACGCTAACCACGAACCGCCCGTACCAGAAAGCGTATACTGCCAAAGAGGCTGCCCTTGAGATAGTACGAAGTTCCGGAACGCAGTTCGATCCGCGTGTTATCAGGGCTTTTCAGAGGTCCTTTTCAGACAATCCCGGTTTCTGGCATTTCGAGTAAGCTAATTTATTTTGCCTATTTTCTTAATGTAGTTTTCTGCGATTTTTCTTTTTCGGTAAAGGCATGGTAAATTAGATCTATAGTATAGATGATCAATAAGCACCAATGAGTCGTTTCTATAGAATTTTAAAGACCATAACATTTTCTTTGCTTTATTTTTTTTATCTTTCCACCCGCTTAAACTGCCTTTCATATGCAGCTTTTTTCTTATACATTTTCGTATCCATTTTATGTGTTTTAGACTGCCGGAACGCAATGTAATCCATAACCTATCATAAACGTAAGTTTTTCCTTTGTATTTATTATGCTTATCAACGTAATATATTACTGAACCATCTCCATCGATATGCCCTCTCAAAAAGTCAAAAAAATATTTCTTAGGTATTTTCAAAGATGCCAAAGAAAAAGTTTTATTTGGTTTTAGTCCTATTTTTAATAGCCAATTGTAAAATTTTATGTTACAAAAGGAAATTCTATAACATATTTTTCGAGAGTAACTTCCCGGCGGATTTATGCATATACGGTTTTTTATTTTAAGGCAATCCCGAAAGGTATATAATAACTGTTTATCAGTAGAGGTTAACCAGATGTGCCTCTTATCATTTGAGATATTACCATCAGTGGTTAGGAGCCCAACGGCATATGCTATATTTGTATTCCAAAACCCCATTTTGTCATATTTGATTAATTCGTTATGGTGCCAGAGGTGGGATTCGAACCCACAAGGTCTTGCGACCAATGGTTTTTGAGACCATCATGTATGCCAATTCCATCACTCTGGCAAAATATACATAAATATATTATATCATCTCAAGCTAAATGTGCAAGTTTTTGAGGCCAGAATGTTATAATTCCTAATTTTACAAAATTGGTTGTATGCAGATTAAAATTAATATATAATCTATACATAGAAAAAGGGGCCGTGGTGAAGCGGGATCACACCAGACTGGCAGTCTGGTATCGCGGGTTCGATTCCCGCCGGCTCCACTTGATACAGGTTCTCCTTGGCGGGAATCGAAGCGAGCGAGCGCCGACCATAGGGAGGAAAAGGCCGTAAGCCGAAGACCGGCCGAAAGCGAGCGAGGGGAGACTACGCAGGCCCGCATCTGCGGGGCGTAGTAGTCGATTCCCGCCGGCTTCACTTTTGCGAAGCAAAAGTGATCCTGAAGCAATGAAAAAAACGCGACCCAAGGGAGCGTTTGCCATTGCGGAAGGACCTTACGAAACGATTCGTATTACGAAGGACCTTACGACTCATTTATGGAAAAATCATACCCGTTCGATAAGATTGAGCCGAAGTGGCAGGAATATTGGTCTAAAAAAAAGCTTTTTAAGGCCGATATAAAGGACTTTGAGAAAAAGTTCTACTGCCTGGTCATGTTCCCTTACCCGTCGGCAGCGCTTCACGTCGGGCACGGCCGCAATTACATAATAGGTGATGTCGTCGCGCGCTACAAGAAAATGCGCGGGTTTAATGTCCTTACGCCCATGGGCTGGGACGCTTTCGGGCTCCCGGCTGAGAACGCTGCCATAAAAAATAAAACCCACCCTAAAAAATATACTCTGGCTAACATAAAACGGATGAAAGAACAGCTTAAGAGCTGGGGCGTGTGCTATGACTGGTCGTGCGAGGTTGCCTCATGCCTGGCTGATTATTACAAATGGACGCAGTGGATATTTCTTAAACTCCTTGAAAAGGGCCTTGCTTACCGGAAAAAGGCGTTTGTCAACTGGTGTTCTTCCTGCAATACTGTGCTCGCCAACGAGCAGGTAATAGAGGGAAAATGCGAACGGTGCGAGACAGCTGTTTCGCAAAAAGACCTCGAACAGTGGTTTTTTAGAATAACTGATTACGCAGAGCGCCTCTTAGGCGACTTGAAGTCGCTCGAGAACTGGCCCGAAAGGGTCAAGATAATGCAGGCTAACTGGATAGGCCGCTCTGAGGGCGTGAGAATTTATTTTCCGGTTGTGGGTTCTGAGGAAACATTAGCCTGTTTTACGACTCGAGTGGACACTATTTTCGGCGCCACGTACATGGTCATAGCGCCGGAGCACCCGCATCTCGAAGAGCTCCTGGATGGCGTAAAAGAAAAATCAAAAATCATGGTAGCCGTCGAAAAAATGCGCACGGAATCCAAAATAATGCGTGTACAGGCCGACGCAGAAAAGGTTGGAATATTCACCGGCCGGTACGCTATTAACCCGGTAACGAAAAGAAAAATTCCCCTCTGGGTGGCGAATTACGTTCTCATGGAGTACGGGACAGGCGCTGTCATGGCTGTTCCGGCTCACGATCAGAGAGACTACGAATTCGCGGCTAAGTACAAGCTACCTATAGAGACAGTGATTCAGAAGTCAGAAGTCAGAGGTCAGAGGTCAGAAGAACCGGGGAAAGCGTACGAAGATGACGGGATAATGGTGAACTCGGCGCAGTTTGACGGGCTTGAAAACAGAGAGGCGATTGGAAAAATAACAGACTGGATGGAGGAGAAAAAAATCGGCAAAAAGGCCACCGAGTACAAACTTAGGGACTGGCTCATATCCCGGCAGAGATACTGGGGTGCGCCCATACCGGTGGTATATTGCGAGAAATGCGGCATAGTAGCCGTGCCGGAAAAAGATTTGCCTGTAATTCTGCCGGAAGACGTGAAATTTGGCGCTCCTGCCCTAGGCAGGTCCGCCTTGGGCGGAAAAGGCGAGAGCCCTTTAAAAACCTCGAAGAAATTTGTAGATACTAAGTGTCCAAAGTGCAAGGCAGAGGCACGCCGCGAAATCGACACCATGGACACGTTCGTTGATTCTAGCTGGTATTTTTTGCGTTACATATCCGCAAAGCTTGAAAATAAGCCGTTCGAAAAAGAGGATGTTGACAGGTGGCTTCCGGTTGACCAGTATATAGGAGGCGTTGAGCACGCGATACTGCATCTATTATATTCGCGGTTCATAGTGAAGGTCTTAAATGAGATGGGACTTATAGGTTTTGACGAGCCGTTCAAAAATCTTTTTACCCAGGGAATGATAATAAAAAATGGCGCCAAGATGTCAAAATCAAAAGGAAATACAGTGAGCCCGGATGAGCTTATAAAAAAGTTCGGGGCAGATACCATAAGGCTCTATACGCTTTTCATAGGGCCTCCGGAGAAGGACGCTGAATGGTCTGACAGGGGGGTCGAGGGAGCGTACAGGTTTCTCGGGAGGGTTTGGAGGATGGCGAAACAGACGACAGACGACAGACGACAGACGACAGACGAGGAACGAGGAACGGTGAACGACGAAAAGCTTAAACGGAAGACCCACCAGACTATAAAGAAAGTGACAGACGATATCGAAAAAGGATTTCATTTCAATACATCGATAAGCGCGATAATGGAGCTTGTGAACGAGGTATACCTTGCAGAGGATAAAAAATCCTCTTCGCGCGAAACCATCGAACAGGCGGTTAAAACTGTCATCGTATTGCTTTCTCCTCTTGTGCCGCACATATGCGAGGAGTTGTGGGAAAAGCTTGGCGGGAAAGAAAGTATACTAAAAAAAGAATGGCCCTCATACGACGCGAAGCTCGTTCTCGCGGAAAACATAACGCTTCCCGTCCAGATAAACGGCAAGCTCCGCTCGAAGATGGAGATACCCAGGGGCCTCGTCGCCGAAGAACTGAAAGAAAAAATCCTAGCAGACGAAAAAATCAAAAGCCACCTGGCCGGCCGGGACATAAAGAAGTGGATCGTCGTTCCGGATAAACTCGTCAATATAGTACTCTCCTAAAAAGATGCTTTTTACAAAGGAAGAAAAACTCGCTATAATTTTTATCATAGCCTGCTCGCTCGTAGGAGCGGGATTTTTTTATTATAAGCGCGCTCAAAGCTCCGCGTTCGAAATCTTTGCCATAAAAAACATCCCCGAAGAGCAAAAACAAGTGAACATAAATGCCGCCTCGATAAGAGAGCTCATATCGCTTAAGCGAATAGGGCCGGTACTTGCCGAGCGCATAGTTCTCTACAGAGAAGAAAACGGTCCGTTCCAAAGCGCGGAAGACGTAAAGCGCGTAAAAGGCATCGGCGAACATACCTACCGCCTCATAAAAAAACGCATAACCCTAGAATGAAAAAAGTCTATCTTTTATATGTAGCCGTATTTTTTGCCCTGGGAGAAATAATAGGGAAAAGCGCGGAATTTCTTAAAGACAGGCCTTTAATCCTTTTGTTTCTGGGGTTTATTTTCTTTATCATGCTTCTTGCCTCCGTCAGAAAAGAACCTCTTTTTATAATCTCGCTTTTCGCGCTTTTCGCGGTTCTCGGAACGATGCGGTATGACGCGTTCAACGCAACTCCGAAAAACCATATAAAAAATCTTGTGGGACGAAAAGTGATTCTTGAGGTTGAAATAGCGAGTGACCCGCTGGACGGAAGCGGGCTTAAAGCGGAAGGGAAAACGTTAATCCTGCCGGGGCAGGGGGAAAAACAAGTTTGCGGAAAAATGCTCGTGCGGATACGCGGTAGCGAAAAAAACGCGTATCGCTACGGGGACATTCTGCGCGTTGAAGGTACATTGCGCGAAATACCAAGGTACCCTTTGGGAAAGTCTGACTACCGCAAGTTTCTCGCCAATAAAAAAATATACGCGATACTTTCTTTAAAAAAGGAATCCGTCAAGAAAATAGGCGAAGTGAGAAGCTCCCCGGCCAAATTCGTGAGGTTTATTTACATTGTTCGCGAAAAGCTTGGCGCGCGCGTACGTGTATTTTTCAACCGGCCATATAGCGGCGTAGTAGAGGCGCTTTTTCTCGGAAAAAGAGGCGATCTTCCGAAGCCCCTCAAAGAGTCCCTTTCCAAAACAGGCACCTTTCATATTCTCGCGATAAGCGGCCTCCATGTGGGAATAATATATTTTATTCTGCGGCTTGCGCTTAAAGTGATGAAGGTGAATCCGAAAGCAGCGATTATTTTATCGGTTTTATTTCTTGCCTGTTACGCTGTCCTGACGGGCGCGCGTCCGTCAATACTGCGGGCGACAGTGATGTTCTCGATCTTATCTCTCTCCGGGCTTTTCGGAAGGAAAACGAGCGTATATAATCTTGTCGGAATTTCCGCTCTCTTAATTCTTCTTTTCAATCCGAACCAGCTTTTCGAAATAGGATTTGTGCTTTCGTACGGGGCGGTCCTTTCGATCGTATATATATCGCCGAAAATTTACCGGCTGCTCGGAGGTGCGAAGAGCGGCACAGTAGCCGCTTACCTGAAGGGCGCGATTTCCGTTTCCTTTGCCGCGTGGGTCGGGCTCCTGGGGGTTGTTGCTTATTATTTCGGGATAATAGCCCCGGTCACAGTAATAGCAAACATCTTAATCATACCTCTTCTTTTTGTAATAATGGGAGCGGGTATTTTATTTTTCATCCCGGGTATTTTTTGCAAATACATGGCAGTTATTTTCGCGGGAAGCACAACTTTTTTCATTTTTTTACTTGTAAAAATAGTAGAATTTTTGCGTAACCTTCCTTGTGCCTATTTTAATGTTTACGGATGGGATGCTAAAAACGCAATAACTTATTATATAATGCTATTGGGTATAATACTAATCTTCGGGGGAGCGGGAAGAAAAAGAAAGAAAAACTAACTTTTTTATTTTTAACTTGACAAATGAAATATTACGTGTTACAATTAACTCAATTCAAAAGGGTATTAGGGCACCCTAAAAGAGGAAGGTAAAAATGGGTACATTCGAAGAACAAAGACGCGCACCCCGTGTATCTACAGACTTCCCCTTGAAGTATAAAGAATTACAGGGCCTTGGCGATGACTTCAGAGGGACAGTTTCGAAGAACATATCGGAAGGTGGCGTTAGGTTCAGAAGCGACAGATTTATATCGCTGGCATGTCGCTTGATAGTCGAGCTTAATCTGCCGGCTTTGGCAAAGCCTATCCGCGCGGTTTCAAAAATAGCGTGGATAAAAAAACTGCCTGTAGGCGACGACTACGAAGTGGGAAATAAGTTCCTGGAAATCAGCAGGGAGGACAAAGGGCACCTCAGGGATTTCGTGGATCTTAATGCGGAAAAATCCCAGGCGTAAAAACGCCCGAGCGCAGCCATATCTGACTTCCTCGAAGGACCGGTGTCACTCTTGACAAAGCACTTCCCGTATGTTATATTGACTCTCCTGAACACAAAATACCACAAATGAAAAAGTTTTTTTTACTCCTTATATCAGTAATATTCGTGCTATCCCTCCACCCGGCCGCGAGTGCCTTCTGGATATGGACACCCGGAGAGAAAAATATTGAAAACCCGAAATACGCCGTAAAGGATACGCCTGAAGAGCAATTTGCCTGGGCCATGAAATTCTTTCAGGAAAAAGACTACAAGGGCGCGGCGGGTGAATTTGTGCGCCTGGCAGCTGCTTTTAAAAATTCGGACCTCGCACCGGAAGCCCAGTATTACGCCGGGCTCTCATACGAGATGGGCAAGCGCCATTACCAGGCGTTTAAAAACTATCAGAAAACAGTGGAGCTTTACCCGTTCACCCAGAGGGTGGACGAGATCATAGAGCGGGAATACAACCTGGGGGACTTTTTCTTCAAAAAAAGTCGAGGAAACCTTATGGGCATGGACCTCATGATGGACCTCGACTGGGCAGTGGAGATATTTACCAAAGTGCGCGAAAACGCGCCATTTGGGCCGTACGCTGATAAGGCGCAATACATGATAGGCGAATGCTATAAGAAGGCTCAACAGTATCAGGAAGCGATACAGGCTTTTCAGCGCCTCATGGACGAATACCCCTCGAGTTACCTGTATGATTACGCCCAGTACGAACTCGCGCAGTGCACTTACCTTGCCAGCCGCTCGCCTGAATATGATCAAAATCTTACGGACGAGGCCATACGCGAGTTTTCCAAATTTGCTGCAAGCGGAACGGATAGAGACATAACCGAAGTCGCCGAAGACACGCTTTTAATGCTTAAAGAGAAGAAGGCTCAGAGCATTCTAAAGACAGCCTTTTTTTACCAGAGACAAAAGCGCTACAAGAGCGCCGCCATATATTTTAATGAAGTAATAAACGAATTTCCCGAAACAGATTCCTCTAAAGAAGCCTTCCTTTACCTCCAGAGCATACAAAAATTCCTCAATAAGGGCATATGAGAAAGAAATTTTTGGCGCTCCTTGCGCTCCTCGCGCTCCTTTACTTTTCCGGATGCGGTTATACGACCGGTTCCATGCTTCCTCCGGGCAAGGACACGATACACGTGGAAAATTTCAAGAACAAGATAGCTGTCGCGAGCGAGCTTTCAAACAGGCGCGTTTATTACGGCTACAAGCCGGGGATGGAATCGACAATAACAACCGCTGTCATAAACGAGTTTGTTTTCGACGGGAACTTAAAAATAGCAAACGAGAATACGGCGCATTACATCTTAAAAGGCGAGCTTGTGGATTTCCAGAGGCAGCCGCTTGAATACAATAGCGAAGAAAACGTTACCCAGTACCGCCTGCGCGTCGTGACAAATCTCGAGCTTTATGACCGGGAAACAGGAAAGCTTCTCTGGAAGGAACAGGGGTGGGCAGGGCAGGCGCTCTACCGCACAAGCGGCAAATACGAGCAGACTGATTCGCAAACCGTGGATGAGGCCATACAGGACCTTGCCAGGCGCGTCGTTGACCGCACCATTGAAGACTGGTAATGAACTACCTTGTGACAGGGGCCGAAGAATATTCAAAACAGGAATTCATCAATAAATTAAGAAAATCGTTACTCGGCGACGAGGCCCAAAACTCCATTGATTTCGAAATATTTGACCGCGAATCCCGCGACTCAAAATCGCTTGCCAACACACTTAAAACACTGCCTTTTTCCTCAAAAAATCGTCTTGTAGTAATAAAAAATGCGAACGAACTTCCGCAAAGATCGAAAGAAGTTATTCTGAAATACCTGAACACTCCTCTTAAGTCCACGACCGTTGTCATGACAAGTGATGCGGGTAAGCGCGACGATTTTTTAACGGCTGTTGCAAAAAAAACGCGCTCCATACGCTTTGAAAAACCCTCGGGAAAAGAGCTTGGCAACTGGATCAGAAACGAGTGCGCCGGGCATAAAAAGAAAATATCCGAAGACGCGCGAGAAATGCTCGAAGAATGCGCGGGCGCCGGCGGGCTCGAGGCGCTTAAAAATGAGATTGGAAAAATAGCTTCCTACGCGGGCGGGAAAGAGATAATAGAAGCTGAGACAGTAGAAAGCGTTTCATGCGGCGTGCCCCTGCATTCGGTGTTTGACCTCGTAGATACTGTAATCGCCAAAAAGTCCGGAAAGGCTCTGGAATACCTGAATTCGCTGCTTTTGACAGAGGGAAAGCCGTATGGCATATTGAACGGCCTCGCGTGGCAGTTCAGGGTGCTGGCAAAGGCGCGTTCCCTTGGTAAGGGTTTCGCGTCCGATAAAATATCCAGGATCATTGGTGTGCCCGAGAGATATGCCCGGAAAACCATGGAGCAGGCAAGCCGTTTCACGATGAAAAGGATCACCGAAAGCACGGAATGGATACTCGAGGCAGATTTTTCGATAAAATCAGGAAGATTTTCCGTTCGGGAGTCTTTGGAGACGCTTCTGATTAAATTATGTGGCTAGTCTTTTTGAAAGGCGCGAAATCTTACGTGACGCCCTGTTCGGATGAATGACACCCTTTTGGGCGGCGCGCTGAAGCCTGGCGGAAACCATTTTTAAATATTCCGTGGCTTCGGCTTTTTTATTCTGGGCGATAAAAGACTCCAATTTCCTTATAAGGGTATGGAGCTCGGATCTTATGCCCGTGTTTCTAAGGTGGCGCTTCTTCGATTTTCGTATCTCTTTTGCTGCGGATTTTTTCTGTGGCATAGTGGGGATACTTTAACACAGGAGCTTGTCTTTGTCAAATAAAAGATTATTAAAACCGACGACAATCGTGGGATTAAACACGGCTATAAGTCGTGTTTTTGGCTTTATCCGCGACATATTGATAGCCTCATTTTTTGGCACCACGGCTTTTGCCCAGGCCTTTGTGGTTGCTTTCAGGATCCCCAACCTTCTCCGCGACCTCGTGGGCGAAGGCGCGGCCAACGCCGCTTTAGTCCCGGTCCTGACCGAATACAACTCTTTAAAATCAAAAGAGGAATTCTGGAAGCTTTCGAGGGTTCTTCTGAACATATCTTTCGTAGTGCTCATCTTGCTTTCCTTCGCCGGGATGATCTTGGCGCCAATAATCGTGCGCGCGATCGCGCCGGGCTTTATCGAAGAGCCTGCCAAGCTCGAGCTCACGATCAAGCTTACCCGGATGATCTTTCCGTTTGTATTGCTCATAGGGCTTTTCGCCTATGGCATGAGCGTTTTGAATTCCTTACGTGAATTTACCGCTCCATCTTTGGGGCCGGTGCTCCTTAATATTGCCATGATTTCAGGGCTTTTATGGCTATGCCCGAGAATCGGCATAGAGGGGCTCGCGTTTTCGGTTCTGGCAGGAGGCACGCTTCAGCTCGCTTTTATAGGGTGGGCGCTTTATAAAAAAGGGTTCCGGCTAAAATTTGATTTTACACTTACGCATCCGGGCGCGAAGAAAATCGGAAGGCTTCTCGTGCCGCGACTTTTTGGATCGGCAGTGCACCAGCTAAGCGTTATAGTCGACAGCATATTTTCGAGCTTCGAGTGGATCGTAGGCGTAGGCGCGCCGGCCGCGCTCTGGTATTCCTATAGGCTTTTTCACCTGCCGCTGGCGATATTCGGCATCGCGCTCGCGACGGTGACGCTTCCCAAGATGAGCGAGGAGGCCGCGAGGAACGATATAGCCGCGCTTAAGAACACGGTTAATTTTTCCCTGCGCGCCGTATTTTTCATACTCGTGCCGGCCGGCGTGGGGCTCGCCGTTCTCGGAGGGCCCATTATAGAAATTCTTTTTCAGAGGGGCGAATTTACCTCTTATTCGACCTTCATAACGGAGAAAGCACTTTTTTTCTATTCGTTCGGCCTCTTTGTCTGCGGCGGAATAAAGATACTGGTAAACGCGTTTTACTCGCTGGGCGATACGAAAACGCCTGTCAAGATCGCGACGGGAGCGCTTCTTTTAAACCTTTTGTTTAATTTTATATTGATGTGGCCGCTTAAAATAGGCGGCCTGGCATTAGCTACGTCTCTGGCGGCGTTGTTTAACTTTAGCGCGCTTTATATTTGCTTGAGAAAAAAAATAGGCGACGTGGGAACTCGTGCAATAATAAAATCGTTCCTTAGTATACTCGTATCGAGCCTGGCCATGGGCATTTTTGCACATTTCATGCTTAAGGCCTTTGCCGGCTTGGGCGGAGGTGAGGCCGCGCGCGCTGTGGGGCTTGTCGGCACGATAGGCGCAAGCATTGCGCTGTATCTGGTCATGTCTATTTTTATAGGCGCCGGGGAAATCAAGAACGCCCTCTCATGGATATCAAAAAAACGCTTTTAAGCCTGCCTGTCACGCCCGGCGTTTACGTCTTTTTTGGTAAAAACAAAGAGGTTCTCTACGTAGGCAAGGCGTCAAACCTCAAAAAGCGCGTGTCGAGTTATTTTCAAAAAAAATACCACCCCCCGCGCATAAAAGCGCTTGTGGAAAACATAAAAGGCGTGAATTATTTAAAAACGCCCTCAAGCGCGGAAGCGCTGATCTACGAAGCCATCCTCATAAAAGAAAAAAAGCCGAAATACAACATAGAGTTGAGAGATGATAAGTCCTACCCGTTTTTAAAACTTACGATAGGTGAGAGGTTTCCCGGTATTTATGTTACGAGGAGGAAGAAAAAAGATACCTCCCGCTATTTCGGCCCGTATACGAGCGCGCACCTTTTGCGGAAAGCCGTATCCCTCGTATCCGGCGTTTTTGGCATAAGGACATGTGAATCTTTGCCCGGAAAAGCGTGCCTTAAGGCCCACCTCGGGCGGTGCGCCGCGCCCTGTATCGGAAGAATCTCGGAAAAAGATTACAGGAAACTTGCCGGGGACCTGCGATTTTTTCTCAACGGAAGAAAAGAAGGTTTGGTAAAGCGGCTTTCGGCCCGTATGAAGCGAGCTTCCGGGAGGCTTGATTACGAGAAGGCGATTTTTCTAAGGGATAAAATAGAGGCCCTCGGCCACATGTGGAGCGGCAGAAAAGGCGCGCCCCCTCTGGACAAGGACCTCTGGGAACTAAAGAACGCGCTTGGCCTTAAAGGGCTTCCTTCCCGCATAGAGGCGTTCGACATATCAAATATACACGGGAAAGAGGCTGTCGGTTCTATGGTGACTTTTCTTGGCGGCAGGCCCAGAAATGGCGAATATAAGCGCTTCAGGATAAAAGCCTCGCGCGGGATAGATGATTATGGCATGATCCGGGAAGTCGTAAGAAGGAGGTATTCGCGCGTACTAAAAGAGAAGCTGCCATTTCCCGACCTTATTATAATCGACGGGGGCAGGGGCCACGTAGGGGTAGCGCAGGATGAGCTTAAAAAAATAGGTATGCCGGCCGTGCCTCTTATAGGCATTGCCAAGGAGCATGAGCTTCTTTACGCCGAGGCTTGCGGAAAGCCGCTAAAAATAGAAAAGAATTCCCGCGCCCTTATGCTCATAATGAGGATAAGGGACGAGGCCCACCGCTTTGCTATTTCATATCATAAGCTCTTGAGGAAGAAGAAGATGTTCGGGAGCAAGAAATTTTAGCAGAAAGATATCGCTAAGTTTTGGTTGCGGTTGCGCTGATCGGTTGCGTCGCGCGAAACGTCGGTCGTTGGACGGCTGCGGTTTTTTATGCACGCAACCGATTGACGCAGTCGTTTCCCGCGACGCCACCGCAACCGCACAACACAATCATAACCCCTTGACCTCCGTATAAGTATTTAGTATAATCACATGGTAATATTAATAATGGAGCGACAAACATGTCTGAAAATATAAAGGATCGGCTTAAAGATCTTCGAACGAGGTTAAACACCTTAGGAGGCTATCTTTGACCCGGATAAAAAAAAGAGTAAGATCAAAGAGCTTGAAGGCCGCATAGCCGAACAGGGTTTCTGGAACGACCGCACGAGGGCCAACGCCACGCTAAAAGAGCTCAAATCGTTAAAACAATCAGTAGATCCTTTTCTTTCGCTTTTATCCAAATTAAAGGAAACGGAAGAGTTTCTTGAAATAACCGATGCGAACGACGAGCCTTCCCTTCGGCACCTCGGCGAAGAATTAAGCGCTGTTCAAAAAAAGCTGGATAAATTCGAATTCAACTGCCTTCTGGGCGAGGAGGGAGACTCGCTTAACGCCATTTTAAGCATAAACGCGGGCGCCGGAGGCACTGAATCCTGCGACTGGGCCGGCATGCTTTTCAGAATGTATACCAAGTGGTCCGATTCGAAAGGCTATGCAATCGAGCGTGTGGATTATCTCGCCGGAGAAGAGGCCGGCATTAAAAGCGTGACTTTCGTAATAAAAGGAGAATTCGCTTACGGGTACCTGAAGGGCGAGCGGGGCGTGCACAGGCTGGTGAGGATCTCGCCTTTTGACGCGAACAAGCGCCGCCATACATCCTTCGCCTCAGTCGACGTCGTGCCCGAGATAAACGAGGAGATAAAAGTGGACATAAAGCCGGATGAGCTGAAGATCGACACCTATCGCGCCGGGGGCCGGGGCGGCCAGCATGTAAACGTAACCGATTCAGCGGTCAGGATAACGCACCTTCCGACCGGCATCATTGCCCAGTGCCAGAACGAGCGCTCGCAATATAAAAATAAGTCCACCGCCATGAAAGTGCTGAAATCGCGCATATACGAAATGGAACTCAAAAAGAAAAAGTCAGAGCTTGAAAAAAAACAGTCCGAAAAAAAACGCATCGAATGGGGAAGTCAGATCCGCTCATATGTCCTTCACCCATATTCCATGGTGAAGGACCATAGGACCGGTTGCGAGACCTCAAACTCAGGCAGTGTTCTTGACGGGGATCTGGAAGGTTTTATAGAGGCGTATTTAAGATACGACAAGAAAAAGTGAATATCCTTAACAAAATAATAGGGTCGCATAATACAAAAGAGCTCGCGCGGCTTAAGCCGGTGGTGGCGAAGATAAATTCGTTCGAGAAAGCGGTATCCGCCCTTTCGGATGATGCGCTCGGCAAGAAAACCGACGAATTCAAAAAGAAGATATACGAAAAATCCGAGTCGCTCAAAAGCGAGATAGGCGCACTCCAGTCGAGGTTTGAGGAGTCCTCGTTCCGGCAGGAAAAAGACAAGCTAAAGAAAAAACTTAAAATTTTAAGAGGGAAAGTTTTTGAGGAGGTTTTACCCGAGGCATTTGCTGTCGTCAGGGAGGTCTCAAAACGGGTATTAAAAATGCGGCATTTCGACGTCCAGCTTGCAGGCGGGCTCGTAATACATGAGGGGAAGATCGCGGAGATGGCGACCGGCGAAGGAAAAACGCTTGTTGCGACGCTTCCGGCGTACCTTAATGCCCTGACCGGAAAGGGCATTCACATAGTTACTGTAAACGATTACCTGGCGCGTCGCGACAGGAACTGGATGGGGCCGCTTTTTGAATTTCTAGGGCTCTCTGTCGGCGTCATACAGCACGACATGTCGCCTATGGCGCGAAAAAAAGAATACGCCTCGGACATAACTTACGGGACAAACAACGAATTCGGGTTTGATTATTTAAGGGATAACATGGTCATCGAGAAAGCCGACGTAGTTCAGAGGGGTTTTCATTTCGCGATAGTTGACGAGGTCGACAGCATCCTCGTGGATGAATCGCGCACCCCGCTTATAATATCCGGCCCGACTGAAAATCTCAACACCTCTTATGTCGAGATGAAGCCCGTAGTTGATCATATTTCGAGGCTTCAGAAGAATCTCATCCGGGATCTTCTTTCAGAGCTTAAAGCGGAGCTTGAGAAGGATCAAGAAAAAGCAAAGCATCTCCTATATATAATACATAAGGGCTCGCCGAAAGAAAGGGATTTTCTTGAGCTCGTTTTAAAGGATACCAAGATAAAAAGCCTTTTTGACAAGGCCGTTACGACCTACGACTCCAAGCTCATGGAAAAGGAGCGCCTTGAACTTCTCGAAAAGCTCTATTTTGTTTTTGACGAGAAAACGCGCGAGGTTACCTTTACCTCCAAAGGCGAAGACGTAATGCAGCAGAAATTCGGGGTTGAGTTCATAATAGAAGACATGGAGGTGCGGCTTTCGCAAATTTCAGGGGATGCGGGCCTTTCGCCGGAAGAAAAACTCGTGAAGGAAAGCGAGGTAACCACTGATTATTCCCAGAAGACCATGCGCGTCGACAGCATAAAGCAGCTTTTGAAGGCATACGTCCTTTTCCGGAAGGACGTGGATTACGTTATCAATGAAAATAAAATAGTCATCGTGGATGAGTTTACCGGCCGCATGATGCCCGGTAGGCGCTATTCCGACGGGATACACGAGGCGATAGAGGCAAAGGAGTCACTCGAGGTCCAGCGCGAATCGCAGACCCTTGCGACTATTACTCTTCAGAATTTTTTCAGGATGTATGACAAACTCTCCGGCATGACCGGCACGGCCGCTACCGAGGCCTCGGAGTTTGAGAATATTTACGGGCTTGAGGTAGTCATCGTGCCTACGAATAAGCCCTTAAAGAGAACCAACTACGCGGATGTGATCTATAAAACGGAAAGAGAGAAATTTAACGCTATCTGCGATGAGATAGCGAAGCTAAACGAGGCAGGAACGCCCGTTCTTGTGGGAACGATCTCGATAGAGAGATCAGAGAACCTGGGTGAGCTTTTGAAAAAACGCGGTGTCCCGCACTACGTGCTGAACGCGAAATACCACGAGATGGAAGCTCATATAGTCGCCCAGGCGGGCCGTTTCAAGGGCGTCACGATTGCCACTAACATGGCCGGCCGCGGAACCGACATACTTTTGGGGGGCAACGCGGATTATCTCGCGGAGGACTCCCTCGGCAAACTGGAAATAGAATCGCAAACTGAACGGCTCGCGGTTAAAGAGAAGTATCTGGCAGAATACAGAAAAAAGACAGAAGAAGAGCACAATAAAGTGGTAGGGCTCGGGGGCCTGCATGTAATCGGGACCGAGCGCCACGAATCGAGACGCGTTGATAATCAGCTAAGGGGCCGTTCGGGCCGCCAGGGCGACCCGGGCTCGTCCAGGTTTTACCTTTCTCTCGAGGATGACCTCATGCGTATTTTCGGATCCGACAGGATAAAACTTATCATGGAGCGGCTCGGCATGGAAGAGGGTCAGGACATAGCGCACCCCTTAATAACGCGTGCCATAAGCACTGCCCAGAAAAGAGTGGAAACCCAGAACTTTGAAATGAGAAAGCACCTCTTGAAATACGACGACGTGATGAATCAGCAGAGAGAGCTTATTTATGCGCGCCGCCGTAACGTAATATTCGAGGACAATCTTAAAGAAGAGGCGTTCCTGATACTAGAGGAAGTGCTTTCCGAGTGGCTCCAGCAGCTTAATAACGAGGAAGAAGAGTCAGAGGCTTTTTTAAAAAAGATTCGCTTTAAGTTTCTGATCAATCTTCACGCGGATGAGATTTCCGGCCTTGCGAAGGAGCAAATAATAGCGAAAGTTATGTCACACGCCAAGCACCTCTACGCCACGAAGGAGCAAATACTGGGTGAGGAAAAAACCCGCGCCCTGGAAAAAATGATAATGCTTGGCATCATTGATTCAAACTGGAAGGACTACTTAGAAAGTATTGACAGCTTGAGAGAGGGCATATCGTGGCGCTCGTACGGCCAGCGTGATCCTTTAGTCGAATACCAGCGCGAGGCGTTTGCGATGTTCTCGGAGCTCATAAAAACGATCGACGAAGATATTACGGAAAGACTTTTTAAAACGTTTGCTGTTGAGGAGCGCCTTAAATCCGGCGTTTTTAAGCGCGACAAGGAAACGTTTATACACGAGGAAGCTCCGGGGCTCGACGGAATCCTGCCTCAAGACGCGGAGCATGGACCAAAACCCATGGCTGCAACCGGCCCGGGCCGTGACGAGACATACCAGCGTCAGGACCCTAAAGTCGGGCGGAACGACCCCTGTCCGTGCGGGAGCGGGAAGAAGTACAAGAAGTGCTGCGGGAAGTAAGTTCAGGTTTCAGGTTGCAGGTTTCAGGTTACAGGTCGATATTGATTGCCGTATCAGCAGCTTGCCTTATATTATGTTACCCACCTTTTAATATAGGATTTCTGGCGTGGTTTTCTTTCATACCGTTTTTTTTCGCCATAGAAAATCAAGATACCAAAAAAAGATTTACGCTGGGATATTTTTACGGGTTCCTGTTCTTCGGCGCAATTTTATATTGGCTTTTTAAGATAAGCGTACCGGGCGCGCTGATTCTTGTAATTCTTCTTGCGCTTGCGCCGGCGATATTTTCAGCGCTATGCAGCTCGTCCCTCGTTTCTCGTCTTTCATCCTTCGTTTTTGTGCCGGCTGCCTGGATTTTTACCGAATACATGCGCTCACATTTTCTGACCGGTTTTCCGTGGGCACTCCTGGGCTACTCCCAGTCTTATAATATTCCAACAATACAGATCTCCGATATAACGGGGCCATACGGCGTTTCATTTCTCATAGTGCTTATAAATTTTTCAGTTTATAAAGCGATCCGAAAACGCGAAGGCCGTTTCTACGTGCTATTTTTCGCATTGATGATCTACGCATTTAATATTTTATACGGGGAATATGTAATAAAGAGGCACTATCCGGCGAGCGAGTTACGCGTGGCATCGGTGCAGGGAAATATTCCGCAAGGCGAAAAATGGGACCCTGCCTTCAGAAATTCCATAATGCGGCAATACGTAAGGCTTTCAGAGAAAGCGCTTTCGAAAAAGCCCGGGCTACTCGTGTGGCCGGAGACTGCAGTGCCTGGGTATCTCGCGGAGGAAAAGGACCTCAAAAAAGCCCTCACATCTTTTGTCGATAAGAACAACGTGCACTTACTTGTAGGTTCCGTAAGAGACGAGGCAGGGGCTGTTTTCAATAGCGCCATGTTCCTGTCTCCGGCGAAGGGAATCGAAAAACATTACGACAAGTCCCACCTTGTTCTTTTCGGCGAGTACATGCCCTTCGGCGACAGGCTCGCGTGGGTCAAAGATTACATCGATAAGCCTATAGCTGAGTTCAATCGGGGCAGTGAGTTCACGGTTTTTAATTTCAGAGTTGTAAATGCGACAAGTGCGAATAATGGGCATGTTTTACGGACAACGGATTTCTATAGATTCAGCGTGCTTGTGTGCTTTGAGGATATTTTTCCTGACCATGTGCGGAGGTTCGTGAAGGAGGGCGCGAGGTTCCTCGTGAACATCACAAATGATGCCTGGTTCGGGAAGACGAGCGCGCCGTACCAGCATCTCGAAGGCTCTATTTTTCGTGCGGCTGAAAACAAGGTGCCGCTTGTGCGCGCCGCGAATACCGGCGTCTCCTGTATTATAGACCGTACGGGGAGAGTTGTGAAATACGTAGAGGTAGACAAAGACAAGATTTTTGTGGAGGGCTTTTGCATCGGCGGGATACGCCCTTCATTTTACCGCACTTTTTATACAAGATTTGGAGACGTATTCAGCTGGGCCTCGATCGCGCTTGTTATGATTCTGTACACGGTAAGCGTTATAAGGGAAAGGAAACAAAAATGAGAGGGAAAAAAACTACAAGACGAAAGAAGCGTGTCGCAAGACTCCTCGGCGCGCTTGTCCTTTTGCTACCCATGTTTCTTTCAGCCTGCTCGGCGGGCCTACATGATTACAACGATATCCTGGTAACAAGAGCGATAGACGGCGATACAATCGAGCTTGCTGATAGGGAAAGAGTGCGCCTTGTAGGCATAGACACGCCCGAGTCACGATATAACGCTAAGCTCGCCCGCGACATGAAGAGCTCCGGACGAGATGCCGCTACTATTATTGCAATGGGCAAAAAAGCCTCTGATTTCACGAAGATGCTTGTCGAGGGTAAAAGGGTGCGGCTTGAATTTGACGTTGAGCGCCGCGACCGCTACGGCAGGCTCCTCGCATACGTCTATCTTCCGGACGGCAGAATGCTGAACGCCGAGCTCCTGCGAGAGGGGTACGCTCAAGTTTACACGTTTCCGCCGAACGTGAAATACATAGATAAATTCCTGCGGCTCCAGCGTGAAGCTCGGGAAAACAACAAAGGCTTGTGGAGGTAATGAAGTACGGGGGTCTCTGCACGGCGGAGTTGATCGATAAATGTATTTCGCGTGACGCAGTCGCGTGGGCGGAGTTCATTGCCAGATATTCAGGGCTCATAGTTTTTGCGATACAAAAGGCGCTCACGCAGTATTCGTTGAGGCCCCATATTCGCGAAGAAGATATTAAGGACATAAAACAGGAGATCGTTGCCGGGCTTTGGATCGACAATAAGCTCGAAGAGATAAGAGAAAGAGATAGCATTGATTACTGGCTCACTGTTATGGCAAGAAACGCTTCCGTGAATCATATGCGGTCGAAAAAAAATGAAATACTTATCGGAGAAGAATCTTACTTTGATAATTTGAAAAAGGAAGATACAGCGCGAGCCAGCGTGGCGCCGGAAGGAGATTTAAAAGCCGAGATAAAAGACTTATACAGGGGGCTATCTTCAAGAGAAAAGCTCTTATTCAAATTATATTTTAAAAAAAATCTTTCACTCAAAGAGATAGCGAAAATTATCCGCGTTCCCGTCGGGACAGCGTCCTCGATCATTGCCCGGATGCGGAAGAAAATGAAAAAATAATGCAGCAAAACAGCATTTCGCGTGTCTTATATATAGGGGGGGGCGTTGATCGGTTGCGGTTGTGTCGGGCGAAACGTCAGGCGTTGATCGATTGCGTGAGAAAAATATCGAAGGGAAAAATATGGTAAAAACAAATACGTGTATAAATGAAGTAGTTTTAAACGATTACTTAAATGGAAAAGTTTCCCGGGAAAGCAGGGAACGAATCGAGCAGCATTTAGCAGGGTGCGGCGAGTGCATGGACGCGCTTGTATTCGCATACCAGACAGTAGATGAATACAAGAAGATAAAAGCCTGCCTGCCGGCAGGCAGGGAGAAAAAAATGAAAGCTAACTGGAAAAAACATATATGGCTTATAGGAACGATTATAGCGTTTGCGCTATCGTTTTTCAAGACGGGTTACTTTGCGCAGTTTTTAGTTGCCGCAATTCTCATGGGCGCCAAGTGGATTTTTGATACCACGAATGCCCGCATGCTTATCATGATATATGACGCCTGGCAAAAAGGCGGAGAAAAAGAGGCCTCCAGAATTCTTCGGAACTTCAAGACCCGCTAGGCCGCTAAGAGCTTTTTAGCCTTTCATTTTTAAAAAAAGAGCCGGTTTTTTGAAAACCGGCTCTTTTTTGCTTTACCGACGAGAACCCTTCTTATTTTGCCCGAATTCCGGAAAAATTTAAAAAAATAATGCAGCAAAACGCTACCTCGCGTGTCTTATATATGAGGGGCGCGGCTTGAGTTGAGCCGCGTAAAGCAAGGGTAACTCGTGAAAAAGAGGAGGTATGAAATGAACGAGGTGCTTAACGTAAAGGTAGACAGGATGTCGAGGCTCGAAAATGGAAGCAAGCTCAAGGCTTTCTGCGACCTTGTGTTCGGAGATCTTTTCTTCGTCAAGGGGTTCAGAGTTGTCGAGGGCGAGAAGGGCCTTTTTATCGGCATGCCGCAACAAAAGGGCTCTAACGGCAAGTGGTACAATATTTTTACCCCTGCCACGAAAGAGCTGGCAGAATACCTGAAAGAGGTTATGCTCGATGCTTATAAGCATAATGCCGAATAGGCGAAGTGCTTCCGGAAACCGCGCCGTAGGGAACCTCGGGGAGGGCCACGCGGCGCGGTTCCTCCGCGCCAGAGGCTACGAAATTATCGGGCGGAACGTGAAGACATATTTAGGAGAAATAGATATTGTTGCCCGAAAGCAAAAAATACTTATTTTTGCCGAGGTAAAAACCAGGCGCGAGGGGAATTTTGGGCCGCCCCATAATTTAATAACACGGAAAAAAAAGCGTAAACTTGTGCAGTGCGCGTTCGTGTATTGCGATATGCAAGGGATAGATGGAGCGCTGTGGCAGATCGACGTTATATCTGTCGAGCTTTACAGAGCGTCGGGAAGCGTAAAAAAAATAGAACATTTCGAAAACGTTATCGAGGAATAGAAAAGAGAGGCAAACATGATTGCGAAATCGTTATCGGCAAGCGTAATTGGCATAGACGCGTACAAGATTGAGGTAGAGGTGGACATAACAGGAGGGGCGTTGCCGGCTTTTAATATAATCGGGCTTCCGGATACGGCCATAAGAGAATCCAGGGACAGAATAAAGTTCGCTATCAAAAATTCAAAATACGAGTTCCCCAAGGGGAAGATTACCGTAAACCTCGCTCCGGCAAATGTAAAAAAAGAGGGCTCGGGCTTTGACCTTCCTATCGCGCTTTCCTTGTTGTGCGCGAAGGGCTCGATATCGCAGGATAGGCTTTTTGAGTTCGCTGCGGTCGGGGAACTTTCGCTTGACGGCAAACTTAAAGAGGTAAGAGGAGCCCTTCCCATGTGCGTGGGGTTAAAAGAAAAGGGCGTCGGGAAAATAATGCTTCCTAAAAGGAATCTCGCGGAGGTTATGCACGTAACCGGCGTAAAAATCTATGCATTTGAGTGCCTAAGAGATGTTGTGGATTTTTCGAATGGGGTCCTAAAATCAAAATCCCTTAACAGAAATATGTCTTCGAAAGTAACGCATAAAGAAAAACACAGAACTGATTTTAGCGATGTCAAGGGGCAGGAGCATGTCAAGCGCGGCCTCGAGGTTGCTGCGGCAGGGTCCCACAACGCGCTCCTCATAGGTCCGCCCGGGTCGGGAAAAAGTATGCTTGCAAAAAGAATGCCAACGATTCTTTCGGAAATGACAACGGAAGAAATACTGGAGGCTTCCAAAATACATAGCGTTGCGGGGCTTCTCTCGCCGAATAAAGGGCTCGTAAGAACAAGGCCGTTCAGGGATCCGCACCACACTATTTCCGATGCGGCGCTTGTGGGCGGTGGCACTATGCCTATGCCCGGCGAGATAAGCCTGGCGCATAACGGCATTTTGTTCCTGGACGAGCTGCCGGAATTTAAGCGGAACGTCCTGGAACTTTTAAGGCAGCCGATCGAGGACGGCGAGATAAGGATTTCAAGAATTCAGGGAAACAATGTTTACCCGTCGAGGTTCATGCTGATAACTGCGATGAACCCCTGTCCCTGTGGATATTTTACAGACCCAAAAAAAGAATGCCACTGCACGGCTTATCAGATACAGAGGTACCTTTCGAAAATATCAGGCCCGCTTCTCGATAGGATCGACATACACCTGAATGTCCCGCGACTTAATTACGGAGAGCTATCCGGCAGGAGAAAAGGCGATCCGTCCGAGAAGATACGAGAACGCGTAAACAAAGCGAGAAAAAGACAAAAAGCGCGATATAAGGGAGGTGCCCTGCTTTTCAACGCGTATCTCGAATCAAAAGAACTGGAAAATCACTGTAACCTCGAAAAAGACGCTGAAGAGCTTCTCAAGATGGCAATTCTCGAGCTCGGCATCTCGGCGCGCGCGTATGACAAGATATTAAAAGTATCCAGGACGATAGCGGACCTTGAAGAAAAAGAAACCATTGAGGCCTCGCATATCAGCGAGGCGATTTCATACAGGAGTTTGGATCGGGATTTTTGGATGATGTAATAAAAGATAAGGAGGGACAAAATGAATTTAGTGCCAGCTGAAAGAATAGAAAATAAGATACTTCTCATAAGGGGCGAGAAGGTGATAATGGATCGAGATCTGGCAGGGCTCTACCATGTTGAAACAAGAGCCTTGATTCAGGCAGTAAAGAGAAATATAGAGAGATTCCCTGCAGATTTCATGATTCAGCTAAATAAAGGAGAATTCGATATTTTGATATCACAGAATGTGACATCAAGATGGGGTGGCACAAGAAAATTGCCTTACGCTTTTACGTAGCAAGGAGTAGCCATGCTTTCTTCTGTGCTAAATAGCAGGAGAGCGATTCTGGTTAATATCCAAATTATGAGAACGTTTACTAAGCTGAGAAAGATGTTGCTTGCTCATAGGAGCCTAAGGAAAAAAATTGAAACTATGGAGAAAAAATATAACCGCCAATTCAAAGTTGTTTTCGACGCGATACGGGAGCTTATAGCGTCTCCTGAAAAGCCGAAGCGCCGCATCGGCTTTCGGCAGGATAAGTAACAATAGTAGGGGAGGCTTAAGCCTCCCCTACTATTGTGGATATAACAGGGTACGGGGTTAAATTTTTAGTTTTTTGACGGCGGCGCGCATGGTGAGAACGCGGATGTTTTTGGAGCGTATGTGCGCGAGATGTTTTTTAAAGTCTTTTATGTGCATAAAGAACCTATAGGACTTTTTCCGGTGGGCGCTTAGCGTATTGCGTTTTCCGACAAGGTGGAATACCTCAATAATCCAAAAACCTTCCTTTGCCGCGTAATCGACCAACCTGTTCAGAAATTTGACCGAATGCCTCTTTCTTACCGCGAAACCTATAAGTTCGCGTGGATCCATAAAGGTAGCACTTTCGAAGTAAGGCTTTTTTGAGGTGATACGAATATATTTATAGTATTTTCTTGCCTCAAGGCGGAGAGCTCGGGTCCTATTTTTTTCTATATACGGAAAAACAAAAGACGTAACCGGAGAGCCGATGATGCGTGCGAGCTTCTTTTTTGATCCGGATATTTCCATTAAAGATGCCTTTTTGTTTTTTGTAGCCAGCTTTCTTAGGTTTGCATGCGCCAGGCCGTGCGAGGCTATTTCGTGCCCAGCGTGCATGGCGGCCTTCAGGTTTATTTTCGACATGACAGGGCGCTTCTCACAGGTTTTACCTATTAAATCAGCCGCTACTGCAATGGTGGAGCCGAGCTTCAATTTTGTCAGGTGTCGCACAGCGTTTTTATAGGTAGCGAGATAGGCGTCATCGAAGGCTATAGTTACAATGCCTTTTTTGCGTTTTTTTAGCATATTGTAAGTGTAGTAGAAATAATATGTTGTGTCAATATAATAATAATATATACTCATTATATTTGACATAATAGTAAACGTTATATATAATTGTATAACTAGCTATAAGCTGTAAGAAGGGAAAATGAGCCATTTAAACGATATAGAAAAACAAAAACGCGAGAAACTAAAGAAAATAGAGGCCCTCGGTATATACCCATTCGGCGCAAAATACGAAGCGAGCGATACTATAGCGGCCTTGCGTGAAAGCTTTGAAGAAGGCAAAATCGCCTCCCTTGCGGGCCGCTTAATGGCTGTCCGCGCTCACGGAAAATCGAATTTCTTTGATCTCTGCGATTCAACGGGTAAGATACAGCTTTATGGCGGTAAGGGCGTCTTAAACGACGAAAAGTTCGAGTTCCTGAAAATGCTGGATATAGGCGACATCGTGGGCGTAAAAGGCGAACTCATGAAAACCCGGACAGGCGAGCTTACATTGAAGCTTTCGGA
The DNA here is from genome assembly GCA_016782445.1 of Candidatus Omnitrophota bacterium. Classification (GTDB taxonomy): domain Bacteria; phylum Omnitrophota; class Gorgyraeia; order JABMRN01; family RBG-13-46-9; genus BS750m-G79. The sequence goes on along the minus strand of JADHYM010000001.1, from coordinate 33,286 downwards.
TATTACGCTCCTTTCAAAGTCGCTCCGTCCCTTACCTGAAAAATGGCACGGCCTGAAGGACGTGGAAACCCGCTACAGGCAGCGTTACGTCGACCTTATTGTAAACGAAGAGGCGAAAAAAATATTCAAAACCCGGAGCCTTCTGATACGCACGATACGAAATACGCTGGACCGAAAAGGATTCCTGGAGGTCGAGACCCCGATGATGCATCCCATACCGGGCGGAGCCGCAGGCAAGCCTTTTAAAACTCACCACGAGGTTTTACACAGGGACCTGTACCTCCGGATCGCTCCGGAGCTTTACCTTAAAAAGCTGCTGGTCGGAGGCTTTGAAAAGGTGTATGAAATAAATCGCTCTTTCAGGAACGAGGGGATTTCTACGCGTCACAACCCGGAGTTTACCATGCTAGAGGCTTACGAGGCTTATTCTGACTGTAAGGGCATGATGAAGCTCGTAGAGGAACTTATAAGGGGCTTGGCAAAAGAGGTTCTGGGAAGCGAGAAGTTTGAATACCAGGGAAAAACTATTGATCTTACGAAATGGGAGAAGGTATCATTCGCCGAACTCATGAAGGACAATTTCGATATAAGGCCGGATGAAAAAGAAAGCGTGTGGGTAAAAAAGATAAAGGCCAAGGGTATAAAACTCGAGAAGGAAGAACTTTCGAGGACGCAGCTTATTAATATCGTAGGTGAGCTTATAGAGCCGAAAGCCGGCAATCACCCCGTATTCGTGGTGGACATGTTCAAGGAGCTTTGCCCCCTGGCGAAGCGGAAATATGATAACCCAAATCTTACAGACAGGTTTGAGCTTTACATGGGCGGCATGGAGATTGCGAACGCCTATTCGGAGCTCAATGACCCGATAGACCAGAGAAAGAGATTCGAGGAAGCGGGCGGCGATATAGACGAGGATTTCCTGCGCGCCCTCGAATACGGCATGCCGCCGGCAGGTGGCCTCGGAATCGGAATCGATAGGCTCATCATGATATTGACGAATTCGGCAAATATACGCGAAGTCATATTGTTTCCGCAACTTAAAGAGGAGAAATGAACTGGAGAATATTCGTCGCGTTCAGATACTTAACGAGGCGCAGCCAAGAGAGATTCATCTCGATAGTAAGCCTTATATCAATACTCGGCGTCATAGTCGGTGTGGCTGCCCTCATAGTAGTGATATCCATAATGACAGGATTTGACATCGAGATAAAGGATAAAATAATAGGTACGTACTCTCATATGATTCTGTTACGCGAAGGAGGCATAGCTGATGAACGCGCCGCAGAAGAGAGGCTTTCCCGCAACCCTCACGTCGTTGCCAGCGCCCCCTTCATGGATGAGCAGGTATTCTTAAAATATGAGGACGCGATAACAGGCGTTATGGTCCGCGGCCTGGATGAAAAAAAAGAGCCGGCCGTGAGTAACGTCGGGGCATACGTGAATAAAGGCGTTTTAGAATTCGGAGATGAAGGCGCCATACTCGGGGGAGAGCTTTTAAAGGAGCTGGGCGCAAGGAAGGGCGACTCCATAACGCTCGTTTCCCCGCAGACGAGAAAGCAAAAAAAGTTTACCATAGTCGATACATTCACTTCGGGCAGGTATGATTACGACGCGAACCTTCTTTTTATAAGCCTCGATAAGGCGCAGGAGCTTTTTAATACGGACTCTGTATCCGGGATAGGCATGAAACTCGACAACGAATTCAATACGCGTAGCATAAAACGCGAGCTTCAGAAGGAATTCCGCTACCCGTTCATGGTAAGGAGCTGGATGGACCTCGACAAGAACCTGGTGAAGGCGCTGGCGCTTGAGAAAAAGATCATGTTCATAATCCTCGCGCTCATCATAATGGTGGCGTGCTTCAATATCGCCAGTTCTCTCATAATGCAGGTTCTTGAAAAAACGAAGGATATCGGCATACTCCGCGCGATAGGCGCGAAGGCGGGTGACGTGATGGCAATATTTATCTTTCTCGGATTTACGATAGGCGCCCTTGGCGCATTATTCGGGAGCGCTATAGGTGTGCTCATAGCGAAGAACATAAACACGATAGCCTCATTCGTGGAAGGCATAACCGGCTTTGAGCTTTTTCCGAGCGACATATATTATTTGAACGATATCCCGGTAAGAATAGTGCGGGCCGACGTGATCGCGATAATAGGATTTTCTCTTCTTCTGACGGTTCTGGCGAGTCTTTATCCTGCATGGAAGGCCTCGAGGCTCGATCCGGTGGAAGCGATACGGTATGAATAAAATGATTAAAGCTGTAAATATAAGCAAGGCATACTATCAGGGTAGAACGCGCATAAACGCGGTGCGGAAAGCGTCATTTGAAATAGCTGAAGGCGAAGCAATGCTTATTACCGGCCCTTCCGGCGCCGGCAAGTCCACGCTTCTTCATATTCTCGGTGGGCTCGACAAGCCAACGGAAGGAAAAATATTCTTTGACGGGTTCGATCTCTACAAACTGGGAGACGGCGCGCGTTCGGCGATACGCAACGAGAAAATAGGTTTTATTTTTCAGTTTTATCACCTCCTGCCGGAGTTTAACGTATTGGAAAATGTAATGCTTCCCGGCATCATCGGCCGGGCCCGCAAGGCAAAAACAATAAAGCATCGCGCGGAACTACTTCTTGAAATGGCGGGCCTTAGCCGACGCTTGCAGCACAGGCCGTCCGAACTTTCCGGAGGGGAATGCCAGCGCGTTGCGATCGCGAGGGGCCTTATAAATAACCCCCGCATTCTTTTATGCGACGAGCCCACAGGGAATCTCGATTCCGCGAAGGCGGGCGAGGTAATGAGCACCCTGTGGCGAATTAAGGAAAAAGAAAAAATGAACATCATTATCGTAACCCACGACGAACGCATGGAAGGGGATTTTGACAGAGCATTCAGGATAGTTGACGGACTTATGGAGGAATCAAGGAATGGCGCGAATAGTTTATCTGAATGGCAGGTTTGTAAATAAGAAAGACGCGAAGATCTCGGTCTTCGACCACGGATTGCTTTACGGCGATGGCGTGTTCGAGGGAATACGCTCTTATGGACGGCTTACGTTTAGGCTCAAGGAGCATATCAACAGGCTATACCGTTCGGCAAGCGAAATAGGACTTAAAGTCTCACTTTCTAAGAACCGGATGATACAGGCGGTTCTCGCGACGCTTAAAAAGAACAAACTTGACGACGCTTATATAAGGCTTGTTATCACGCGCGGGCCCGGAGATCTTGGGCTTGACCCGCGAAAGTGCATCGCTGGTGGCTCAGTGTTCATAATTGTCGATAAGGTCGAGCTTTATCCTGATAAATATTACAGTAAGGGCCTTCATATAGTGACGGCGAAGACGCGCAAGAACTTTATCGGCGCCATAGACCCGCGCATCAAGAGCCTGAATTATCTTAATAATATCCTGGCTAAGATAGACGGCATAAAAAAAGGCGCCCCCGAAGCCATAATGGTGACGCATGAAGGATACGTGTCCGAATGCACAGGGGATAACATTTTCATAATGCATAAGAGATGTCTTTATACGCCTCCGCGGCACATGGCGCTGGAGGGTATAACGCGCGATATAGTTATAGCCATAGCCAGAAAAAAAAAGATAGCGTTCAGGGAAAAGAAAATAATTATCAAGGATATTTACCGGGCGGATGAATGTTTTCTCACGGGCACCGCGGCGGAGATAGTGCCCGTGAACCGCGTGGACAGAAGAAAAATAGGAAACGGAAAACCCGGCCGAATGACGAAGCTGTTTCTCGAGGAATTCCGCAAGCTCACGAAAATAGGCGGGATAAAGTATTAAATAAGGGGACATAGATGCAGTGCGACGTATGTAAGAAACAAGACGCAACGGTCCATCTTACGGAGATAGTGGACGATAAGGTGAAGAAGCTCCATCTTTGTGAGAATTGCGCTAGAGAGAAATCAGAAGAAATGGAAGCGCATTTCGGGCTTGCGGACCTTTTATCGGGCCTGGCAGACCTCGCTCCCACTTCTGTCAAGGAAACCGAAGAAACGGAAAAGATATCGGTAAAGTGTCCCAAATGCGGGTTTACCTTCAGGGATTTTCGTAAGATAGGGCGCCTTGGTTGCCCGGCCTGCTACGATACTTTTAAAGAAAATTTAAGCCCGCTTTTAAAAAAGATACACGGCTCGGAGCGTCACGTGGGAAAAATTCCTTCAAAAGAAGAGGTAAAGCGGGACACCAAAACGATCCTTGCCAACTTGAAGGAGCGCCTTATAGAGGCTATAAAGCTCGAGGAGTTCGAAGAGGCCGCGCGGCTTCGTGACCAGATAGGGGAAGTTGAGAGGGGAAAGTAAGAGATGAAATTAGAAGATTTGCTGATGAGAGAAAGTGAATGGCTCAAGGGCATAGGCCCCAGATCCAATATCGTAATATCCTCGAGGGCGAGGATCGCCAGGAATATAAGCGGGTTCCCATTTTTCAACTGGGCAAAAAAAGCCGACAAGGAGAAACTCCTGAAGCTTGCCGAGGAAGCGCTTTTAAAAAGCAAGTTCATGAAAGATACTATATTTTTGAAGATGAAGGACACCAGCGAAATAGATAAGCAGTTTCTCGTTGAAAGGCATCTCATAAGCCCCGAGCACACAGCGGATGCTGCTTACAAGGCGCTTATATTCGACGAAAAAGAGATCGTGAGCATCATGATCAACGAAGAGGACCACCTCAGGATACAGGTGCTTCAGTCCGGCTTTAACATAATGGAGGCCTGGCGCGTAGCAGATGAGATCGATTCAGATTTGGGCACGAAGCTCGCATTCGCATTTTCGCCTAAATGGGGATATCTCACGGCATGTCCGACTAACACGGGAACAGCTCTCCGGGCGTCAGTGATGCTTCACCTCCCGGCGCTCGTGATGACAAACCAGATAGGCAACGTCTTTTCGGCAATATCGAAACTCGGGCTTACTATGCGCGGTTTCTACGGCGAGGGGACAGAGGCTATCGGTAATTTTTTCCAGGTGTCGAACCAGGTAAGCCTCGGCCGCTCAGAGCTCGACATAGTAAACCAGATAACGAGCATAGTGAATAAAATAATAATGCGGGAAGAGTCAACGCGCGGCATACTCCTGGCAAAAAACAAGGAAGAGGTCACGGATAAAATATGGCGCTCGTACGGAACGCTTAAAAGCGCGCGCATCATAACAAGCGACGAAACAATAAAGCTTCTGTCCGCAATAAGGCTCGGGATAGATTTAGGAATAGTCAAGAATATCACAAGGCCGCTTATAAACGAACTTTTTATTTTAACTCAACCGGCTCACCTTCAGAAGCTTGAAGGGAAGGTTCTTACCGCAACCCAGCGCGATTACAAACGGGCCGATATAGTACGGAAAAAAATCGGAGGAAAATAACATGGCAATGTTTAACAGGTTTACCGAGCGCGCGAGAAAGGTGATACTTCTCGCGAAAGAGGAGGCGAAGCGTTTTAACCACGATTATATAGGCACTGAGCACCTGCTTCTTGGCTTGATACGCGAGGGCGAGGGCGTGGCGGCCGCTGTTTTAGCCAGCCTTGGCTTGAGCTCGGACCAGATACGCTTTGAGGTGGAGAAACTGGTTAAACCGGGTCCCGCGACTATCGTATCCGGCGATATCCCATTCACGCCAAAGGCGAAAAAAGTTATTGAACTTGCGATGGAGGAAGCCAGGCAGCTCGGGCACAATTATATAGGAACAGAGCATTTGCTTCTCGGGCTTGTCAAGGAAGGTGAAGGGGTTGCTTCGCAGGTCCTTATGAACCTGGGGCTTGACATGGATAAGGTAAGGAACGAGGTTATGGGGCTTTTGGGCTCTTCTATTCCGGGCTACGGATCGCCCACGCAAAAAGGAAAAAAGAACAAAACGCCTGCCCTTGACTCGTTCGGAAGGGACCTTACAAAGCTCGCAAAAGATGGGAAGCTTGACCCTGTCATAGGGAGGAAAAACGAGGTAGAACGCGTAATGCAGATCCTCGCGCGCCGCACAAAAAATAACCCTGTTCTTTTAGGTGAGGCCGGAGTCGGCAAAACAGCGATCGTGGAGGGCCTCGCGCAGCAGATAGTGGCAAACGACGTGCCGGAGATTTTAAAAAATAAGCGCATTATTATCCTGGACCTCGCGCTCATGGTTGCCGGAACAAAATACAGGGGCCAGTTCGAGGAAAGGATAAAGGCCGTGATGGAGGAGATAAAAAACTCACCCGACGTTATCGTCTTCATAGACGAGCTGCACACACTTGTCGGGGCCGGCGGCGCCGAGGGGGCGATCGATGCCTCCAACATACTGAAGCCCGCTCTTTCCCGGGGGGAAATACAGTGCATAGGCGCGACAACTATTAACGAATACAGGAAACATATAGAAAAGGACGCGGCGCTTGAAAGACGCTTCCAGACGATAATGGTCGAGCCCCCTTCAGTGGATGAGACAATAGCGATACTAAAAGGACTTCGGGATAGATACGAGGCGCACCACAAAATAAAATTTATGGACGAAGCCCTGGAAGCTGCTGCCAAGCTCTCTGACCGTTACATAAGCGGACGTTTTCTTCCGGACAAGGCGATAGACTTGATAGATGAGTCCGGCTCCCGCGCGCATCTCTCTACCATGACGGCGCCACCCGACATAAAAGATATAGAAGCCAGAATAGAAAACTTAAGCGGAGAGAAGGAAGACGCCGTTAAGAATCAGGATTTTGAAAAAGCGGCGCGTTCGAGAGACGAAGAGAGAAAAGCGAAGGAACTTCTTACCAGGACAAAGAAAAAATGGAAAGAGACCCAGTCCAAAAAAATTCCGGTTATTACGGAAGAGGATATAGCATACATCGTAGCCAAGTGGACAGGGATACCGCTTTTAAAACTCGAGGAGAAGGAATCGATAAAGTTCCTCAAAGTAGAAGACGAGATCAATTCCCGTGTAATCGGGCAGAAAGAGGCGATAAGCGCGATTGCTCACGCGCTAAGGCGCTCCCGCGCAGGCATAAAGGATCCGCGCCGGCCCATAGGATCGTTCGTTTTTATGGGGCCGACAGGCGTCGGGAAAACGCTTCTCGGCAGGAAGCTTGCGGAATTTATGTTCGGGGACGAAGACGCGATAGTGCAGATCGACATGTCGGAATATATGGAAAAATTTAACGTATCGCGGCTTGTCGGCGCGCCTCCCGGATATGTGGGCTACGAGGAAGGCGGGCAGCTTACCGAAAAGATAAGGCGGCGCCCTTATTCAGTCGTCCTTCTTGATGAAATAGAAAAAGCCCATCCCGACGTATTCAATCTGCTTTTGCAGGTTCTTGAGGAGGGGCGCCTCACGGATTCATTCGGTAGGAAAGTGGATTTTAAGAACACCATTCTCATTATGACCTCGAACATAGGCGCGGAGCTGCTCAAAAAACAGGGCTCGATAGGGTTCCGGTCCCAGGATAAAGAGGAAGAGAATTATAAGGACATGAAATCACGGCTTCTTGAGGAGGTAAAAAAAGTATTCAAGCCGGAATTTTTGAATAGGGTAGACGACGTCATCGTTTTTAGGTCCCTCACCAAAGATGATCTTTACAAAATAGTGGACATAGAAATAAAGGAGGTCCAGGATCGTCTTAAGGATAAGAACATAAAGCTTGACCTCTCGAAGGAGGCGAAAGATTTCCTGATAGAACGCGGCTTCGACAAGACCTTCGGCGCAAGACCTGTAAAAAGAACGATTCAGCGCTTTGTGGAGGATCCCCTGGCCGAGAATATAATATCCGGTAAGTTTAAAAACGGCGCGAAAATTACCATAAAAGCGAAAGCCGACTCGCTCGAGTTTATACAAGAGCCGTTCAAGGTGCCTGCGAAAAGCGATAAAAAGGAAAAGGTAAAGTAAAGTGATACAGAGATTACTTTCGAATATACAAAGAAAACTGGCAGCCTTAGGGGCGAAGGGCGTCGAGTTCGTGTGTTACATGGGTTCAATAGCGATCTTTATGGGCGATATAGCCTACGCACTCGTTCACCCACCTTTTAGAATTCGCGAAACGATACGGCAAACAGCTCAAATAGGCGCAAACTCAATTCCCATAGTTTCGCTCATAAGCCTTTTTGTAGGTATCGTAATCGCTCTTCAGAGCGCGTACCAGATGCAGAAGATGTCGGCAGAGATGTACATAGCTTCCCTTGTCGCGCTTTCGATGATAAGAGAGCTTGGGCCGGTTTTAACTGCCCTCGTCGTAGCCGGCCGTTCCGGGGCGGCGATAACAGCGGAAATCGGCACCATGAAAGTTACCGAACAGATAGACGCGCTGGAGACGCTGGCGACAAACCCCATTAATTACCTTGTTGTTCCGCGGTTCTGGGCGCTTCTGGTGTCAGTGGTGGTATTAACCGTATACGCCGACTTTATAAGCATGGTTGGCGGATACATAGTAGGGGTTCATAAGCTACACATTTCCCATCATATGTACGTTAAGATGACGTTTGATCCCTTGGCGCAAAGCGATCTTCGGAACGGCCTCTACAAAAGCGTAGTATTCGCTATAATCATATGTGTAATATCGTGCTTTGAGGGAATGCGGGCGGAAGAAGGCGCTGAGGGCGTAGGAAAAGCCACTACCTCGAGCGTGGTGAGGAGCTTTATTCTTATAATAGCGGCCGACTGTCTCTTGACTGCGCTGATGTATTTTATAGGAAGGTAATTAAGCTATAAGCTGTAAGCTTTAAGCTGTAAAAAAAAGAATATGATAGAAATAATAAATCTGTGCAAGAATTTCGGGAAGAAAGAGGTTTTAAAAAACCTTAACCTTACCATCAAGTCCGGCGAAACGACCGTCATAATAGGCCGCTCGGGCTGCGGAAAAAGCGTGCTTCTAAAACATATTATAGGCATATTGAAGCCGGATTCGGGCCAGGTGCTGATAGACGGCAAGGATATTTCCAAGATGTACGGGAAGGAGCTCAACGATATCAGGATGAAATTTGGGATGCTTTTTCAGGGAGCTGCTCTTTTTGATTCGCTTACGGTCTGGGAAAACGTGGCGTTCGGCATGATAGAACATACTGCTACACAGAAGGACGCGATGCTTGCCAGGGTGCGGGAGTGTTTGGGCCTGGTGGGACTGGGCGGCATAGAAAACCTGAAGCCCGCAGAGCTCTCAGGCGGCATGAAAAAAAGAGTGGGCTTAGCAAGGGCGATCTCCATGAAGCCCGAAATAGTACTTTATGACGAGCCTACTACAGGCGTTGACCCGATAATGGGAGACGCAATAAATGACCTTATAAAAGAGTTGCACGACAAACTCAAGGTTACCTCTATTGCCGTTACGCACGACATGAAAAGCGCGTATAAAATAGCGAACAGGATCGCCATGCTTTACGAGGGGAAGATCATCGAGATCGGGACTCCCCAGGAGATAAAAAGTACAAAAAACCCGGTAGTAAAACAGTTTATACACGGCGAGGCCGAAGGGCCGATCGCTAAGGATCATTGATTGAAAATAATTACACAGATTGTAGTTAGTATCTGTGTAATCAAGAATGCCTGCCTGCCGGCAGGCAGGCATCTTTTTAGAAGCAAGAAATCTGCGTAATCATATATAAATGGAGGTAAACAATGTTAAATTTCGAAGACAAGACGTTTGAGCTTAAAGTAGGTATTTTTATAGCGCTCGGAATACTTCTCTTTTCCATAATAGTTTTTTCTATAGGTGATGTGTATTTAATAAAAAAAGGCTATCACGTAAATGTCGTATTTAATTTTGCGAACGGCCTGGCGGAAAGCGCGCCTGTGAGGTTCGCGGGCGTTAATGTCGGACAGATAGATAAAATAGACCTTTTCTTCGACGAAAACGAGAAAAAGACCAAGGTTAGGGTTATGGCGTGGGTTGATTCCGACGACATAAAGATCCCGACGGACTCGGATGCAGTTATAAACACGCTGGGGCTTTTGGGTGAGAAGTATCTGGAGATCTTTCCCGGAGAGCTTTCAGACGACATTCTCACCAGCGAGGGGACGCTCATTGGGCATGACCCTGTTCCTATGGAGCTTGTGACCGAAAAAGTACAGAAGCTTGTGGATTCAATGTGCGTTATCATGGATGGCCTGAAAGAAGGAAAGGGCACGGTAGGAAAGCTTCTAGTCGATGAGCAGATTTACGACGACCTGGAGGACTTTGTGGCGGATATCAAAGCGCACCCGTGGAAGCTTTTACACAAGCCGCGGGGCGAATAGAGGAATAATGACAAATGTCAAATGACAAAATCCAAATAAATTTCAAATTCCAAAATCCCTGCCTTGCCGGCAGGCAGGCAAATTTGACATTTGGAATTTGGGTTTTATTTGTCATTTGTCATTTGGATTTTGGTTTTTAAACGATTTAAAAAGAGGAGCTTTAATATGTCTTTTATTTTTATTAGATTATTTTTTACATTTCTCGGAACCATCGTCGGTTATTACGCCGGGGCTACCATCGGTAATTTTGAAACGCTATGGGGCCTTTCCGGCGCGCTCGTAGGTTTTTTCGGGGCGCTTCTTATCATCTTTCTGGAACTTAAAATGCAGCGTTTTTCCGTGAGGAACCTTTCAGCGGCCGTTTTCGGCCTCGTCTTCGGGTTTTTTATGGCATGGATGGTCACGCTTATCGTGAAACTCATACCTATGGATCCGAAGATCTACCCGGCTCTCAACATTATTTTTATCCTGGTTTTCTGTTATCTCGGGATGATAATAGCAATGAGAGGGAAAGATGAATTCAATCTTATCATACCCTACGTACGCTTTGCCAGGCAGGATCAGTCGGACCAGCTTATAATACTCGATACGAGCGTCATTATAGACGGGAGGATCGCCGATATAGTGGATACGCGTTTTATGGAGGGGCGGCTCATTGTGCCGCGCTTCGTCCTCAAGGAGCTACAACAGGTCGCCGACTCGACCGATTCCCTGAAGCGCAATCGCGGCCGCCGGGGCCTTGACATACTGAACAGGCTCCAGAAAAATACCCACGCCGTTGTAAAGATCCACGACGAGGATTTTCCGGACATAAAGGACGTCGACGCGAAAATAGTGAAGCTGGCAAAATTTCTTAGCGCCAAAGTGTTTACGAACGATTTTAATCTTAACAAGATCGCAGAGCTTGAGGGTGTGAGCGTTCTTAATATTAACGACCTTACGAACGCTCTTAAGCCCGTGGTCCTGCCGGGCGAGGAAATGGCGGTCAGGATCGCGAAAGAAGGCAAGGAGCATAACCAGGGAGTAGCTTATCTTCCCGACGGGACAATGATCGTCGTAGATAACGCAAGAAGCCTGATAGGCCAGACCATAAGCGTGGCAGTGACGAGCGTCCTTCAGACATCAGCAGGAAGAATGATCTTTGCCGAAAAAAGGGAAGGCGAGAGAAACTTTCGCAGGAAAAACAGGTAGTTCGTATTTAAGATGAGCCTTACATGCATTGTTCCCGCAGCCGGCACCGGGATCCGTCTCGGATCGAGAAGCGATAAACCTTTTGTAAAACTTTTCGGAAAACCGATTCTTGCCCACACGCTTTTGACCTTGAATAAAAGCGAATCTGTCACGAGCATTATATTGAGCGTGAGGGCCAAGAATGTAAAGAAGGCTGCCTCTCTCGCCAAAAAATACAGGCTCAAGAAAGTGCGATTCATTGTAAAAGGAGGCAGGAAGCGCTTTGATTCAGTAAAAAACGCTCTTTCCGCGGCAGGGAAACCAGATTTTGTCATGGTGCACGACGGCGCGAGGCCGTTTTTATCGGAAGACATTATAAAAAGAACGTTTAAGGCCGCTAAAGAAAACGGCGCAGCGATTTGCGCTATCCCTGTGACGGATACGCTTAAGAAGGTAGGAAGAGATAACATCATCGCAATGACCGAAAACAGAAAACATTTCTGCCAGGCGCAGACGCCGCAGATTTTCAGAAGAGACATCATATCGAAGGCTTATTGCTCTCGCCGCGCGAGCGATGCCACTGATGACGCAAGCCTGGTTGAGGCGCTGGGGTATAAAGTAAAGATCGTAAGAGGTTCGCCGCGCAATATTAAAATAACGACGCCGGAGGACCTGGAACTGGCGAAGGCGCTTATAAAAAATAAACGATGCGTACGGGAATAGGCTACGACATACACAAATTAGTAACGGGCCGAAAACTTGTGCTCGGAGGGGTCGAGATACCTTTTAAAAAAGGGCTCGAGGGCCATTCGGACGCTGACGTGCTTTTGCACGCGATATGCGATGCGATGCTTGGGGCGGCAGGTCTTAACGATATAGGAACATATTTTCCGGACACGGATACGCGTTATAAGGATATAGAGAGCGTCAAACTCTTAAAAAAAGTAAGCGAGCTCGTAACCGGAAAGCGCCTCGCTGTAAACAACATTGATACCATAATAATCGCGGGAGAACCAAGGCTTCTTGCTTTTGTCCCGCTCATACGGAAAAACGTAGCCGGTATTTTGGAAATATCGGAGTCTGCCTTAAGTATAAAAGCAAAGACAGCGCAAGGCATAGGCCCCGCGGGAAAAGGCGAGGCGATCGAGGCCTTCTCCGTTGTCACCCTGAAAGAGAGGTAAGCTAAAATGCTGATTCTTACAATTATACTTTTTATCCTTATTGTAGCCCTCCTTTATTTTATATTTGCGAGCTTTATCTTTCGCGACGAAATAAAGGCCACCTTTGACAGAGACCCCGCAGCGACGAATTTTCTCGAGGTCCTTTTACTGTATGCGGGGCTCCAGGCTATAATTTTTTACCGCGTAGCGCACGCACTTAAAAAGATGAAAGTGCCTTTCCTGCCGAGGCTTCTTTCGCAGCTGGCCAGGCTCATGACGGGCATAGAAATACACCCCGGCGCAACCATAGGAAAAGGCCTTTTTATTGACCACGGCACGGGGGTGGTTATAGGCGAGACGAGCGTAGTAGGCAATAACGTGACGCTTTTTCAGGGCGTTACGCTCGGAGGAACGGGCAAGGATCGCGGAAAGAGGCACCCGAACATCGGCAATAACGTGGTTATCGGCACCGGAGGCAAGGTACTCGGCAACATCACAGTAGGCGACAATTCTTATATCGGCGCAAATGCCGTTGTTATTAAAGACGTCCCTCCGAATTCGACCGTGGTCGGCGTACCGGGAAGGATCACGAAACAGGAAGGCAAAAAAATGGACGTAAAGATGGACCACATCCATACGCTTGACCCGATATTCCAGGATATAGAAGAGCTTAAGAAGCGGCTGGAAAGGCTCGAAAAATAAGGACCCGCCCGACCTGCCTGCCCGCGGCTTCGCCACGAGGCGAGCCGGCAGGCAGGCGTAAAAGCATGAAAATATACAATACGCTTACGAGAAAAAAAGAAGAATTTAAGCCGATAAAAAAAGGCAAAGTGGGCCTCTATGTATGCGGCCCCACAGTTTATGATGAACCTCACATAGGGCACGCAAGAAGCGCTTATGTCTTTGATGTGATACGTAAATATTTTGAATATAAAAATTACAAAGTAAAATTTATAAGAAATATAACTGATGTTGATGACAAAATAATCAAAAAAGCGAAACAAGAGTTTAAGATAGAAAAAGTTGATAAAAAAGCGGTAAAACAAATTTCACAAAAGTACCTTGATTCCTATCATGAATGTATGGAGAAATTGGGAATTTCTAATCCGGATAAAGAACCGAGCGCAGTTAAATATATCAGCAAGATGAAAAAGTTTATTGCGCTACTAATTAAAAAAAATGTTGCGTATACGAAAGATGGCGACGTTTATTTTGATATAAAAAGCTCAAAAAACTACGGAAAATTATCCGGACAAAATTTAGAGAAAATGGAAAGCTCTGTAAGAATTGTCCCAGGGGAGAAAAAAAGAGATCCTCTGGACTTTGCATTATGGAAAAAGGCAAAGGAAGGAGAGCCATCCTGGAAAAGCCCATGGGGAAACGGCAGGCCCGGGTGGCATATAGAGTGTTCAGTCATGAGCTCTGATCTTTTAGGCAGCGAATTTGATATACATGCCGGAGGAATAGATTTAATATTTCCTCATCATGAGAACGAAATAGCGCAATCAGAAGGAGCAGGCAATAAGTTTGCTCGCTACTGGATGCATAACGGCCTTTTGACAATAAACGGTGAAAAAATGGCTAAGTCGCTCGGAAATTTTATATCGATTAGGGAATTCCCGAAAAGCCTAAACTTACTGAAATTGCTTTTTCTATCGAGCCACTACAGGCATCCGGTTGATTATACAGAAGACAAGATAGAAAGCATGCGCGATTCCAGAGATAGAATTTTAGCGTTTTTACAGAAAGTCGATAATGCCTTAAAAGAATATAAGAAAACAATAATTGCAGATAAAGAATATGAAAATTCTTTCATTGCAGCAATGGACGATGATTTCAATACGCCGGTGGCGCTTAGCGTTATTTTTAGATGTGTTGCCGATGGGAATAAACTATTAGAAAAAGAGAGTTTAGAAAAGCAAGACAAGGCGAAGCTGGCCGGGACAAGACATTTTATCAAGGATGTCTCGAAAAATATTTTTGGGCTTAACCTTGACTATAGCGCACAAAACACAGATATAGAAACTATGGTAAACGAACGCGAGAAAGCTCGTAAAGCCAAAGATTTCAAAAAGGCTGATATTATACGAAATGAATTATTAGCACAAGGTATTGTAGTAGAGGATACAAAAAAAGGCTCTGTGTGGCGAAAAAAACTTTAAAAAAAGGGCTACTAATAACCTTTGAGGGGCCGGAGCGCTGCGGCAAGAGCACGCATTCAAAAAAAATAGTTTTGTTTTTAAGGAAAAAGGGCTATTCCGTAGTGCATACAAGGGAGCCCGGCGGGACTGCCGTGGGGGACGCCATACGAGAGGTGCTTTTAAAGAAGCGGAAGATTTTCATATCGCCGCTCGCTGAAATGCTTTTATTCGAGGCAAGCCGCGCGGAACTCGTAAAAAGCGTCATACGCCCGGCGCTTCGCGCCGGAAAAATAGTAATAACCGATAGGTTCAATGACGCGACCATGGTTTACCAGGGTTACGCCGGCGGCGTGCCGATAAAAGACATAAGAAAAGTGGAATCAGTGTCTTTGGGCGGGGTGCGGCCCGATCTGACCGTAGTGCTGGACATAGATATAAGCCGGGGCCTCCGAAAAATAAAAACGCGCTTAAAGGACAGGATGGAATCGAAAAAAATATCATTTCACCGGAAGGTGAGGCGCGGGTATCTTTGGCTTGCTGCGAAGGATAAAAAAAGAATAATAGTCGTTAAAACGGAGAAGAGGATAGAGGACACGTTCCTTGCGGTAAAGGAAGGAGTTTTGCGTGCCGTTCAGAAATATACACGGTCAGGATAAGGCCGTAGAGCTACTTTCGCGCAACTTAAAAGAAAAAAGCTTTTATTCGACCTATTTATTTTTAGGGCCGGATGGCGTGGGAAAGAAGCTCGCGGCGATAACTTTCGCGAAGGCGATAAATTGCGTTTCTTCCGGCGAGAAGCCGTGCACAGTGTGCCCCTCGTGCAGAAAAATAGATTCAGGAAACCACCCCGACGTAGTTCTCACGGAACCGAAAAACCGCTCAAACACCATCGGCATAAGCGAAATACGCAAGATTTTACAGAAAGCCGGTCTTAAGGCCTATGAGGCCGGGAAGAAGGTTTTTATCATCGACGGCGCACACATCATGACGCCTGAGGCGGCCAACGCGTTTTTGAAGACCCTGGAAGAGCCGCCGCGTGATACGATATTCATATTAATCGCGACCTCAAAGGAACTTCTTCTTTCAACGGTTGTCTCGCGCGCCGTTATCATAAGATTTAGAAGCGCGCCTCTGGCCGCGTGCGAAAAAGTGCTTTCCGAAAAATTCAATATTGACCGAAAAGAAGCCAGGATGCTAAGCGTTTTTTCCAGTGGCAGAATAGGCAGGGCCCTCGAGATGCGGGAAAAGGACCTCATCCGGAAAAAAAACGCGGCTTTAGACGCGCTTTTCGGGAAAAATAAGCCTTACAGTGGTTCGCCGAAGGAGGACATAGAGTTCTTGCTATCATACCTTAGGGATCTTTTCGTATATAAAGCGACCGGAAGAAAGGATCTTATTTTTAACGCCGACAGAACCGGTGAGATCGCGGTCCTTAAGGACAGGTATTCCTTCGACCGTATAGACGAGCTTATTCAGAAAGTGGTTACGCTTGAGTCGTACATGGATCATAACGTAAATCCGAAGATTGTATTTGACGTTATAAAGAACTCCCTGGCGGAGTTAACCCCGTTCAATCCCGGCCCTAAAGGGTGAGGATTTTTTCGGGATTGAACGGGGTAAAGGGGAAAATATAATGCACGAAGTTATACAGATAAGATTACGCGAGGCCGGCAAGATATGTTATTTTTCGACCGGTCGGCTTAAGTTTAATGCAGGCGAGTACGTTATAGTGGAGCAGGACAGGGGAATCGATTACGGCCAGGTGATTTCCGAAACCGAGACAGTGCTCGATACGGCGATAGAAAAGCCCCTGCGGAAGATAATACGCAAAACCAACCCCTGGGACCACCGCCAGATAGATAAAAACAAAAAGAAGGCGCGGGAGCTTATGGCTGTTTGCGAGCGGAAGGTGTCCGAGCGGCGGCTTCCCATGAAAATAGTCGAGGCGGAATACTCGTTCGATAGGTCAAAAATAACCTTTTACTTTACCGCAGAGGGCAGGATCGATTTCAGGGAACTCGTCAGGGAGCTTGCCAACATATTCAAGGCGCGCATAGAGCTCAAGCAGATAGGCGTGCGTGACGAGGCAAAACTCATAGGCGGGTACGGGCCGTGTGGTAAGGAGCTTTGCTGCGTAAAATTCCTGAAAGATTTCGAGGCTGTTACGATACGGATGGCCAAGGATCAGAATCTGCCCTTAAACCCGACAAAAATTTCCGGGCTCTGCGGACGACTCATGTGCTGCCTGGGATACGAGCACAAGAACTACCGCGAGCTCATAAAGGGATTGCCAAAACTCGGCCAGGAGATAAAAACGGAAAAAGGCAAGGGTAAGGTCATCTCGCTCTGTCCGCTAAAGAAAAGCGTCATGGTCGCGATAGGAGAAGGGAAGCAGATAGAAGTAAAATTCTAAAATGAATAAATTTTATATCACATCCCCTCTTTATTATGTAAATGCCTCTCCCCACATCGGCCACGCCTATACTCAGATTGTTTGCGATGCCGCCGCGAGGTTTGAAAAACAGCTTGAAGGCGGGGACACTTTTTTTATGACAGGCACTGATGAGCACGGAGAAAAAATCGAACAGGCCGCCTTAAAGGCCGGATACAAAGCCGGCGAAGAAAAGAAATTCGTTGACGGGATCGTGCCGCGTTTTAAAGAACTGTGGAAAACGCTAAAAGTAAATTATGATTATTTCATAAGAACAACGGACACCATTCATAAAAAGACAGTCGAGAAAGTATTGCAAATTCTAAATGAAAAAGGAAAGATATACAAAAAGGTTTATAAGGGCTGGTTCTGCACGCCCTGCGAAAACTTTTTCAGCAATGCCGAGGTAAACGAGGGGGTTTGCCCCGACTGTAAAAGAAAACTCGAAAGATTGAACGAAGAAAACTATTTTTTCAAAATCTCCGAGTATCAAAAAGAGCTTATAGATCACATAAAAGACGACAGGATTTTCATAACTCCTGATATAAGAAAAAATGAGGTGTTAAGTTTTCTTGAAAAAAACGAGCTGCAGGACCTTTGTATCTCAAGGCCCAAGAAAAGGCTTCGCTGGGGCATAGAGATCCCGTTTGATAAAAATTTCGTGACTTATGTCTGGTTCGACGCTCTTATAAACTACATATCAGGAATAGGTTATCTTAATGACAGAAAAAAGTTTGATTCTCTTTGGCCTCATGTTGGGCATGTAATAGGTAAGGATATTTTAAGGCACCATGCGATATATTGGCCCATTATACTGCTTGCGCTGGGGGAGAAGCCGCCTAAAAGCATATTTGTGCACGGCTGGTGGGTAATCGGCGGCGAAAAGATGTCTAAATCGAAGGGAAATGTTGTTGATCCCGCGTATTTTACGGATAAATACGGCGTAGACGCGCTCAGGTATTTTCTGCTTAGCGCGGTTGGCTTTGGGTATGACGGCACTTTTTACGAAAAGCTTTTCATAGATAAATACAACAATGATCTTGCGAACGACCTCGGAAACCTTGTTAACAGAACCCTTACCATGGTTGAGAAATACTTTGCAGGCGTTGTCCCGGATGTTGAGGAAAAGGATATTGATAATGAAATAAAAAGCAATACGGAAGATCTACCGGGAAAACTGGCTGATGCTTATGCGAATATGAATTCTTTATCAGCTCTGAAGGTTGTGCTAGAAAGAATAGGCTGGGCGAATAAATATATAGAGGAAAAGGCCCCCTGGAAACTGGCAAAAGAAGATGAGCGAAAGCTCAAAATAGTGATATATAATCTGGTGCAAACCCTGGCAGCGCTCGCAATATGCCTGTATCCGTTTATACCCGATACGGCAGGCAAGATTTGGGCGCAACTCGGTATGAAAGAGAAAATCGCAAATATCAAGTTTAAGAGCAACCAAAGGTCCCGCCCCTCTTTATGGGGGATCGTAACAAGTGGGACGCAGATTTCAAAAGGGCAACCTCTGTTTCCAAGAATCGTATCCGGAAAAGACGAATGATAAGGAATTTTGTAAAACGCAACTGGGTATACATAGTACTCGTATCGGGTATAATTTTAGTTAATGTCGCCGGCCGCGCTCCGAAAGAAGAAGTTCTACCGACCAGCACGAAAGAAGTTGCTGCGGCCGAAAAGCCGACTTTATTCGTAGAGTTCGAGGAGGCCCAGGAGCGCTCGAGAAAAATAGAAGAAGCCCTGAAGGGAAACGCCCCCCTTTACCTTTTCTACATTTCCGCAAATCTTTTTATAATTGCTATCTTCCTTCTCGGGCTTTTGATAGACGGATTTTTTATTTCCCGGAGATTTAAAAAAATAGATATTTTTGCGCGTTTTGTGAAACCGGACCCGCCGCCGTGGACCCTTGCCGATAGCGCGAAAATAGTTATACTCGGGTTTTCACTCGCCTATTTCTTTTTTATCCTGCTTGCGCTCGCAGGCAGCGCGATGAGCTTTTTCTTTAAAGTCAAATTTACCCTGATGAAGAACGACAATTTCAGGATGATTTTTGACACGATCGTTCTTGACTTTTTCGTGCTGACAGCGGTTCTCGCATTTTTATGGCGGGTTCACCGGAAAAAAATCGTTTCCCTGGGCCTCGGCGCGAAAAACGCGCTAAAAAATGTCTTTTATGGCGCATGCGGGTACTTGGCAATTTTGCCCGTCATACTTCTGGTGGGTGTCATCGCCTATATCGTGCTTAACATGTTAAAACTAAAGCCGCCTCCCCAGCCTATCGTGGAGCTTTTCCTCGTAGAGAAAAACATCGCTTTTATTTTTGTAGCGAGCCTCATCGCATCCATATTCGGTCCGGTAATAGAGGAGATATTCTTCCGCGGGGTTCTATATAATGCCCTGAAGCGTAAAGTAGGGATTTTTGGGGGCATAATGATAACGAGCGTTCTTTTTTCATTTCTGCATACTCACGCGATGACCTATTTTTTGGTAGGATTTATACCTATTACAATACTTGGCGTGGTGCTCGCGTACCTTTATGAAAGAACCGGAAGCCTTGTTCCATCGATCACGCTTCACGTTCTGAATAACCTGGGCGGCGTTATAATGGTGTTTTTGTTTAAATATTTTAACAGTTTGGCAGTATGAAATATCAAAAATCAAATATCAAAAAGCAAATATGCCTGTAGAAACGATAAAATGGCAGAAAAATAAGGTCCGGATAATAGACCAAACGCTTCTCCCGCACAAAGTAAAGTTTGTGAGTTGTACTACGCCGCGGGAGATGTGGAAGGCTATTCGTACCATGAAGATAAGGGGCGCGCCTGCTCTTGGAATTGCGGCGGCATTCGGGGTATATTTGGGTGTCAAGAATTCCCAAAGGGCATTTTTTAAAGACCTTGATAAAACCATCAAATACATTGCTACCTCCCGTCCTACCGCGAGAAATCTTTTCTGGGCGCTTGAGAGGATGAGGGAAACGGCATATCGAGAGAGGTATGAGCCTGTATCCCGCATAAAGCATATTTTGCTCGAGGAAGCCAAAAAAATATTAGAAGAAGACAAGCATATCTGCCGAAAAATGGCGAGGTTCGGAAATGCCCTTATTAAAAAGGGCGATACGATACTTACGCACTGTAATGCCGGTGGGCTTGCCACAGCTGATTACGGCACGGCGCTCGGCGTTATTTTCATGGCTCACTCTTCGGGCAAAAAAATAAAAGTATATGCGGATGAAACGCGTCCCCTCTTACAGGGCGCGCGGCTCACTGCCTGGGAGCTAAGAAATGAGGATATTGACACGACACTCATATCGGATAACATGGCGGCAAGCTTGATGGCGCGCGGAAAAATAGATAAAATCATAGTAGGAGCCGACAGGATCGCCAGAAACGGTGACACGGCAAACAAAATCGGAACATACTCGGTAGCTCTTTCAGCGCATTATCACAAGATACCTTTTTACGTGGCAGCTCCCCTTTCTACCATCGACGTGAAGATAAAAGACGGCTCTTTCATACCGATAGAAGAGCGCCACCCGGACGAGGTGCGCAAAATAGGAAAAGAGTTCATAGCGCCAAAAAATGTAAAAGTTTTCAACCCGGCATTCGACGTGACGCCGGCAAAATTCATAACGGCGATCATTACGGAAAAGGGGATATTAAGGAAGCCGTATGGGAAGAGCATAAAAAGAGCACATGCCCGATGAAAGAACTTAAATTTATTAAATATATTTCGAAACGTCCACTGTTTAAAGGTATCGGTGATGACTGCGCTGTGTTGAATTATAAAAAAGACAAATATCTTCTCGCGACGACTGACATGATCGTAGAGGGCGTGCATTTTATGAAGAACGCTTTGCCTTACCAAATAGGATGGAAAGCGATGGCCGTAAATATAAGCGACATAGCGTCTATGGGAGGCGTTCCGAAACACGCGCTTATCTCGGTGGGGATCCCGAGAAAAAAGCCCATGCGGTATTTACTGGATATCGCAAAAGGCGTAGAGGCCGCGGCTCGGAAGTTTCGCATAACAATAATAGGCGGAGATACGAATGCCTCGGCTAAGACAGTAGTAAACGTGGCCCTTATGGGAGAGGTCGAGAAGAGACTCCTTCTTCGGCGTTCCGGAGCGAGAACGGGTGATCTTATATTTGTGACAGGCGCCCTCGGTGAGGGAAAAAGAAAGCATCTTACGTTCATTCCCCGGCTTCATGAGGCGAGATTTTTAACGAAGCGTTTCAAGGTAAATTCCATGATAGATCTATCGGACGGCCTCGCCATGGATTTAAACAGGATCGCGGATTCGAGCGGCACGGGCGCGCGTGTTTGTGAAAGCCTTATTCCGTTATCAGAGCATTCCGATCCCCTTGATAAAGCTATTGAGGCAGGCGAGGATTTTGAACTTCTTTTTACAGCTTCTATAAAGGAATCCCGTAAAATAATAAAGCGCATGGGTGAGGATCTTCCGATTACGCTTATAGGAGAGATCGTCGCGAAAAAATACGGGGTGAAGATAATCGAAGAAAGCGGCAAAGAAAAAACACTTAAGTCCGAGGGATTTCGGCACTTTTAGATACCCCACGCTTACGCGTGGGGAATGATCGAGGGATACTGCAAGCGTAAGCCTGCAGAGGAACGAAATGCGATACATAACGAAGAAGGCCTCTGAGACATTTGAACTCGGATTTGAATTCGGCAAGACGCTCGAAAAGGGCTCTGTCGTGGCGCTTACGGGCGAGCTCGGAACGGGAAAAACCGTTTTTACGAAAGGCATAGCGAAAGCCCTGGGGATAAAAGATTATATCCATGTTAACAGCGCTTCTTTTGTCATATTGCAGGAATACAAGGGGAAAATTCCTCTTTATCATTTTGATCTCTATCGCATGAAAAAACCAAGAGATGTTGAAACAGTCGGCTGCGAGGAATATTTTTATTCCAAAGGGATAAGCGTTGTGGAATGGGCCGACCGCGCCGCGGAGATTTTACCTGAGGAGCATATCGCCGTAGAATTTAAACACAAAGGCGATAATAAACGAGAAATAATCGTTAATGCAAAACGCAAAAGTCAAAATGCAAAACCAAAACGTAAAACTTAAAACTTATTCATGTACATATTGGCGATAGACACATCAACCCGGTTTTTAAGGGTTGCCGCGGCAAAAGAACATAAGATTTTGGCGTCACACACAGACGACGGAAAAGCTAACCACTCGGAGCAGCTTATACCGGTCATTGATGAGGTTTTGAAGAAAGCGCGTATCAGGCTTAAAGATATAGATGCAATAGCGTTAAGCATAGGGCCCGGTTCTTTTACGGGCCTGCGCATAGGCGTTGCCTCTGTGAAGGCCATCAGCATGGCTTTAGGCACAAAAATAGTGGCTATTTCTACGCTTGACGCAATAGCGCATAACTTTACCGACTCAAAGGAGCATGTCCTATGCCCGGTAATAGACGCGAAAAAACAAAAAGTCTATTCTGCTTTTTATGTAAACCGCCTTATAAGCATTGGTGGTTCGTCCCTCGACAAGCTCGGGACGAATGCCCAACGAAATCAAGGGCATTCGGAAGGCGGTTATCTTGCCAGGACGGGCGAGTATATGCTGTGCGGTATAGAGAGCCTGCTTGAACACGTTAGCGAGCCGACCCTTCTTTTTGGCGATGGAATAGCTGTCTATGAGCGTGAAATTCTGAAAAACCCTTTTGCGCGTATTTCAAAAAAAGACTGGCATCCGAAAGTGGAAGTTGTAGCGGAGCTTGGGCTTCGTAAAGCTCACAGAAAAAAATTCGAAAATCCGGACAAACTTGTTCCCACGTACATGCATTCGCAGTATTGCCAGGTACGAGGAAA
The DNA here is from genome assembly GCA_016782445.1 of Candidatus Omnitrophota bacterium. GTDB lineage: Bacteria > Omnitrophota > Gorgyraeia > JABMRN01 > RBG-13-46-9 > BS750m-G79. The sequence continues at coordinate 10,335 of JADHYM010000001.1, read as the reverse complement.
ATGACAAATGACAAAATCCAAATGACAAATAAAATCCAAAAGCCAAATGACAAAAATATGACTTATCGTCCTACCTGGGCGGAAATTAATTTAGGTGCCATAAGACATAATATCAAATCAATAAAGCGTCTCGTGGGAAAAAATACGCACCTCTTGCCCATCGTGAAGGCGAACGCTTATGGACACGGCATGGTCGAGGTTTCAAGGGTGCTGGAGAGCGAAAAGGTGTCTTACTTAGGCGTTGCGACGCTTGACGAGGCGCTTATTTTGCGACGGGAAAAAATAACACTACCCATACTTATCCTCGGTTCTGTTCTGCCGGAGGAAGCAGAGGAAGCAGTCAAAAACGATGTTACGCTGACCCTGTGCAATAAAGAATTATTAAACGAGCTTAATCGATTAACAGGCAAAGGGTACAAGTCGAAGGTTCATATAAAGATCGATACCGGCATGGGAAGAATCGGCGTCTGGCACGAGGATGCGATAGAGTTCGTTAGCGAGGTAAAGCGCAACCGGGATATTGACTTTGAAGGTATTTACACGCACTTCTCTATAGCGGGCCGAGACAGATTTTTTACTCAGTATCAAATCGAATCATTCGAGAAGATCCTTGCTGACCTTGAAAAATCGGGAATAGAAATACCCTTTAAACACGCTGCGAATTCTATTGCTTGCGTGGACTGGAAGAAATCACACCTTACCATGATAAGGCCCGGCATTATCATTTACGGCATTTATCCAAAGAGAAACTTCCCGCGCCTCATAAAACTGAAACCCGCGTTTTCGCTTAAAACGCGAATCGTCTTCGTAAAGCACGTGCCCCCGGGGCGCTCCATAAGTTACGGCAGAACCTATATAACCCAAACACCGACAACTATTGCTACTCTCCCGATAGGCTACGCGGATGGCTACGGGAGAATTCTCTCCAATAAGGCAGAGGTCCTGGTGAATGGCCACCGTGCTTCTGTCGTTGGCAAGGTAACCATGGACCAGACGCTTATCGAAACAGGGCACATCAAAAAAGTACGCATAGGTGATGAGGTAGTTCTAATAGGAAAACAGGGAAAAGATGAAATCCGCATCGAGAAACTCGCCCGTTTAGCCGGTACAATACCCTACGAAATAGTCACCGGAATAACCTCCAGAGTACCTCGGATATACAAATAAGTTAAGTAATAAAAAAGTAAGAGGCTGACTTATTGACTTTCACCTTAGTCTCTAGTATACTAACACATATAGTGTAACAGAAATGTAACAGGAAGTATTGTTATTGTTACTTCCTTGTGAGTTTAAAAAAGTGATTCAGAACTACAAGCGAGTTTAAAATGAAAAAAACAGGCGTGTTAGTATTTTTAATTTTTTTTCTAGCGTTGGCGGCTCAAGCTGAAGACGGGACGCAGGACGAATACTCTTCAGACGCAAGAGATACACTCCCTGTTTATAATGAGACCTACGATATTGAGTTGAATAATCACAACGAGTTTTTGAATGCTAAGGAAAATTTTAAATTCGATAACTCAATACAGGAAAGCTTGTACGATCAAGACGGAAATCTTGTAGGTGTGCAAGTTACGGATGAGGAAGGCAATGTGTTGGTGCTCGGCAGAGGATTGCTTGATCAGGATGAAGACGGAAACCCTGTTTACCGGGTACCCACAGGAGATGGAGAAGAGGTTATTACATTAGGTGAGCAAAAGGGCTATGAGGAAAGCGGCATATGTGTACTGATGTATTATCTGGCGGAAAAAAGCACAGGCGGCAGGCAACCGCGGTCTACCGGTGGCGCAGAGCCGTCCGGCGATGGAGATAATGAAGGAAAAAGAGAAAATCCGCCAATCGTAATCATAATTCCGGATACAGGAGACGGGGATGACCCCATTGAAAAAGTCGCAGGAGACCCTTCGCGTCTCAAGCCCCTTATAGATAAAATCAGAGACGCTCTTGCTAATGCGGGGACAGCGGGCCAGGACGCCTATGAGCAGTATCTGGAAAATTCCTCAACCTATTATGAAAAAGCCTACCAAGCCATTTTTTCTAACCTTAAAAAACTCAAAGAAGACGGCATAGTTGCTGGCGATGGCTTTGAAAAAATAAAATACACAAATGCTTCATCGCAAAAAGCGAGAGCCGTTATTGACAAAATAGTAGAGGCAATAGAGACGGAAGCGCAGCCAGGAGAAGTTCCCGACGGATCAGTTGACGAAATTGCCGAACAGTTGTACGCATACAAGGCAGAGTATCTTCTTCCTGCCGTTGAGCTGTATGACCGCAGAATCGAAGAAAGCCTAAAATACATACAAGACGTAATCGATGGAGTCATTGCCTCCAGAGTGGCGCTTTATTTCAACATCGAAAAGGAAAAAATAGACGTTCTCATAAACCTGCCAAAGCTCGATATCAAAAAGAAATCCGAATAGCACTCTTTCCTTGTTCTCCCTATCCCTATCTGATATAATCACAAAAAGTAATGTTTTTTGTAACATGAGGTAAATATTTACATGTTTTCCGTGTATATAATAGTAGAGGCATGCTGAAATGGTAGCTGATAGAGCTTCCGATGAAGCTTTAGCGAAGCTCGCTCGTGAAGGCGACACAAAGGCCTTCGAAGAGCTCTTTGAGAGGTATAAGTCGCCTATATTAAATTTTATATATAGGCTAATAGGCAATAGAGAAACGGCCGAGGAGGTCACGCAGGAGGCTTTTATAAGAGCTTATAAGAGCCTGGGCATATTTGATCCCAGAAAGCGCTTTTCCGCCTGGATATACACCATCGCGCGCAACCTCGCGAAAAACGCGCTCAGGGACAAAAAATACTTCCGCGACGTTTCACTGGAAAAAGCCATAAGCGGCGAAGGCGAGGATATAAAATTAAAGCACGTGCTTTCCGACCCGAACCCGCGGCCGGATGAAATTGCCCTCGATGAGGAGCTCTCTCGGAACGTTCAAGCAGTACTTAAGAAGCTTCCGGCTGAACTTCGAGAGGTAATAACGCTTTGCAACATAGAGCAAATGACCTACAAAGAGGCCTCGAAAATCCTGGGCGTGAGCGAGGCTACGGTAATGAACAGACTTAGAAAAGCGAAGCTTATTTTCATGAAGGAGCTTGGAATAGATACTAAAAGTTTTGGACGTGATAAAAATGAATAACAAGGTTTTAGAAAATTTTGATCTTATAATGGCGAACCTAAAGCCGATTGAGGCTTCGCCCGGATTCGACTTTGAATTCAGGCGAAGGTTCGAGGCTGCTGTACGGGAGCGCTGCGCCGAAACCGCTTTTGAAAGAATCGCGCGAAGAGCCGTAGAAACATTTAACTCCGCGTTTGCGCCTAAGATACCGGTTTTAATAAGGTCCGCGGCAATGTTTTTAATACTCGCCGTTATAGGCTCCGGCATCTATTTCGCACAACCAGCTAAGCCCTTAATGCTTGCGAAAGCGCAATATCTTCATATCGGTAGCATAGTATCAACCGGCAATCTTTCCAGGCTCGATATTGTACTTTCGGGAAAGTACGCGATACGCCTAAAGAAAAACACCACTCTCAGGGTAGCGAACCTTACCCCGCGACGCGGGAGGGGGAAAGCGGTATTTGAACTTATTGAAGGCACAATGCTCGTGAGTGTGGAAAAAGGCTTCAAGGGGTCAGAGTTTTTCGTAGATACGAAAGAGGGCTCTGCCAGGGCGCTCGGCACAAAATTTGCCGTAAGCGCCTCGCGCGAAGAAAAAATAACAGATGTAAGTGTTCTGGAGGGAAAAGTGGAAGTTGAGGGCGGGAAGGAATTGGTCCTGGTAAAAGCCGGGCAAAAAACAGAAATTCCGCTTGGGAAATCTCCGCTCGTACCCCAGAGGCTTGTAGAATCCGAGTGGCTGGCGCTCGAAGAATTATACCAGATAGGCAAGAAGCCTCAGGTTGTGCTTTTGGTGAAAAATACGCCTGACAGGGTAAGGCAGCTTCTCGCGCCGTGCCCTATTTATATAACCGATGAAAAACCGCGGGAAATCCCGAAAACCCTGGAAGAGGCTCTCGTAAAGATAGAAGAAGCTATAAAAACAGGCGACAACCAAAAACATCTTGAGGCAATAGGGCTTCTTGAAAGAATCGCTTCAGAGCGTCCTGAGGCAAGCTATGCAACACCGCTTACGCTTTATATAGGTGCCTACTATTCTTACGCGGGCGAGCCTAAAAAAGCCATAGAGACGTTTAAGGGATTCTTAGCCGAATATCCGGACTCACCCCTGGCGAGTATTGCCCAGGCAGCGATAGGCGTTATATATGAGGAGGACCTAAACGATGAAGCTAAGGCAAAAGAGGCCTATTCATCGGTTTTGAATAAATATCCGAATAGCCTTGAGGCGATATGGGTTGAAGATAGGTTAAAGATAAAAAAGCTAGCTAAGTTGCCTAAATATTTAGCCCCAGGGCGTGTATATAAGAGTGAGGATGATGAACATGAAGCTGTATATAGAAAAATGTTATTTGCAGGACGAGAAAATAAGAACTTTTGTTGAAAAGTTTAAAAAATACCAGGAAGAACAAAAAATGAAACTGGAGATTTTTTTTGACATGAACTTAAAGGGATTAAAAAAGTCTTTAACGAAAACAAAAAACGGAGGAAAATAAAATGAAGTATTTGAAAGTTCTTGTAACCTTACCTATTATTATTTCGCTTCTCATAGGGCCGGGCTACGCGCAATCTGAAAGCAGCGCCGCAAACGCCCAGGGCGGAGCTATGCTCATATCACAGCCCCAGAAAGCCAAGAGTGTGGCTCTTTTAGAGGAAGATGATATATTAAAGCGCATGATTAGAGGCGGTATTGAGAACGCGTTTGGAGCAATGCTCGCCATGACCGGAGGGGCATTGAAAGGGCCCTACCGCGGCGGATATACGCAAATGGAAAATGCTTCTATCGAGTATGTGGTTTCTGAACTGAAGCCTATTAAGCCGATAGACAGCTCGCTCAAAAAGGCGGTAAAAACAGCTATAAAGGACCTTGCATCGCGTTTAAGGAGAAAAAATAAAGAGATAGTTTTAATAAGCGTAACCCCTGAAGAAAACTCCGATAACATGTATAAAGTGGTTCTTGAGCATCCAATGTTGAGCATTAATCGTCAGGGCGCGCAAAAAGTGTCCCAAATTACGCCGCAACCCTATGGAAGATACACCTATTATATACGCAAGGTAAGGCATAACGGGGCGCACCTTCACGGCATGCCTGTACCATGCCAATATATCGTTGATAGGGTGGAATATTTCGATGGTTCTTACGATACATATTCATATATGCAAAATCTGGCCGAAACAGGGCCGGAATATCTCGGCATAGAGAAAATCGAACAGTATGATAAAGAAGGAATGCTCAAAGCCGTAATAAGCTATGTTGATAAAGAAGGTGCAAGGCAAGACCGCATTCAGACCGTAACACGCCATAACGAAGATGGGACAATAAAATACGTGGACGAATACAGATATGTCGTATTCTATGACGATGCCGAAAAACCTGTGTATTCAAAAATCTACGTTGACCGATACAAAGAAGGTGATTCTACGTCAATCAAGGAACGCTTATGTGTTTTTTACTACAGGGGAACGGATGTTGGTCTGGAGCGGCTAGCGAGCTGCACATTTGCTGATGGCACCTGTATTCTGTACGAGACGGATGCAGTTTGCGGAACGGACCTCGCGCAGGTTGTGCACGATGCTGACGGTAATGAAATTATGAGGTTTTCTTACGACATGGACGAGTGCGGCAACATCACAGCAACTCACGTATACTTCACAAACGGAATCTTGCCTATCGTCTACGAAGGCCTCGTGGACCCGGTGGACGTGGTGGTGGAGCATGCGCAGAATAACCGTTACAAGAAAATCGCTGAAGAATGTTTTATCGATGTTTTTAATCCCGAAGATCCTGCCGCGGCGATTACCTTGGTAGACCGTCGAGGCGACAACCTTATATTCGAAATAAAACTGGCCGCAGGCGGATACCCTGTCTACATAACAGTCGATGTTGAAACTCAAAAAGCAACTCTTAAAAGCCGCAGCATAAAAGAAGCCATTGATATGGCTAAAGAGGAAATCTCGGAGAAGCTCAACCCCGATGTGGTACACATAAACATGATTACCCCGGGAGAATATATTATCGCTCCGGATTGCGTAGGCGCGAAACCATGGGACGAAGAGCTTATTGACTGCAATATTTTTGCGAGCACGAATAAGTTCGAAATGTCCTTTTACTATAATCCGATCAGTAAAGACGAAAACTTTGTATTGACGTCTCTCGTAAACCGCGAAACCGGGCAGGATCTTCTCGCGAACGCCGTTGAGCACCTCATGAAAACCGTAAACCCCGATGAATACGAGCTCGTTAACTGGAATTTCTTTAAAGTTTCACCCATTGAAAATCCTGATTGGACTTTGCTGAATGCCTGGTTTCAATTCAAGCTCACAGACGGCTCATTTGTTACCGTATGGGTCGATCCGAATACCGGCGAGTCGCACCTGAACTTCGGTTTGCAAGACGCTATCATGAGAACCCGCGGAGACATCGCAAGAAAAATGGGCAAAGACCTTGAAGACGTGCACATAAACGGAGTAGACCAGTTATGGCATATCCTGGATATTGAAGCAAAACCTTTAGAAAAAGAGATACCGGTATCCGGAGACTATGATATCATATGGCCGAAATACGGCCAGGAATACAGGATAACCGCAAGAGTGGATAATTACACGCTTGTTATGGATTATACTGAATATGGTTATCCGTGGCATATCTATGTTCCGTACAAGCCAATGCTGGATCCCACATTAATGCCCTATCCATATCCCTATCCTTGCTATACCATCACCTTAAGATCCTTCATCGATAATGCTACGGGCAGGGATTATGTTGCGGAGGCGATTGGCCAGGTATTTGATCTCTTTAACCCGGAAACAAATGATATCAATGTCGGATATTGGGGTTTAAACGCAGACGGCCAGCTTGTATTACAAATGTCACTTAGGTGTCTGAATGGGGGGCCCTATGAATTTATATTCCGGGGCAGCACTATACCAGTGACCGTGGATCTCAATACAGGCTCGGTAACTATTGATCAACGAATAGTGGACGCGGTAACGAAAGCCCGCGAACAAATTTCCGAGAACCTTGGGATGCTTATTGGCGATGTGCACGTAAACAATATAATTGACGCGTGGGAATCTTTTGTTGAAGAAGGAGATGACGGCGTACAATCGGGCTATCTTACTTGGATTGGCTACAGGCTTGACATTTCCACGCCGCAATTTAATCTTAGCTACACCTATAATGTAGGAACGGGCGCGTTAACCCTCACATCCCTCGTAAACCGCGAAACCGGCGCGGACCTCCTCGGAAACGCCAACCATTACCTCACCGAACTCGGTCACGAGAACTTCGAGCTCGCGGATTGGGGCTTGGGAGATACAACAAACAACATCGTCGAATTCACCTACAAACTCGCGGACGGAAACCTGATAACACTAAATGTGAACATAGGTACGGGAGAGGTGTGGGTGCCGAACGATCACTACAAGAAAATCGCCGAGGAGTACTTCATGGAAGTATTCAACCCTGAAGATCCTGCAACGGAAATTAATTTAGTAGATCAATGGGGCGATAACCTTATATTTGAAATAAGGCCGGTTGCCGGCGGATATCCTATTTATATTAAAGTAAATATTGCATCGGGAGAAGCAACATTAAGAAGTGCGAGTATAGAGAAAGCTATTAATATGGCAAAAGAAGAGATTTCGGAAAAACTTAATCCGAGTGAAATACACATAAACATGATTACCCCGGGAGAACTAATGATCATGCCCGATGTTATCGGAGCCAAGCCATGGGATGGCGATCTCGTAGATTGCAATGTTTTCGCAACAACGGAAACATTCGAGTTGTCGTTCTATTACCATCCGAACGCAGACACTCTTGTCCTTACATCCCTCGTAAACACCGAAACCGGCACGGATCTTCTGGCGAACGCGAACGAGTTCCTCGGCGAGCTAGGGTACGAAGAATTTTTCCTTAGAGACTGGAGCATCGGAGATGAAACAAACAACACCATCCAGTTCACCTACGAGCTCCCCGGAGAGAAGTCCATAACGCTCAACGTAAATATAGCAACGGGAGAGGTATGGGTAGCGAGTCCTAATTATGAGGAAATTGCAAAAGAGTATTTTATTGAGATTTTTAACCCGGAAGATACAAATGTGACGGTTACCGTAATAAGCGAATCCGATGATACCCTTGTATTTGAAATATGCCCTGCTACTGGAGATGCGGTAAGCATCAATGTTAATAAGGATACGGGCGAAGCGGATTTTGTGGATTCGGTATTGAAGGAAACTATTGAGAGAACGCGGAACTACCTAGCTACAAAAATGAGCGTTGGAGCGGTAGATGTATATACTAACGCAATTAACCTTCTTTCCCACTACACAGGGGTGGGATACTGGCATTGGCCCGGTGCCCCATATGAGATATGTGTATATTCCACAATTCTCAAGGTGCATGGCTATACGATCGAGTTGAAATATACTAAACATATATACGCATACCCCCTTCCATTTCCCACCGAAAACATTGAACTTGTCTCAATTAACGACACAACGGGTATAGATCTATATGCGGCTGCCATACAGGAGTTTCTCTCTGTAGCAAACCAAAGCAGCTATACATTTGACTCGTGGCAGATAAATGCAGAGGGTGTGTTAGAATTTAATTTTAAGCTGCAAGACGGGTCTAATTTAAAAGTTTCAATAGATCCTGTCACGAGCCAGGCTCAAACCATTCCCGCCAGAGAACTGCTTCTGGCAGTTAGACAGGAATTTTCCTCGAAGATGTGTGGTTCAGTGGATGACGTTTGTGTGAGCGGATATCAATGGAGTGCTGAAACAGAATCACATATAGTCAAAGTATCCCTGGGCAACATTACCTTAGTAATGGATTGCAAAGAAAATGCCGGAACACCCGAAAACCCAGAATATATCTTTACTTTCGTTTCAATTCTTAATCAGTCTGGCGTGGATTTATACGCAAAAGCTGGAGAATACCTTGCGCAAAATTTTGATACTTTGGCAGGATATTCTCTTGTTAATTACACGAATTCTGAACATGGAGACAGCGTGATGTTTGAATTTGAACTGGCCGATGAAACTTCCGTAACGCTGGGTGTTAATATAGCTACAGGAGAGGCGTGGATATCTAACGGCGGCATTCCCGAAGAATACAACGAAGCCCTGGCTCTGGTTATTCAAACGGTTTACGATAAGCATGGGATAGAAGTAGATGCGCCTGTCGACTGGAGTATCACTTCGACCGGCATGGTGCAATTTGTGTTTAATTACGAAACTGAAAGCGGGCAAAGGCAAATATTTTCTTATGTTGATCTTAAAGATGGCTCTCCGGAAGGAGTCGCCATTCAGTGGCTGGAGGCCATACCAGGAACCAACAAATTTAAAATTCATCTTACATTTGAAAAAATCGCAGAGGGGCAATTACAAGGTTATATAGCAAAAATATGGTACCCCTCTGGCTGGCAACTTATTGACATCGAGGGGCAAAGCGGTTTTTCATGGGTTTTGAGAGACGGTGAAGTCGGGATCCTCTATACCGCTGGTTCAGTGCCGAATTTTATATCGGCTGACTTCATAATAAGTGTACCAGAAGGAGAAACTTTAAACATGACAGACTTGAGGATGGGCTGGTCTTACGGTTATTACGTAGTCGGAGGCTATCAATGGCAAACAAGCGGAGGCACCTTTTATTTTGATCCCATTACTGTCAGCCCTGAACTTTTCGCCGAGCTATATGAAGATCATATACTGGAAGCGAATGAAGCTCTCTCTGCGCTTACCGGAGAAGAAGGTACTTTAACCGGCATGGCATGGAGAGATGAATCTATCCTTGAGCTTACGTTTGAGCTAGAGGACGGAACAGCGGTTCCGGTACTGGTAAATACTGCGTCTGAAGAGCCTGAAATAAATATCGCGCCATTCGGAATGACGCAGGAAGCTACCATCAACCCTGAAACCGGAAATGTCATAGTAACCTGTACCTTTAATTACTCCTCGAGCGCCAGCCTTTTATCCCTTCTCTGGAGGCCCATACTTCCCGAAGGATGGAACATAACCGGAGTCGAAGGAGACGGCGGACCCGAAGCAGGATGGGGAGATATTATATTCACTGCCTACGACTTAAGCGGACCGATTACGTTCTCCTATATATTGGAAGGCCCGGAGGGCTGGACCGGAACGCTTGACATAGGCGGAGAGATCGAGTATCACTTCTCGGGCATGATCAATCCGGAGCTTGTTGAG
>JADHYM010000011.1 GCA_016782445.1 Candidatus Omnitrophota bacterium | reverse complement strand
CAGAGGCCACTTACATCGCTCGCATTTTAGGAACCTCTCGCAAACAGCCAGAAATAAAAACCATCATTAAGGCTCTAAGAGGCTTGGGCATTACCAAGAACACTCATATTGCTTTCATTTTAAAAAGCTCCCGCACAGAGGCAGAAATAAAAACCCTCATTAAAGCTCTAAGAGGCTTGGGCATTACAGAGGGTGCTCACATCACCCCTATCTTACAGAGCTTCCGCACAGAGCTAGAAATAAAAAGCCTTATCGCAACCCTAAAAGGCTTAGGCATCACAGAGGCCACTTACATCGCTCGCATTTTAGGAACCTCTCGCAAACAGCCAGAAATAAAAACCCTCATTAAAGCTCTAAGAGGCTTAGGCATTACCAAGGACACTCATATTGCTTTCATTTTAAAAAGCTCCCGTACACAAGATGAAATCAATAGATTGGTTGAATTAAAAAGAACTATTATGCGGGAAAAAGGCAAGGATTACCCGGAGCATTTTATCAAAAGCATGTTAAGAGGATTTGCTTTTACGGATAACCCCGCAGGATTATTGGACAAAATCTTGAGCATCGACTTTGATGCCGTCAAACTTGAAATAGAACAGATGCCGGTAAATACAACGAGATATGAATTTGAGCGTAAATACGGCAGAACGGCTGCATGGATATTAAGATTCTTCGGCCGAGATTTCCGGTCCTTAAGGGCGGTTATCAGGGGGTATGCCAAGGAGCTCCTGCTTTTAGACATTATACCCGAAGCAGAAAATATTATAGCGGGATCTGGTAATGTGGAAGCCGAAGTAGATAAAGCTTTCCTCAGAGAAGGTCTGGGGATAGCGATAAAGATGTTGAAGGCAGGAGAACAAGAACTTATCAATATGTTTCTTGACGGGCACACGGAAGGTGAGATTTTAGCCCGCTGTCCCGGCATTTCTTCGGCTCAGGTTTTCGGCAAACTAAGAGAAATTATAACTGTCAACAGAGACCCAGAAAGCAGCTACATGTTTGGAGTAGACGCTTCTAACCCATTTGAAACTTCAGGGCTTGCGCAGCCCGGTGAACCGGAACCTGCTACTCTTTCGCTTGCTGAAATGAAAGCACGCGATCTCTCTCCGAAGAACTATTTCAAGGGCATGATGGACTGGTCGGGCTCAGAAGACAGAATTGCCGGTAGAGGCATTTCCGACCCGTATAGTAAAGAAACCGCCCTTAGGGCGAAAGAAATTTTTGGGCCACGCGTCGTAAAAGATGAGCTTGATACAAACTACGATTTTCAGCAGTATGTGGAAAACTTCAGGCGTTCGTGTATGCCCGGAAAAGAGGAAATTGTCCCCGAACAAAAGAGAAGGTGGGCTCCTGTAGGAATTGTTTTGGTGCCCACTCTGCGATGCGGCAACAAATGTCCAATGTGTTATGTTGATGCTGACGCAACCCCGGGAAGAGACATGCCCATAGATGATATGGAGAAGGTCTTTGACCCTGAAAACCAGTTTGACAAAAATAAAAACTGGCATCTTTCAGGAGGCGAGATAGCCCTTCGCAAGGACCTTTTTGAGATAATCAGGCGGTTTCCCGTGACTTCGTTTACCACAAGCGCCTGCACCATGAAAAGCCCGGAATACGCCAGGAAATTTGTCAGGAAAGTAAAAAAGGCCTTTGAAGTGCGCAATAAAAAAACCCCTTCAAGAAATAAATTCATGATAACGATCTCGCTTGACGATATACACCTTTCGGGCAATGCCATATCTGCACAAAAAATAGTGAATCTCATGGAGGCGGTTTTCAGCGAATTTCCGGAATGCGAGCTTACATTTATTATGCTAAAGGACCTATGGGAGAAAAAGGCTTTTCCCGCCTTGAGAGATGAGCTTGACAAAAGAAACATTATTATTTACAAAGACAGAAAGCGTTTTGTCCTTGTAATGGAAGGCGGACGAGAGATAGAGGTTCGGTTTAACGAAAATCCTGTGGGAAGACTGGGGCGAGCCCTGAAAGAAATGCCGGAGGAGAAATTCCATTACAAAATGATGTCCAATATCGTAATGCTATATACAAGACTGGACATTGATTACAGGGGCAATGTTTCGGTCACTGATTATTTTCTTTCCGGACACAGCCCGCTTGTTTTCGGAAATGCGGTTACAGAAGGGTGGGGTACGATAGCGGAAAGAGCCTCGAGAGACCCGCTTTTTAGGGCCTTTACCGAAGGCGATACCGATATAATCCTTGATATGGCGGAGGAATATGACCCCGGTATTACGGAAGAGATAAAAGACGGAAAACCCGGAAGTCTATCCGTGTTGTTCTACTGGCTTTTTTCTAATCCCGAAAGAAAGCTTTATATAAACTACAGATTGACGGATTACTATTATGAAGAAGGCCTCTTCAAGGGTGTAAAACCGTTTGAGGGCATGAATGAGGAAGATCTTAGAAAAATGGTTCAGGAAGAGGTGAATGGCTTGCGGCAGGAATTTACTGCAGGACAATCAAGCCAGTCTAACCTGGTTAGAAATGCCAGATTACGCGAGCCCCGCGGCTCGGAGATGGATGAGGGGAGCGTGCGCGAGGAGTGGCGGGAGGCATGGGAGGCGGCGGATAAAGGTAAAAACATAGCCTTATTTATCCAAAAAATAGAGCGAAGATTTTTTGAAGCGTTAAAAGAAGCCGGAATCAAAAATATGGGTCTTCAAAAGTGCGTCATAACGACAAAGCTTTTGGCAGAATTTCTTTCCTGGCATTTAAACCTTCCCTTAGGCGGCAAAAGCCCTTGTCGGGTGGAAATTGTTCCGGGCCACTATCTTCCGGACGGGCGGCATCACAGGTGGATTGCCGTATATACCGGGCAGGATGAGCCCACTCTTTTAATAGACCCCTCTTACTGGCAGTTTGACTCTATTCACGCGGGAAAAATTTTAGTCGGAAATTACGCCGAACTCATCGACAAATTGAAACTTTCGGAATACAGAGAGGAGCTTGAGCGCGAAATAGAAAGCCTTGTTGCTTCAGGTGTGATACGAATGAGCGCGAATGAATATATTGCATCTCTTTGCGGGCGACTTTTGCATATTTTAAAAAATTCTATGAACCCGTACGCGGATAAAGAATTAGTGCTGTATTTGAACGGTATTTTGAGCGAACTTCTAAGAAGAGGAGATATATCCGTTGTTCTGTCGAAGAGCACCGAGATAAAAATAAAAAGGGCCCTTAATATTTTAAAACGCTGTATGCCGAAACGCACGCGCCGCTTGAATGACCCTCTGCGGGCGTCTTTTGACGAATTTCTGCGGACAACAGGCCGGTTGCTCTCGTCAGAATATTCCGAAGATTACGGCACTCTTTACAGGACTCCTCCGGCGGTTCTTAATGCGCTTATGAAAAAATTTAAAATAGGACCGGGTGTCAGGGTTCTTGATGTAGGCACTGGGTACGGCCTGGCGGCCTTAAGGCTTGGAAGGACACAGGCTAATATAGTCTCGATAGAGCATGATCCGGAGCGTGTGAAACTCGCAGGTAATTTTCGAACGTTTCTTGAAACAAAAGCAGGGCTTAGCCGCACCAATGTCCGGTATGAAGAGGCGGATTTCTTCAAGTTCCCGATCCGAGGATTCGACGTCATCTATTTTTATTTTACCGCCTCGCGCGGCGTAGGCAGAGAAAAAATAACAAGGGATATTGTGGATAAGCTCGATAGGGAACTCGAGCCGGGACAGGTATTTGTAAGTACCTCGTTCGCGGATAATAGTACGGCTTGCAAAAATGTTATCGATGAATATAGACGCTCGGGTAGGAAAAGGCTTAAATTCCGCGAAATCACCCTCGCTGGTCACCGGGTGGTTGCAATAAGCGTGCGGGGCAAATCGATTTCCAAAAAAATCTTTGAAGCCTGGCGTCGCCGTACATTAGTAGAGAAAAAGCTCCGCAGGATCGCCAAAGCGAACGAAGGAATTATAACCATGCCGAACGGGTTTCCTTCGCTTTCCAATACGCGCGAAGTTACATTTTCGCTCGAAGAAGCGCTCGAGGAGCTTAAGATAAATCACATTCACCGCTGGACAGACGGAAGTCTCTACTGGTTCGGCGGAAAGCAAAACGACCTGCCGTTCGCAGGCGATTCCGGCCATTCCGGGAATATCGGCAAGGCTTACGAGATAATCAATATACTAAAAAACCCGGCTAGATACAGGATGCTATTATCTCTCGTGGATCGGAAAACAAAAAAGCGAAAGCGCCTTACGCTCAAAATGGACCAGCGAAAACGCATGCTGAAAAATTTTATTCCCGGAATTTTATCCGCGGCAAAAAAGAATAAACAGGTTGTTGCAAGACTGCTTGATTTATGCCCTGATATAGAGCTTAGGGCTTACGTCAATCCGCATAAGGACCTTTTCGGCTTTTCCTGGGCTGCGCGAAACATTATCGCTTTAGCTAAGCACCTGGTAGACGAGCCTGTTGCCGTATTCCACGAAATATGCGAGTATCTTATGCAAACAGGGGATTTAAAGATCGCTTTAAAAAAAGGCGGGTTGACGGTAGAGACAAATGGTCGGCGCACAAAGATCGACGTTGCGAAAGTTTTAAAGTTACTTAAAAAAGAAGGCGAATCCTGGTCGGGGTGGAGCGATAGAACGCTAAATAAACCCTGCAACGCGCACTATCTCTTGCGTATATTACAGAGAAAAGTTTTCGGGGAAGAAGATTTTCGCCTGACAAAGTACATCCAGGGATTTCAGAAAATAGATGTAGCAAGATATAATCTAATTCTTCAGGGAATTGCCACTCTCAAGATAATTATATGGAAAACTTTTTTGCTTGATGCAATGGGGTGTCTTCCCACGGCATATAAAATATCCGCACATGCCGGCATTGAAACTACCAGGGTATACGGCATGATTAAAAGAATTGGCTGGGCCAACGCCCGGAAATTAGGCGTTGTTGATGAAAAAACTTTAATCAAAACGCGTTTTGATAGCCTGGAAAAATCCGTGGCGTGGCTTGACGAAAACATGCCGGAAAAAGACATCACATTCCCGCTTATTTGCAAGGTCATGAAGGATCTTGGCTTTGAGGATATTAGACCAGCTTCCCTTAACGTCTGGTTTACAGAGCAAAAGACGAAGAGAGCGCGCGCCTTGCGCGATTCTATACTTTATTCGCTTGAGAGGAGATTCGCTTCGAAATGCGGCATGACTGTTAAAGAAGCAAGAAGATTTGCGGATAGAGAGTGCAGAAGAAAAACAGGACTGTCTATTAAAAAATTCGGCCTTTCCCAAAAACTTCAGTCACACCTTAGGACTCTTTTAGTGGCCATTGACCGTCAAAAGTCTATCGGTGAGAAGACAACACCGTCTATCTTGGCAGGTGTAACGGAAATTTCAAAGGAAGTAATATGGGCTTTAGCCGAACGCATTGAGAGAAAAAGCCCGGGAACGGCCAAGAAACTGGAGATCCAAATTCAAAAAAAGCATTCTTCCGAAGTGCATAAAAAGAACGTGCGCAAAGCGCTCGATAACATCCAAGAAAACATGCCGCGCGCGCGAATAACCGTGCCGCTTCTTTCTCATACAATGAAGAATATGGGGCTTGAGGACGTGAGCGTTCGAGCGTTATATTACTGGCTGGAAACGCCCGCAGGCAAGCCGTTTCTGGAGGAGATGGGAAAGGCCATGAAAGCATGCAAGCCGGATGTCCAAAACACAATCGATGAACTCTGCACTCCAAAAACAGACAGGATTAGCTGCGACAAGATAAAAGGCATATCAAATAAATATAACCGCGAGGATTTGCTATCAGTAATAAGTGCCCTGAAAGAAAAAGCCGAAGCTCTTGATGAAAGAGCCAGGCGTTTGTGCCGAAAAAACCCGGAAAAATCCGGGGAGGCACACAATAACGCAGGTTTGATTTACGGACGGCTTCTTTTGCTGCTGCAGGATTCGGGAATCGACCCGGGCCTTGAATCAAAGATAAGAAAAAACGTGTATGAAAGATATGGCTCAACCAGCCGGGCTGAAAATCCACCTGCACCGGAATTGCGGAGGGAACAAACCAAAACTTTCGAAATTAGATATTCGAAATTATTTGAAGGCATTGAAGAAGAAGATGATATCGAAAAAGCGCTGGCAATGCTAAAACGCGCAATATCAATAATAGAAGATGACATATTAAACTATCCGCAAACGGCGTGTTCAGGACTGATAAGGCTCTCGGAAATTTTAGATGACCTGGAAGAACAAATTGAACTTCAACCAATCGAGGAGAGCGAACTTACCGGAGAAGAACTTATGGAAGAAGATGAATCCGGATATTCGGAAGAAATTTTTCCGGAAAATCCGTATCAGCGCATGTCTAAACTTCGCTTATCAATAGAGGACCTTATAAACAGCATTGATTCTCAGGATGTTTTAGAACGCGACTGGCCGCCGTTTACGGGGGACTCGATTCCCGAGGCGGATGAACGCGCGGAGGCGATGAGGGGGGAGGCGAGTAGCGATGCTCGCGTTCCGACGGATGAAGGCCTGCCTGCCGGCAAGGAAGCGACAAAAGGACGAAAGGATGGCACTAAAGAAGATGTAGCGCAGCGAAACGCCCCCTCGGTTACGACAATTTCAGTTTATCGAAATAGAATTTCAGGTAAATCTGCGGAGCCTGTCAAAATGCAGATTTTTAGTATAAAAGATATAAAAAGTAATCCCAGAATATCTCAAGACATCCTTGAATCAATCGAAAGATGGGATAGCGATTATCTGAAAATGGTAGAAACAGGCCTTGTACATCCTAATACGATACGGCTCTTAAAAGATATTCTTACTGACGGGCTACTGTCTAAAGTTTATGATCATCCGCGCAGATTTATCTATCTTGCTGTAAGCGCGCCTGAGGTTAATGGTACCGCAGGCTATGATATGGAAGGGTTTATATCTGTTTTTCATGAAGAGGAAATAACGCGTATAACAAATCAGGAGATTAAACCGGAAAACAGGCATACGGCGGCTGGTGAGCGAAGATTTATAGGGGTTGGTTCGGAGCTTCTTTGGGATGTTATCCGCAGAAAACTTGATACTTTAACAGGTCATTTGGAGTTTAGCTTTGGCATAGACGCTCAAGAAGCGATGTCTGGAGAAGGCCTCGAACGGAATCGCCCCTATGGTAAAGATGAACTTCTTCAACTTCTTGCGGTTCACGATAATGGCATGAAAGAGGAAACGCAAACCGACCCGGCCGGTACGTCCGGCTCGAAATCAAAAGGCATCCTCGGCAACTGCGGCGGGTTCGCCGCACGATTGAATAAAGATAAAACAGGACCAACTTCCGGATTGGATAGCAAAGACACAGGCAGCAAAGGGGGCGATGAGGCGGTAGTGGCGGACGTTCATCTTTTTACGCAGCGGGATCGCGGCGATATGATAGATAGGCATTTCAGTAATCAGAGCGATAACCCGCCTTTGGGTGTTAACGACGGCACTTACATGGTCAGCATGAACACTTATGTATCAGGGGATGACGGAACGACACTTCGGACGCTAGTGATATCTGAGGTTGCAAGGGGTTTTATGGCTCAAGAAATCACCTTAGGCAGTGTTTCCGAAGCGATTGCTGTTAAGGTTATCCGTGATAAGGGTCTGTGCGACTTTCTAAGAGAATTAAAGGTAAATAAAGGCAGACCTGATGCGAAGTGGGAAACAGAAATTATACGATTTGTTCAAGACAGTATCAAAAAGGCACAGGTCAGAATCGTGTCTGCTCATCAAAAGGAACCAGCCGCAGGTTCAACGCGAGGGGCGCTCCCAGCGGATAACACCGGAGTTCAGTCCGGGTCCGGGGATACCCCGGAGATTGCGGATCGATCTGTCCCTAATTGCTTAGAGCGTGAAGCGCGTTTGGTGGTGGAAGCTGGCGCCGATTCCGATGCTCTAAGACGTGCCATATCCGACCAGGTTAATCAGGTTTGCAGCCGACACCATGATAATACGTATGCCCAATTAGCTGCGCTTAAGCAGTGGGCAGAAGAAACCCAGCCGGATGATATAGCAAGTATTAACGAAGTACCGAGAGGCTTTGCTTTTAGATTGACCGAAAGACATAATAGCGAACGGTTAATAGCGTCCCGGCCAATGTATTATACGCCTCAAAAAGGAAGTGGCATGAAGGACAAAATATTAAGCGCTATAAGAATGCTTAATGTACACGGAAAACCGATGTCGGCGAGGGACATAGGGAATTACGCAGGTTATGCAAAAAACACAGTTACAAAGTTTTTGAGTATGAATTCTTTAGCAAAAGATGTGCTTAATTCTGCTTTAGCCTCATGGGACCAGAACATTAGAAGAGCTGTAAATATATTGAGAGAAAACGGTGTCAATGTAAGCATAAAGGTTATGGCGAAAGTAATAAAAAAAGAGAAGAAAACAGTAGAACTTACGGATCTTGAAGCCCTTATAAAATGGCGTATGCATGAGAACGCAGGTCTCCGGGAATTTATTCACAGGGCCATCAAGGAAGATAAGGAGAATCCGAATACTCCCAAGCCGAGCATATTGAGGGGATACGCGACTCGCGCTAACGGTCTGAGTAGTGTGAAAAACAAGGGCATATTCGGCAGCAAGAGCGGGTTCGCCGCACGATTGAATAAAGATAAAACAGGACCAACTTCCGGATTGGATAGCAAAGACACAGGCAGCAAAGGGGACGTTTCGCTTTCACCCAAGGCATTGCAGGATAAAGGGTTAGGAAATGACATTTGCCAATCCGGCGAGCCTAAAGAATTGGAAAATGACCCATCAGAAGTTGTCGGTAGTAAAGAAGTTATAGCAAAGAGAAACGTCCCCTTGGATACGCCGGTGCCGGGACGAAGGGGCGAAGCCGGGCTTGCGCGAGATGGAGTTATTCTTTTAGAAGACGACTGGCCGCCGTTTACGGGGGACTCGATTCCCGAGGCGGATGAACGCGCAAGAAGAATGCGTGAGGTAGCGGGAGGTAATGCTGAAAAAAGCAGCGAATTTATTACTTTGCATTGGGGTGATCCCTGGGATGTGATGGAGTTATTAGCGGAAAAAGGATACAGGTCGCCTTCTATGAAACCCGGATCTTTCAGGTGCGCAACTCATGTTTTGGGAAAAAGAGGACCTAATCTTGAGGCGCAGTCAGATAGTGATATGTATGATGATTTTGCGCAGTCTGAAGCAAGTAGGCCGACGCTGCCGAAAGAGCTGGAGAAAGAGTGGTACGAGTGGCTCGAGGCATTGAAGGCACTGGCTGAGCCTCTGCAAAAGGCATTCCTCGATGAAGCGCGAAAACTGGAGAAAAAAGTTGTTCAATACGATAAAACAGGGCAAAGCATAATACTTGATGCCGACGATATACTGGAAAAGGTAGCCGTCTATGACCTGCAGCACGCCATAAAAAATATATTAATAAAACACAAATTATTAAATGGCGGCAAAATTGTGTTATTTGCGAGGAAACAGGAAAATGCGAAGGTTCTTAAAATCATGATAGAAGAGACTGGCTTTGCGGTCCGAGATATTGTAACCATAAAAGAAAGTGAATTGCCGCGTAACGGTGATGAAATTCGTGAAGTAGAAAAAATTATACGACTCGCAAAAGCAAGAGGCGGAAGAGAGATCCTGGGTTTTATAAAGGGCCCCGCGCAGGAAGACAACGAAACAGAATTAAAAGAAATAGCCAAGTCTCAAGATACGCCGATAGTTCTATTCGGTTACGAAAAAGGCATCTATTCGTTAGCTCAGGCATTGTCCTCTGCAATAGCCTCAAAATTTGCAGCTGAACGGGGCCAATCCTGTGACTGGCTCATCATGCTCGATCCGATTCCTAACCCTGCCGAAAACATAAAGGCGCTATATAAGGAATATCGCCACAGGCTTAAAGCGCTTCGGGCAGCGTAATTTCTTTTCAGCAACTTGATTTATAAAGGGCTTCCGGGCAGTGCTTCTGGCGGACGCTCGCTCGGGGATACGCGCCCCTCGCTTCGCTCTATAAAAATCGCTCATGGCTACTGCGCAAAAAATTGCGCATTAAAATGGCGCGATTGTATTCGCGATTTTTAAAGCCGCTTCAGCACTGCCCGAAAGCCCTTTTAACCCTAGTAACTAGCAATGAAAGAGGTTTTCGGGCGTTGATTGAGCGTATTGAAAAACCGCTCATACCACAAAGGGGCGCCATTTATTTGCGTATTTCCATATGCAGATGCTATGAGCGGTTTTTCAGGCGGCCGGAGAGGCGCCTATCCTCGCAGGCCGCCATAGCGAAAGCGACGCCCGCAAACCTCTTGTCAATCAAGATACGAGCGTTGTTATTGACATTATTATAGTATATATGCTAAAATCTATCCTCTTATGAAAAGCCAGAATTTCAATACATTAAAGCGGGCAATATCAAACTTCAAAGATAAGAAAATACTTGTCCTGGGGGACCTTATACTCGACGAGTTCATATGGGGCGAGGTCTCACGCATATCACCGGAGGCTCCTGTTCCCGTAGTCTGGGCTAAAAACGAAAGCTTCATGCCCGGCGGCGCCTCGAACGTGGCGAATAACTTAAGCTCACTCGGAGCAAAAACTTATCTCGTAGGCGTTGTCGGAAACGACGAAAGGGCCGCGATTTTAAAAGGCGAGCTCGAGCATAAGGGCGTAAATATAGAAGGCATTATTACGGATTCACAGAGGCCCACGATCCTTAAAACCCGGGTAATAGCTCATCAGCAGCAGGTCGTCAGAATTGATAAAGAGAAAAAAGACCCTATAAAAGACAGCATTGCGAGGAAAATAGCAGGTTTTATTGAGCGCGTTATCGACGAAATAGATGCCATTGTCATAGAGGATTACGGGAAGGGCCTTGTGACGCCAAAGCTCTTAGGAGCTGTCATACCACTCGCGAAGAAAAAGAAAAAGATCATAGCTGTTGATCCGAAAGAAGAACATTTTTCTTATTATAAAGGGGTCACGCTTCTCACGCCGAACGTGCACGAGGCCGCAAGGGCCGCAGGATTCGAGATAAAAGATAAAGCGACTCTCAAAAGAGCAGGCTCTCTACTTCTTAAGAAATTTAATGCCCGCGTTGTCCTCATTACTCTCGGAGAAGACGGGATGATGGTATTCGAGAAAGGAAAACCCTCGAAGAAGATAGATACGGTAGCGCAGGAAGTGTTTGACGTATCAGGCGCGGGCGACACAGTCGTGAGCGCGTATACGCTTTCACTTGTATCAGGCGCCAATCCCATACAGGCGGCCCATATAGCGAATTGCGCTGCAGGAATCGTGGTAGGCAAGGTCGGTATTGCGGTTGTGACCGAGGATGAGCTTCTCGGGCGAATCAAGGAAGAGATTGATAAGGCTTGAACAATAAACCCGTCGAATGTCTATCGGTTGCGGTGGCGTCGCGGGAAACGGTTGCGTAAATCGGTTGCGGAAAAAAGTAGACACAACCGTACGACGACCGACGTTTCGCGCGACGCAACCGAATAACGCAACCGCAGCCGAAGCTAGGAAAAATCATGAAAGCAATAGGCATTATACCGGCAAGATGGAAGGCTTCGAGGTTCGAAGGCAAGATGCTTGCTGAGATTTCCGGCAAGCCCCTCATTCAGTACGTGTGGGAGCGCGCCAAGGAATCGCACGTTCTTGAGGATCTCATAATCGCCACGGATTCAGAGAAGGTCATAAAGGCTGCGGAAATGTTCGGCGGTAAGGCTGTCTATACCTCGAAGGACCAGCCTTCAGGTACGGATCGCATAGCAGAAGTGGTAAACGCCGTGGACGTGGAAGTAATCGTGAACATTCAAGGGGATGAGCCGCTCATACACTACAGCATGATAGACAATCTCGCGCAAACACTACTTGAAGATAAATCAATTCCCATGGCAACTATTATAAGGAAAGTGACTGATAAAGCCGAGCTCGAAAATCCGAACGTCGTGAAGGTTGCCGTTGACAAAGACGGATATGCGCTCTATTTTTCGAGATATCCGATACCCTATGTGCGGGAAACCGCCTCCGGACTGACTCAGTCCGAAGGCTCCGGACTGAGTCAGTCCGGAGGCGGTTCTGCGGTGTTTTACAAGCATATAGGTATTTATGCTTACACGAAGGATTTTCTTTTTACATATACGAACCTGCCGAAATCCCCGCTAGAGCAGGCCGAGAAACTGGAACAGCTCCGGGCGTTGGAAAACGGATATAAGATAAAAACGATAGAAACGGATTATGATACGATCGGCGTTGACACGCCGGAGGATCTTAAAAAAGCGGAAGAGGCTTTAAAAAATGTCAAGACAGGTTAAAATAGGAAAAGTAAAAATCGGCGGACAGAATCCCATAGCCCTGATTGCGGGGCCGTGCGTTATTGAATCAGAAAAATCCTGCCTCTATCACGCCGCGGCAATTTCCGAGATAGCTAAATGTGCCGGAATGGGCTTTGTCTTTAAGGCAAGCTACGACAAGGCTAACCGCTCGTCAATAAAATCGTTCAGGGGGCCGGGGCTCGCAAAGGGCCTCGAGATTTTAAGCAAGGTTAAAAAAAGAATAGGCGTTCCTGTTCTCTCTGACGTGCATTCACCGGATGAGGCGAAGATTGCCGGGCGCGTTCTCGACGCGCTTCAGATACCGGCATTTCTCTCGCGCCAGACAGACCTTCTCGTTGCGGCGGCAAAAACAAAAAAAACAGTAGTCGTTAAAAAAGGCCAATTTCTCTCGCCACGGGACATGAAAAACATAGTGGAAAAAATAACACGCGCCGGCAATAGAAATATCATGCTTACTGAACGCGGCACGAGTTTCGGTTACAACATGCTCGTGTCTGATTTTCGCGCGATCCTGATCATGAAAAAACTAGGCTTTCCTGTGTGTTTTGACGCCTCTCACTCGGTCCAGATCCCGGGCGGACTCGGAACGCGAAGCGGCGGAAATAGCGAATTTATAAAACCCCTATCTTACGCGGCTGTTTCCTGCGGCGTGGACGCGCTTTTTCTAGAGGTCCACGAGAACCCGAAACGCGCTAAAAGCGACGGCCCGAACATGCTCCGGCTCAAAGAGCTCGGGGGGTTCTTGAAGAAAATAAAAAGATTGGAGAGCGTGATCTAATGTCATCCAAAAGTATAAAGACAGCGTGCAGCGTCCTTGCGACAGAGGGAAAGGCGATACTGGATCTCGCGAAGAAACTTGATAGGAATTTTGAAAAGGCGGTTGATTTTCTCTCAAAATCCAAGGGGAGAGTAATCGTAACGGGCATGGGCAAACCCGGCTTTATCGCGCAAAAAATATCAGCAACGCTTTCTTCGACCGGAACACCGTCTTTATACCTTCACCCGGCAGAGGCCCTGCACGGCGACCTTGGGCGCGTTACGAGGGACGACTGCCTTATTGCTTTTTCAAACAGCGGCGAGACAGAGGAAATACTGAAGCTTTTGCCGATACTTAAAAAAATAGGCTCGCGTCTTATAGCTGTTACGGGAAATAAAAAATCTACCCTGGCGAAAAATTCAGATTTCGTAATTGACGCTTCCGTGAAAAAAGAGGCTTGTTCGCTGGGCCTGGCGCCCACGACCTCAACAACGGCCATGCTCGCGGTGGGGGACGCATTGTGCGTGAGCCTTCTCGACAAAAAAGGTTTCAGGGAAAAAGACTTTGCCTTTTACCATCCGGGAGGGGCTCTCGGAAAAAGGCTTTTACTTCGAGTCAGCGATATAATGCGTACCGGCGCCTCAAGCCCCATAGTTAAAGAAACCGCGCTCGTCAAAGACGCGCTTATTAAAATCACAAAATCAAGAGCGGGATCGGCAAGCGTTGTAAATAAAAAAGGTATGCTCGTAGGAATATTTACCGACGGGGACTTGAGGAGGCACATCAACTCATCGATTAACATAGCGAGGAGAAAAATAAAAGAAGTTATGACCAAGTCGCCTGTTACCATAAGAAAAGAAAAATTGGCCGCAGAGGCATTTCAGATACTCCGCTCAAAAAAGATAGACGAGATCCCGGTCGTGGATGAAAAGGGACGGCCCGTGGGGCTACTGGACGTACAGGACATACTGAAAGCGGGGCTGGTTTAATGGACATACAAGAACGTGCGAAAAAGATAAAGCTCCTGCTTCTTGACGTGGACGGGGTGCTGACAGATGGAAGCGTGGTTATAGGGAGTTACGGGGACGAGATAAAAAATTTCAATATCCACGACGGCTTAGGAATAGTGCTGGCCGCTAAAGCCGGGCTTCATGTCGCTATTATGACAGCACTCAAGTCTAAAATCGTAAAGTTTCGCGCGAACCAGCTCGGGATACAAAAGATTTACGCTAATCATTTAAAATTAAAACTTCTCCCTTCGGTAAAAAGAGACTTTGGGGTAAAAGAAGAAGAAATATGCTTCGTAGGAGATGAGCTTATAGACCTTCCCATTTTAAAGCGAGTCGGACTTGCGATAACCGTACCGGTAGGGATAAAAGAAGCCAAGGAACTAGCGCATTACGTCACGGAGAAAAAAGGCGGATATGGCGCGGTGCGTGAAGTATGCGAACTCATACTGAAGGCGCAGGGTAAGTGGGATGGGGTTACGAAGAAATATTTTGAGTGATGGGTTTCAGGCCGCAGGTCACAGGTTTCAGGCTGTATGTTTTTAGCCTGCAACCTGCAACAGTGGGATGTAAGTAGCAAAACATGTACGAGATAAAGGTTACGGACGAATTTTCCGGAGCGCATCGGCTAAGAAATTACAAGGGTAAATGCGAATCTCTCCATGGCCATAACTGGAGAGTAAAGATAAATATTTACAGCAGCATTCTCAACGTACACGGCATGGTGATGGACTTTAAAGAGCTGAAAAAGCATCTTAAAAAAGTACTCGCGCCCCTTGATCACGCTTATCTTAATGGACTCGCCTGTTTTAAAAAGAAGAACCCGACGTCTGAAAATATCGCGAAGTTCGTGCATGAAAAGCTTTCGCGCACGATAAAGAAAAAGATGAAGGTTTCTGTCCGTGAGACAGGGACCTCCGAAGCCTGTTTTTACGATTAAAGATGAAAAAGTGCGTTGTCCTTCTTTCAGGTGGGTTAGATTCCTCAGCCACGCTGTATCTTGCCAGGAAAAAAGGATTTACTCCACACGCGCTTACCTTTAATTACGGACAGAGGCACAAGAAAGAGATCGAATGCGCGAAAAAAATCGCGCGTTCAGCGCGCGTGCCTCACATAGTTTTAAAAATTCCTTTTCCGGGAAAGATGAGCTCACTTCTCGATGAGAATAAGAAAATACCGTCAGGGCGGGGAATTAAAAAAATAAAAAACTCTATTCCCTCGACCTATGTTCCCGCAAGGAACCTGGTTTTTCTTTCTATGGCTTTTGGATTTGCGGAAAATATAAAAGCAGAAGCTGTTTTCATAGGCGCTCATACAGAAGATTATTCAGGATATCCTGATTGTAGAAGGGCCTTTTTCAACGCGTTTAAAAAGGCAGTAAACGCGGGAATGAAATCCGGAAAAACAATAAAGCTGCACACGCCGCTTTTGGGAAAAGGAAAAAAAGAAATAATAAAAACCGCGCTTCGCGTCGGCACTCCCTTAAGGCATACATGGTCATGCTACAAGGGCTTAAAGAAGCCATGCGGTACCTGCGACAGCTGTTTTTTTAGGTCGCGCGCATTTAAAGAATTAAAAATGAAAGATCCATATTATGCGTGAAGCTAAAGTATCCGAAATATTCTTTTCATTGCAGGGCGAGGGCCTATATCTTGGCGCGGCGCAGGTTTTTGTGAGGTTTTACGGGTGCAATCTCTCTTGCAGCTTTTGCGACACACCGCTTACCTCTTATAAGACTTTTACGAAGGATTCCCTTATGAGCAAAATACTTGCCCACGATCAGCCTTATCATTCAGTTGCTCTTACGGGCGGAGAGCCCTTATGTCAGGCGGATTTTTTAAAGGAATTCATTGCAAGCTACAGACTTTTTTATAAAAAACCCGTATACCTTGAGACAAACGGCACTTTGCATGAGGAACTTTTGAAGGTAATAGATTTTCTGGATATAATTGCTATGGACTTTAAGCTTCCTTCCTCGGCCGGAACAGGGCCCCTGTGGGAGGAGCACGGCAAGTTCTTGAAAATCGCGAAAAGAAAACAGGTTTTTGTAAAAGCCGTTATTACTTCCTCTACGTCGGCAGATGATATAATGCGGGCAAAAGAGGTTATATCGCAGGAAAGTCCGGATATTCCGCTTATACTTCAGCCGGTAACGCCCGTGCGAAAGGAAAAAAAGGCCGAAGAGGCATTGCTCCGAAAGTTTCAAGGGATCGCCCAAAAGCATCTTAAAAGAGTCGAGGTAATGCCGCAGGAGCATAAGAGGCTGGGAATTAAATGAGAAAACACGCGTCACAATACGAAGGATTGCAGAAAGACATACGAAAACTAAAGCTGCCGAAGCTTGAATCCTGGAGAAATCAGTACCCGGATAAAGATTATACTATTCGCCTCGAGACAGATGAATTTACCTGTATATGCCCCAAGACAGGGCTTCCGGATTTTGCTAATATTTTTATTGATTACCGCCCTTCAAAACTCTGCATGGAACTTAAATCGTTCAAGTTGTATCTCTCTCAATTCCGAAACGTCGGGATATTCCACGAGCATGTAACGTGCCGCATTCTCGACGACCTCGTTGCCGCGACGAAACCAAAATGGGCCAAAATACGCGCCGAATTCAAATCCCGCGGCGGCATCCGCACCACCATCGAACGCGAATACACTCCTTAAATTTATCTATTTTACGTTGAACGGTGTACGGTGTCGTAACTCGAAACGTCATACGTCGTACGTCAAACGTACCGTTTAACGATTACCGTATAACGATTACCGTATAACGATTCGAGCTACGCCTGCCTGCCGGCAGACAGGCAATCGATCACCGCCCAACGTTATCGCTACGCTAATAGCGTTTTACTATTGCACGCAAAATGCTTATATGATATTATATTGACCTAATATGGGTAAAAATCTTACATATATATCGGTAATCACGCTTGCGGCAATCGTGTTTTTAGCGCCTGTTTGGGGCTGTTCCAAGAAGGCGGAAAAAACCGATAAAGACGCTGCGGAAACAATAGTTGAAGTGGATACCCCTCTGGGAAAGACCTCGCACAGAATGGAAAAAGGTATAGGCCAGGAGATGTATCACTTTAAGGTCGAAGGCGTTACAGAAGACGGAGAATCAGAGTGGAAGCTTGTGGGGACGTCCGGGGACATAAGCAACGAAATCATTACCATATATGAACTGCGGGCCGAACATTACGATAAGGAAACGATCTTTTATCTAAAAGCTGACAAGGCTATCTACAATAGAAAAACGAAGAATATAGAGCTTTTTGATAACATAAAAGGTAACTCTTCGGACGGAGGAGAGATCTTTGCCAATTACGCCATATGGAACAGTGCCACCGAAGAAATAACGACTGATTCTTTCGTTACGGTAAAAAAAGAGAATATGACATGCACGGGCCGCGGCGCGCTTACGAAGCCGAAGCTCAAATGGGTGAGGTTCAACACCGACGTTCTGGTTGATTTTTCCGAGGACCGCAGGATAGCCTGCGATGGACCGTTCGTATTCGACCAGGAAAATAGCGTTGCCATATTCAATACGAACGTTAAGGTGAGCGACGCCGACTCAGATACATTTACGGACAAGATGACGGTTTATCTGGTGCAGGATACAAATAGGGTTGACCGCATTGTAACCGAAGGGAACGTTAAGATCGTGCACCGCGATATTGACAAGCTTTCTTCCGGAAACATGATGGATCTATCGAATCTTTCAGGAGGCAGCAGTGCACCTTCTAGAAACTAAAGGGCTCGTTAAGCAATATTCGCACAGGCGCGTCGTTGACGGCGTGGACATAAACGTAAAGCGCGGGGAAGTCGTAGGGCTTCTCGGGCCAAACGGAGCCGGAAAGACAACGACCTTTTATATGGTAACCGGCATCATACCGCCTGACGAGGGCAAGATCATTTTCGATAAAAAAGACATAACGAAAATGGCGATGCATCACAGGGCGCGTTCCGGCATAGGCTACTTATCCCAGGAGCCGTCTATTTTTCGGAAGCTTACTGTCGAAGAGAACATACTCGCGGTGCTTGAGACCCTTGATTTTTCGAGGACCGAAAGAAAGCGCAGGCTCGACAAGCTTTTGGAAGAGCTTAAGATATCGCATCTTCGGAAAAGTAAGGCGTATACCCTATCGGGCGGAGAACGGCGCAGGCTAGAGATAACGCGTGCCCTTGTCACAAACCCGCTCTTTATATTGCTGGATGAGCCCTTTAGCGGCATAGACCCTATAGCGGTTTATGATTGCCAGGAGGTCATAAAGGAGCTCAAGGCCAAGAATATAGGCATACTTTTAACCGACCACAACGTGAGGGAGACGCTTGCTATTACTGACCGCTCATATCTAATGTGCGACGGGAAAATACTGATAGCGGGAAGCAAGGAGGATCTTATCACGAATCCAAAGGCGAGGGAGATCTATCTGGGTGAAAAGTTTAGCATGTGAATATGAGCAGCGAACAAGAAAGTAGAGAGTAAAGAGATGACAAAATCACGTATACGCAATAAACAGAACGCCGAATGTACCAAGGTGCTGGAGATAGAAATACCTCTCGAGGCCGTGAATCGCGCGCGCGAGGAGATTTACAAAGAGATAAAGAAAATCGCGAAAGTGCCGGGTTTCCGCGTAGGCCAGGCCCCGCAGGATATTTTGGAGAAACACCACTCAAAAGACGCTGAAGAAGAGGTGCTTAAAAAGCTTATCCCGGATGGCTATAAAAAGGCCGTTGAATTCCACAAAATAACGCCTGTCGGTTCGCCTGAAATAGAAAAAGTGACATTCGAGAAAGGGAAAACCCTTACTTACGAGGCCACGGTCGAGATAAAACCTGCGATAAGGCTTAAAGGGTACAAGGGCCTCAAGATAACGAAGCGTAAGTCCCCTGTTACGGAAGCCGAGGTAGATCAGGCCGTGCTTCGCTTGCGCGATTTTTACGCAAAATATAACGACGTTGAAAGATCCGTAGGCAAAAACGACTACGCTATATGCGACGTCGAGGCTTTTATCGAGAATAAGGCCATTTCCAAAAACACCAAGGACATGTGGGTCCAGGCCAATAAAGAAGCTTCTCTTCTAGGCATAGGTGAAGAGCTTGTAGGGCTCGCAAAGGGCCAGACCAAAGAGATAAACGTAAAGCTTCCCGAGAATTATCCCGATAAAAAATACGCCGGAAAAGACGCGAAATTTAAAGTGTCGGTCAAATCGGTGAAGGAAAAAGAGCTTCCGAAGATAGACGAAAATTTCGCCAAAACGCTTAATAAAGAAAATTTAAACGCCCTTAAGGAAGAGATAAGAACGCAGCTTGTCGCGAAAAAAGAAAGCGCCGAAAAAATACACATGGAGAACCAGATACTGGAAAAGCTCTTAAAGGAACATAAATTTCCAGTGCCGGAAAATATAGTAAAAAGACAGAAAGAATACCTCGAAAAACGCCTTAGGCAGGAACTTTCACGCAACGGAGTGAGCACCGAGGAAATAAACGAGAGACTAAAAAAAGCCGATAATGAACTCGCCATGGACGCTGTCAACAAAGTGCGTGTTTATTTTCTTCTGGACGAAATAGCGCTTAAAGACGGTGTTAGCGTGACGGCCAAGGACCTCGAAAAGAGGATCGCCGAGATCTCTCAAAGCGCCGGCCGTCCGGAAAAAGAAATAAAAGAAAATTACGAAAAAGAGGGCCTGTTGAACGGCCTTGTTGAGGAGATAAAGGAGACGAAGACGCTTGAAATGTTACTCAAAGAAGCGAAAATAACCGAGGCATAAAAGGGGAGGTAATTATGAGCATGCTGATCCCGATGGTGATTGAAAAAGACGGGCGCGCGGAACGCGCGTATGATATCTACTCGAGGCTTCTTAAAGACAGGATAATTTTCATAGGAACGCCCATAGACGACATGGTGGCGAATGTCATCATAGCGCAGCTCCTTTTTTTGCAGATGGAAAACCCGGAAAAAGACGTGGACATCTACGTGAATACGCCGGGCGGGCACGTGACAAGCGGCCTGGCGATATACGACACGATGCAGTTTATAAAGCCGGACGTGAATACTTATTGCGTGGGCCAGGCGACAAGCATGGGAGCGGTTCTTCTTGCCGCCGGCACGAAGGGTAAAAGATACGCGTTGCCGCACGCGCGTGTAATGATACATCAACCGTGGGGCGGAGTTCAGGGCCAGGCGGCTGACATCAGTATACAGGCGAAGGAAATACTTAGGCTTAAAGAACGGATAGAAAACATCCTCGTTAAGCACACAGGCAAGGCGATGGGTACAATAAAAAAAGATACTGACCGCGACTTTTTCATGTCAGCTGAAGAGGCGAAAAGCTACGGTATCGTGGACCAGGTCGTTGAGGCCATTAAGAAGAAATGATAATTCGTCGAACGGTTGCGTCGATCGGTGGCGTCGCGAGAATCGGTTGTGTCGATCGGTTGCGTAAAAAAACCGCAACCGACTGACAACCAACGTTTCGCGCGACACAACCACAACCGACCGACGAGAGACGGTTTAGTAAGGAGATAAATAAGTGAAGAAACAATATTTACTGACCCCCGGCCCGGCGCCGGTGCCGGAAGAAATCATGAAGGCAATGTCCGAGCCGATCATACATCACAGGACGTCACAGTACCGGGACATAGTCTGGAAGATAAATCAGGATATAAAAAAAATCTTTAGGACAGACGCAAACGTTTTGACTTTCACCTCGAGCGGAACCGGCGCCATGGAAGCGAGCGTAACGAATACGCTATCAAAAGGCGATACCGCGATTGTTGTAAGAGGCGGAAAATTCGGAGAAAGATTCAGCGAAATATGCCGAGCTTTTGGCGTAGAGGTCGTGCCTATAGACGTAGAGTGGGGCACAAGGCCACACCACGCGGCCATAGAAAAAGCCCTTAAGGAGCATCCCGAGGCCAAGGCAGTTTTTATACAGCTTTGCGAGACATCGACTGCGACTCTTTACGACGTTAAATCGATAGGCAGTGTCGTGAAAAACACACGCGCCATCCTCGTTGTGGATGCGATAAGCGGGCTCGGAGCGGATGAATTTTTCATGGACGAATGGGGCGTGGACATAGCCATAGGCGGTTCCCAGAAGGGATTCATGCTGCCGCCGGGGCTCGCTTTTTTAGCTGTGAGCGGAAAGGCATGGAAACTGGCGGCAGCGTCGAAACTGCCAAAATTTTATTTTGACCTGAAAAGATACGAGAAAGTAGTAACCGAAGGAGATAGCCCGTGGACGCCGGCCATAACGCTCGTTCTGGGGCTTGGCAAGGCCGTTTCCATGATACTTGACGAAGGCGTGGATAAATTTGTTGCCAGGCACGCTGCGGACGCTGCATTTGTCCGTCAAAGCTTATCCGGCATGGGGCTTGAGGTTTTTTCAAAGTATCCGTCCGATGCCTTGACCGCAATTAAGGTTCCGCAAGGCCTGGACGGCAAAAAAATCGTGGACACGATGAAAACAAAAAGCGTTATCTTCGCCGGAGGCCAGGGGCATCTAAAGGGGAAGATTTTCAGGATCGCGCACATGGGAGCGATCACGAGGGAGGACCTGGAACACGCTTTGGAGAAACTGAAGGAAACACTTGCGGAATTGGGCCATAAGGTTAAGTAATAGATTAGATAAAATCGGAGGAAAGGCATGGCTTTTAAAATATTAGTGAGCGATCCCCTCGCAAAGGCAGGCGTAGAGATTCTTGAAAAAGAAAAAGGCTTCAAGGTTGACGTAAGACCCAATCTTTCCCCGGAGGAGATTAAAAGATGCATAGGCGAATACGATGCGCTTATAGTAAGGAGTCAGACAAAGGTTACAAAAGAGATCCTTTCCTCAACCAAAAAACTTAAATATATAGGGCGCGCCGGAGTCGGCCTTGATAATATAGATGTGGAAGAGGCCTCAAAGCGCGGCATAGTTGTTATGAACGCGCCGGGAGGAAACACCATCTCCACTGCTGAGCACGCATTTTCGCTCATACTTGCTTTATCGCGTAAAATACCGCAGGCCAATGAATCTGTAAAGAAGGGCGAGTGGGAGAGAAAAAAATTCATGGGCGTGGAATTATATGGGAAGACTCTCGGGATAATAGGTTTCGGGCGGATAGGCACTGAGGTGGCAAGGCGGGCCTTGAGCTTCAACATGAAAGTAGTCGCATATGACCCTTTTCTCTCGCCTGATAAAGCCAAAGCGCTCGGCATAGAATCCGTGAATCTTGAGGATCTTTTCAAGAGGTCCGATTACATAACCGTGCACACGCCTCACAATAAGGAAACGCACTATATTATAAAAAGCGATTCTTTCAAAAAGATGAAAAAAGGCGTTCGCATAATAAACTGCGCGCGCGGCGGAATAATAGACGAAGAAGCACTTCTTGAAGCAATAGAAAAAGGCCGTGTTGCCGGGGCTGCGCTTGATGTATACGAGAAGGAACCGCCTAAAGGGAGCAAGGTAATTTCTTGTGATAAAATTATTACTACGCCGCATCTCGGGGCCTCGACAGAGGAAGCGCAGGTAAACGTCGCGCTCGACGTGGCCGAAAGCATAAAAGACGCGCTCACAGGCAGGGGTATAAGGAACGCCGTAAACGCGCCTTCGATTGATCCGGAGGTACTGAAAGTCATGGAGCCCTACCTTAGCCTGGCAGAGAAAATCGGAAAAATGCAAGCCCAGCTTGCCGAAGGGTACATAAAAAAAGTTAAAGTAAAATATGTAGGTGAAGCCGCAAAGCACGATCCCGGCACGCTTACGCGTTCTGTCATGAAAGGAATGCTTGAGCCGATCCTGGAGGAGAACGTAAATTATGTAAATGCTCCTGTCATAGCCAAGGAGAGAGGAATAAAAATCATCGAAGAAAAGACCGAGGAGATAGAGGATTTTGCCAATCTCGTCATAGTAGAGATAGAAACGGAGAGGTCTAAAAACTTTATCATGGGAACGCTTTTCACAAAAGTAAACCCGAGGATAGTCAAGATCAATCAGCATTACGTCGAGGTGGTGCCTCAAGGCCACATGCTTGTCATACGCAATCAGGACAAACCGGGTATCGTCGGGCATATCGGGACGCTTCTCGGAGCGGAGAACATAAACATTGCCGGCATGACGTTCGGACGCGCGAAGCCGGGTGGAGACGCTGTTTCAGTTCTCAATATAGATAGCGCCGTATCCAAGGCAACGCTTGAGAAGATAAAAAAAGCAAAATACATAAAGGATGTAAAAGCGATTAAGCTATGAGGCACGAAGGGATTCGAGTAATTTGTAATTGGTAATTTGCATAGACGAAGGGGCGAGAAGGAAAAATAAGGGGATAAAAATGAAGAAAAAACAAAACATAATCCGTATAATTGATGTCACGAACAGGGACGGCGTGCAGACGTCGCGCCTCGGGCTGGCTAAACTGCAGAAAACAATGATAAACATGTACTTAAATGACATGGGCATTTACCAGTCAGAGTTCGGGTTTCCCGTTACAAGTCACGAAACGAATTATCTCAACGCGAACCTGGAGCTCGCGAAGCTCGGCGCTTTGAAGCCGATCATACTTGAGGGGTGGGTGCGGGCGATAAAAGAAGATGTGATAAAAGCCACGCAGAAGACTAATATCAGGCATCTGAATCTTTCTATCTCTACATCCGATCAGATGATACAGGGTAAGTTCAAAGGAAAATACAGCAAAACCGATGTTATAAACGAGATGGTGGAAGCGGTAAAGGAAGCAAAACGTTGCGGGATAAAAACGATTGGCGTGAATGCGGAAGATGCCTCGCGAAGCGATCTTGAATATCTGGTGGAATTCGCGATGGCGGCAAAAGAATCAGGCGCATGCAGGGTACGATACTGCGATACCCTCGGTTATGACGACCCGTTTACCATATATGATCGCGTAGCACACCTTGCCTCAGCTGTGAGGATACCGATCGAGCTCCACTGTCACAACGATCTCGGAATGGTTGTTGCTGTGAGCGTTGCGGGCGCGAAAGCTGCCATAGACTCAGGCGTTGACGCTTATATAAATACAACAGTAAACGGGCTCGGAGAAAGGGCCGGCAACGCGGATCTCGTAAGCGTTATATTGGCTATAAAACATTCAAGCGGTTTTGCCGGGAAATACAAACTGGATCCGAGTATAAACCTAAAAAAAGCCTGGAAGATAGCGAAATACGCTTCCTACGCTTTTGGCATACCGATACCGGTAAATCAGGTAGCAGTCGGGGAAAACGCATTTGCTCATGAGTCAGGGATACACGCCGACGGAGCCCTGAAGGACAGGCGGAATTACGAACTTTATGATTTTGAGGAGCTTGGCCGCGGCGAACCGGAAGTAATAGAAACGGGGCGCCAGATTACCGCCGGCGAATACTCAGGCATTAAAGGATTCAGGAACGTGTACGAAAAACTTCAGATAAAGTTCAAGGACAAAAACGAGGCGACAAAAATATTAGAGCTTGTCCGTTACGCGAATGTGCACACGCAAAAACCCCTGACGCAGGACGAGCTTGCGTTTATTGCTAAATACCCGAATATCGCTAAGAAAATTTTTGTAATGGCTCCCCTTACCCAAAAAAGGCGCAAAAAATGAAAAACAACGTAATAAAAATTTTAGCTACTTTCTCGATTATTATAATTATGTCGACAACAATGGTTGAGGCGCAAGAAAAAGTAGGTTTTTGGAAACGCGCATGGAGAAAAATGATTCATAAAAGCGACAAGATGCAAGAAAAAGTCTCCGGTGAGACCAAGGCTAAAACCATAGAAAATGCAAAGCCGGCTCGTCTTGCACGGCAGTCGCCACTGGAAGAGTTGAGCGAAGAGGAGTTGAGGGGCCGCATAAGAGATATGATCATAGCATACCCCGAGGCCGCCTCGTTCATACCAGGGCTCAAAATAGCATACGATAAAGAAGGCGCTATAGAACACATAGAATTAGAAACAGCCGGGGAGCGAAAATCATTAAACGATATGGATAAAGAGGCTTTACTTAGTGTGCACAAGCGCGTCGCGCGCGAGCGCACAAGGCTGCAGATGGAAAGAATACAAAGGCAACTTAACGCTGTGCGGGCCGTGCAAAATATACCAAAACCACCCCCGCAGCCGCCTAAACTTCCTACCCTGCCTCCTCAACCGCCGAAGATACCGACTCCGCCACCGCGGCCGCCATCCCCGACGAGGAGATAGAGATGTCTAATCTTGTTGTTATAGGAGCACAGTGGGGAGACGAGGGCAAGGGAAAGGTAATAGACATCCTTGCTAAAAATACGAACTTCATTGCCCGTTATCAGGGCGGCAATAACGCCGGGCACACGGTTGTCATAGGCAGCGAAAAATTTGTTTTACATCTCATTCCCTCCGGGATCCTGCATAAGAAGAAAGCATGCGTCATAGGTAACGGCGTAGTAATAGATCCCAAAGCCCTTATAGAGGAGATCGATATGCTCGAATCCAAAAATATCGAGGTAAAAGGGAGGCTCTTCGTAAGCGAAAACGCGCACGTTATATTTCCTTACCACAGGAAGATGGATGAGCTAAAGGAGCTCATAAAGGGAAAAACGAAAATAGGCACCACAAAAAAAGGTATAGGCCCCTGTTACGCGGACAAAGTATCGCGTTCCGGGATACGTATCGTTGATCTTTTCGACGAAAAGATCTTTAAAAATAAGCTTCGCGCCAACCTGGAAGAAAAAAATAAAATTCTTAAAACACTCTATGATTTTGAAGGATTTTCTTTTGACCGTATATACAACGATTATGCGGGCTACGCCGCGAAGCTCGAGAATTTTGTATGTGATACGACGGAACTTTTAAATGCGGCTATAAAAAAGAAAAAGTCCATACTTTTTGAAGGCGCCCAGGGGACCCTCCTCGATGTTGATTACGGAACGTATCCCTTCGTGACCTCGTCTAACTCGACAGCGGGTGGCGCTTGCACGGGATCCGGCATAGGCCCTACTAGAATCGATAAAGTTATAGGCGTGGTGAAAGCGTATACAACACGTGTTGGCGAAGGCCCTTTTCCCACCGAGTTTGGCCCTGACATGATGGAAAAAATAAGAACAAAAGGCGGAGAATTTGGCGCAACGACGGGCAGGCCCCGGAGGTGTGGCTGGTTTGATGCGTGCCTGGTAAAGCATTCGGTAGCGGTAAATGGCATAGCGGAAATAGTTGTGACAAAGCTTGACGTGCTGGACGAGCTCGAAACCATAAAAATATGCACTTCCTATCGCGTAAAGGGAAAACTTTATGACAGGTTTTCAAGCAGCATAAGGGCGCTGGATGAATGCGAACCGGTTTACGAGAGTGTTCCGGGATGGCAGACTGATACTACAGGCGTTACCACTTTCAGAAGGCTTCCGGCAAAAGCGAAAAATTATCTGAAAAGGATACAGAAAATCCTCAATACGAAGATCGTGTTAATTTCCGTGGGTTCGGATAGAAAGCAAACTATAACAGTAGAATAGAAGGGAAAGAAATGCTTATAATTGCTCCTATAAGTTCGGTTTTAGCGCTTGTATTCGCGACGTATTTTATAGTTAAAATCATGAAACAATCGCCCGGCGACGACGCGATGCAGAAAATACAGAAAGCAATCCAAAAAGGCGCTGCTTCTTACATAAAAAGGCAATATACCGTAATAGCTATTTTTTTCGCAATTGTGTTTGTGCTTTTACTTATCCTGGCGAAGAGAAACTATCTTCCTTTTTTTGTTCCTTTTGCGTTCCTGACGGGCGGGTTTTTCAGCGGCCTTGCGGGGTTCATCGGCATGAAAGTCGCGACAAGCGCGAACGCCCGGACCACTGAGGCGTGCAAGAAAAGCCTGAATTCCGGGCTTCGCATAGCTTTTGCAAGCGGGACAGTTATGGGGCTTTCGGTCGTGGCGCTGGGGCTTTTAGATCTATCAATATGGTATTATGTTCTGGATTACTGGTATACGCATGTCCAGGAAGTAACGGATATAGCTGTCAGGATACAATATATAACGGGGACGATGCTGACATTCGAGATGGGAGCATCTCTCATGGCGCTTTTTGCCCGCGTAGGTGGCGGGATATATACTAAAGCCGCTGATGTGGGCGCGGATCTGGTGGGAAAGGTCGAAGCCGGTATTCCGGAGGATGACCCGCGCAACCCCGCTGTTATTGCTGATAACGTGGGTGATAACGTCGGCGACGTTGCCGGTATGGGCGCGGATCTCTACGAATCATACGTGGGTTCGATAGTAGCGACAATGGTCCTCGCGGTAGCAGGCGGGTTTGGCGTTAACGGAGTAATGATACCGCTTGTCATGGCCTCGGTGGGGGTTATAGCCAGTATTATAGGTACGTTTTTTGTCAGAACAAAAGAAAAAGCAGAACAGGGAGAGCTGCTTTTCGCGCTTAGAAAAGGAATTTTTGTAAGCGCCGCTCTTATAGCGATAGCATCATTCTTTATAATGAGACACCTCTTGCCCGATAATATGGGCGTATATTGGGCGGTTATCGCGGGACTTCTGGCCGGTATTATAATAGGGCTCTCAACAGAATTTTTTACGTCTGACAGGTATCCGCCTACGCGCATGATAGCGGAATCTTCTTTAAGCGGCGGAGCCACAGTCGTTATAAGCGGCCTGGCTACGGGAATGTTTTCTACGGCAATTCCGGTTTTTACGGTCGGCATAGCGACCATCGCCAGTTACTATTTAGCGTCATCCGGGGTGGATGCAGCGTTTAAGTTTAATGCCGGTTTATACGGAGTAGGCGTTGCGGCAGTGGGCATGCTAAGTACTCTTGGCATTACACTCGCGACTGATGCATACGGCCCGGTAGCTGATAACGCGGGCGGCATAGCAGAGATGTCCAAACAGGACCCTATAGTAAGAGAGCGCACTGACGCCCTTGATTCTTTGGGAAATACTACAGCGGCGACCGGTAAAGGCTTTGCCATAGGAAGCGCGGCTCTTACTGCGCTCGCGCTTGTGGCGGCGTACAGGGACGAGCTTCACCGTTTCGGCGAGGAAGTTGTCGTGACTCTCATGGAGCCGAAAGTAATAGTAGGCGTATTTATAGGCATAATGCTACCCTTTTTATTTTCCGCACTGACCATGAAGGCAGTGGGTCGGGCGGCGCAAAGTATTGTAAAAGAAGTAAGGCGGCAATTTTGCGACATTGCAGGTATCATGGAAGGGAAATGCCAGCCTGATTACGAGCATTGCGTTTCCATATGCACCGTGGCGGCACAGCGTGAAATGATAATTCCGAGCATATTGGCTTTAATAAGCCCGATAGCAACCGGACTTATTTTAGGACCTGCGGCGAATATAGGGCTCCTGGTAGGCGCTCTCGGCAGCGGATTCGTAATGGCTGTATTTATGGCGAATGCGGGCGGTGCCTGGGACAACGCCAAAAAATACGTAGAAAAAGGCGCTCACGGCGGCAAGGGTTCATTGGCTCATAAGGCACTTGTCATGGGGGACACGATCGGTGATCCTTTCAAAGATACTTCCGGGCCGAGCCTTAATATACTTATAAAACTTATGGCCATGGTCTCGGTTGTTTTCGGTTCGTTTATTCTGACACATACGCTCATGAAATAGACAGGCTTCAGGCTGCAGGTTGCAGGTTACAGGCTGCAAGTTGCATATTAAAAAAACCTATAACTTGCGACTTGTAACCTGAAACAGAGAGCATGAAATTAAAAACAACACCAACCCATATCGCGATAATAATGGACGGCAACGGCCGGTGGGCAAAAAAAAGAGGCCTTCCAAAAATAACCGGTCATCAACAGGGCGTTAAAGCGATCGAAAATACGATAGAGGGAGCGCTTGATTTAGGCATAAAGATCCTGACCCTCTATGCCTTCAGTACGGAGAACTGGAAGCGCCCCGAACTCGAAGTTAAAGCCCTCATGAAGCTTCTGGAAACACATCTTGAAAAACGCAATAAGGAAGATTTAAGAAAAAAGGGCGTGCGTTTTCGCGCAATAGGCAAGATGAGCGGAATGCCCGAATCGATACAGATAAAGATGAGAAAAATCGAAGAGGAAACAAAAGAAAACAAAAATCTTTTAGTTAATCTGGCTCTGAATTACGGTTCCCGGATGGAGATAATAGAAGCCACAAAAAGCATAGCAACCTTAGTGCTGGAAAAGAAGCTTAAGCCCGGGGATATAACCGAAGATGTTTTCGCAAAGCACCTCTATACTTCAGATATTCCCGACCCTGACATGCTCATAAGGACATCCGGCGAAATGAGGCTCAGCAATTTTCTTTTGTGGCAGATATCCTACGCCGAGCTCTACGTGACAGACGTATTATGGCCTGATTTCGGAAAAAAGGAACTTGAAACGGCTGTTAACGAATATAAAAAGAGGGATAGGCGCTATGGCGGATAGTGTTATAAAACGCGTCATAACCTCGCTGACTGTATTATCAGCGGTATTTTGCATACTTTTTTTGCTGCCAAACTGGGCTTTCTGTATTCTGACGACATTCTTCGTAGCCGCGGCGCTCTATGAGTTTTTTTCTATAGTCGAGAAAAAGGGCGTAGTTGTCTATAAGTATTACGGCATACTCATAGGGATCGTGATCCCCATAGCCGTGTATTTCCAGAAGGGCGAAGGCTACTCGAACATGGAGCCTTTGTTCATAGTGATAACCTGCCTTTTTGCTTTTATCCTTCAGCTTGCCAGGCGCGACAGGGCGCAGAACCACCTGACGAGTATAGCTATACTTTTGTTCGCACTTTTTTATATAAGCTGGTTTTTGTCTTTTGTTATCAAAATCAAGTTTTTGCATGAAGGGGCGAAGCTCGTCACTTTCCTTGTTATCGTGACAAAGGGAGGGGACGTGGGCGCTTATTTTATAGGAAAATACTTTGGCAAACATCCCCTTATTCCACGAATAAGCCCGCACAAGACAAAGGAGGGGGCCATAGGCGGCCTTATGTCCTGCGTAATCCTTGCTCTTTTATCCAAGGGTATTCTCGTGGATTTTCCTTACACGAGGCTTCTTTTTCTGGGATTTCTTTTCGGCATTCTCGGCCAGATCGGAGACCT
Source organism: Candidatus Omnitrophota bacterium (assembly GCA_016782445.1). Lineage (GTDB taxonomy): Bacteria > Omnitrophota > Gorgyraeia > JABMRN01 > RBG-13-46-9 > BS750m-G79. The sequence goes on along the minus strand of JADHYM010000011.1, from coordinate 8,337 downwards.
TGCCGAGAGCCTCTTTAAACGCGATTTTGATGCCAAGGATTCAAGCCGGGCGCTGCCGGGCCTGGGGGGCATGCTGGACACGATCGACAGCCTTCTTTTTACCGCGCCTATTTTCTACTTTTACCTTAATATAAAGAACTTGTTTTAAAATATGTACGGTGACTGGTTGCGTCGGTAGGTTGCGGTTGGGTCGCGCGAAACGGTTGTGTCGACTGGTTGCGTGGCTAAAATGCACACAACCGACTGACAAACGACGTTTCTCGCGACGCCTGCCTGCAGGCAGGCAACCTACTAACGCAACCGCAACCATAAGCTTAAAGATATGAAGAAAATAGTAATACTAGGCTCAACCGGATCCGTGGGCACAAGTGCACTTGATATAATATCGAGGCACAGGGATCTCTTTACCGTGGTGGGCTTGAGTGCGCAAAAAAATGTCGGGCTTCTGGCAAAACAGATAAAGCGTTTTAAACCGCGCTTTGCGGCGATCGGCGACGAATCAAAATACAACGAGTTAAAGAAATTGTTGAAAACGCCGAAGAAAATACTTCTTGGTCCCGGCGGTATAGAAGAGCTTGCGTCCATGAAGGAGGCCGACATAGTTGTTGTGGCCATAAGCGGCATTTCAGCGGCCCTGCCGATTTTGTCCGCGATAAAGGCGGGAAAACAAATAGCCCTTTCCAATAAAGAGGCAATAGTGAGCGCCGGGCCCATTATAAAAAGTATGGCAAAGACCCACGGGGTTAAAATAATACCCGTTGATTCCGAGCATAATTCGATATTCCGGTGCCTTGAGGGAAGGAAAAAAGAATGCGTCGCGAAGCTTTACCTCATGGGAACGGGCGGGCCGCTACGAAAGGTTTCAAAGAGCATGTTTGGAAAGTTTTCGCAGGCCAGGATCCTCGCGCATCCGGTATGGAAAATGGGCAAAAAAATATCCGTTGATTCGGCTACCATGATGAATAAGGGGCTTGAGCTTATCGAGGCGCACTATCTTTTTGGTACGGAAATCAAAAAAATAGAAATACTTTTTCATCCCGAGGCCATAATACACGGCATGGTAGAAATGAAAGACGGCAGCGTTTTTGCGCATATGTTCATTCCGGACATGCGTTTTCCGATCATGCACGCTTTGTGTTATCCCGACGTAATCCAGTCGCGCCTTCCGCGCATCGACTTCCCGGATCTTGGAAATTTCTCGTTCGAAAAACCGAATATGAAGAAATTTCCTGCGCTCAGGCTCTCTTATGATGCGGTAAAAAAAGGCGGCACTTACCCGGCAGCTTTGAACAGCGCCAACGAAGAAGCTGTCCGGCTTTACCTCGGGGGCAGGATAAAGTTTATGAAAATAATCGATATCATTGAAAAGGTAGTTACAAGACACAAGACAATAAAAAATCCATCAATAGACCAGATACTCCACGTGGCCGGATGGGCTAAAAACGAAACGAGGCGATTATGTTGATACTGGGCGCGATATTTACAGGCCTTATAATAATTTTCATATTAAGCATTCTTATAATTGTGCATGAGTCAGGGCATTTTATTGCCGCGCGCGTGTGCGGGGTGCGGGTCGAGAAGTTTGCCTTGGGTTTCGGAAAAAGGCTTTTCGGCATTACGCGAAAAGGCACCGAATACGTGGTAAACCTCATACCTTTCGGGGGTTTTGTGAAGCTTGCCGGCGAAGATCCGGATGAGCGTAAGGGAGAAAAAGACGAATTTCAGTCCAAGCCCATACGCTCGAGATTTTTTATTGTAGCTTCGGGAGCGATTTTCAACTATATATTCGCATTTTTAATATTTATAGTTATCTTTTTTGTCGGAACGCCCATGCCGACAAGCGAAATAGGCGGAACACTTACAGGATCGCCGGCTCAACTTGCGGGCCTCCGAAAAGGAGATACGATAACGGCGATCGACGGAAAAACCGTCAAGTACTGGGACGAACTGGTTAAGACGATAAGGGCTGACAAAGACGGCTTGCCTCTTTCTCTTACAATAGAAAGAGGCGATAGAGCGATTAATCTAAACGTTGCGCCTAAGGTAATAGAGACGCAAAACGTTTTCAAGCAAAAGGTAAAGTTTGTCGGCATAGGCATAGCTCAGAGCGAAAACGTCGTTATATTGAAAGGAAATCCGGCGCGCGCTGTTTCCCTTGCTGCAAAGCACGTTTGGTTTTTTACCATAACCACTTATAAGGGGATATGGCTTTTGGCAACAGGCGCCATGCCCGTAAAGGAAAACGTGGGCGGGCCGATACTGATCGTGGAAATGCTTGCAAAAGCGGTTAAATACGGGCCGATCTCTGTCCTCAACATGCTTGCGACGATAAGCTTGCTTCTTGCTATATTTAACCTACTCCCTTTCCCCATACTTGACGGTGGGCACATATTATTCCTGGGAATAGAAAAATTAAGAGGAAGGCCGCTAAGTCCGAGGACGCAAGGTGTCGTACAAAACGTGGCGCTCGCGTTTCTGATAATGTTTTTTCTGTATGTAAGTTATTTCGACACGGCGCGGGTTATCTCGAATCTGGGAAAATAACTGATATCAAACCAGGTATGGAATGGGTAAGATGAGGCGAAAGACACGAACAATAAACGTAGGCGGGGTTAAGATCGGCTCGCATTTTCCGGTGCGTATCCAGTCCATGACGAAGACTGATACGCGCGATGTGCGAAAGACCGTCGCCCAGATAAAGGAGCTTGAAAAGTGCGGTTGTGAGATAGTACGCGTCGCAGTAAAGGACAAGCTCGCCGCGCGTGCAATTAAAAAGATAAAGCGTAAGATCAGGGTACCTCTCGTAGCGGATATTCATTTTGATTTTCACCTTGCGCTCGAGGCGATAAAAAACAACGCAGATAAGATACGCATAAATCCGGGCAACATTTCAAACCCTGAGCATTTGAAAGAAATAATAGGCGCTGCCAAAAAGAAACGCGTTCCCATACGCATAGGGCTTAACTCCGGGTCTTTAGTTCCGATGGACGAAAGCCTGCCTGCCGGACAGGCAGGGACGAAAGGACGAAAGGACGACTCGTTTATAAAAACTGCTCTTAAGTATATTAAATTTTTTGAAAAGCAAGATTTTCATGATATAATAATTTCATTAAAATCATCAAGTGTTCCGGAAACGGTTAGCGTATACAGGAAATTAGCCGTTCTTTGTGATTATCCGCTGCATTTGGGAGTGACTGCGGCAGGTTCATATAATACGGGCATAGTAAAGTCCGCAATCGGTATAGGAGCGCTTCTTTTGGACGGGATAGGCGACACGATACGTGTTTCACTTACAGAGGATCCTGTCGAAGAAGTTATCGCCGCTAAAAGAATATTGCAGGCCGTAGATGTAAGGCGATTTGGCCCGGAAATTATCTCGTGTCCCACCTGCGGACGATGCCAGGTCGACCTCTTAAGAATAACAGCCGCACTCGAAAGCGCGTTCCGAGGGACGAGGGACGAGGGACGAGGGACGAACGTGAAAATAGCTGTAATGGGATGTGAGGTTAACGGGCCCGGCGAAGCGCGCGAAGCGGATGTGGGAATCGCATTTGGTAAAGGATTTGGGATGCTATTTAAAAAAGGTAAAATCATAAAAAAGATAAAAACAAGAAATGCTGTTAAGGAACTATTGAAATGCGTTGGACACAAACCTTAATACCGACATTGCGAGAGGATCCGCAGGACGCGGAAGCTATAAGCCACAAGCTTGCGGTGCGCGCGGGGTTTGTCCGTAAATTGAGTGCCGGAACATACTCTTACCTTCCTTTGGGGTACAAGGTCATCTCAAAGGTTAAAAACATTATAAGGGAAGAAATAGTAAAAGAGGGCGCGGAAGAAATTCTTCTGCCGGCGCTCCAGCCCATCGAGCTATGGCAAAAAACAGGCCGCGATGAAGAGCTTGGCGAGGTAATGATCAAGTTCAAGGACAGACACGGAAAAACCGTATGTCTCGGGCCCACTCACGAAGAAGTTATTACGAATCTTGTAGCGGGTACCTTGTCTTCCTATAAAGACCTTCCAAAGATACTTTTTCAGATACAGACAAAGTTCCGCGATGAGATTCGGCCCCGATTCGGCGTAATAAGAAGCTGTGAATTTATCATGAAGGATGCCTATAGCTTTGATGCGGATGAAAAAGGCCTCGAGAAAAATTATAAGAAGATGTATGCGGCCTACGAGCGCATATTTAAAAGATGCAGCCTGCCGTATAAAATAAAAGAAGCAGATCCCGGCATGATGGGCGGGAAAGAGTCCCACGAATTTGTGGTTTATCCTAAATCCGGCGAGGAAATCGAACTTGGTCACACATTTAAGCTGGGCACGAAGTATTCCAAGACATTAGGCGCGACATTTCTGGACAGCGCCGGCAAATCGCGCGAGATCATAATGGGCTGTTACGGCATCGGCGTAAACAGGATTCCCGCGGCAGTTATAGAGGTAAGCTACGATAAGGACGGCATTATCTGGCCCAAGTCCTTAAGCCCGTATGAAATCGTAATACTTCCTTTAAACATAGAAGATAAGGCACTTCGCGAGACAGCGGAAAAAGTCTATAACGACGCTTTAAAAGCCGGTTTGGACGTTATAATAGACGATAGATCCGAACGTGCCGGTGTTAAGTTCAAGGACGCTGATCTGGTAGGCTTCACTACGCAGGTTATTATAGGAGAGAAGAACCTCAAAAACGGCAAAATCGAAATCAAGTCGAGAGCTGATAAGAAATCCACTCTCATACCCACAGATAACGTAATAAAACACCTCCAAACATAGCAGGTTTTCGTCGATTGGTTGCGGTCGCGTCGCGAGAATCGGTTGCGTTGATCGGTTGCGTGAAAAAATACACGCAACCATCCGACGACCGACGTTTCGCCAGACGCAACCGCGACGGATTAACGATTCCCGCGACGCCACTGACCGACGCAACCGCAACCCACACTATTTTTACCTAACTAATACACTCCTGTGACACTTGAAAACAAAAAATATGCTATATTATGCACATGAATTGTTAGCAAAACAAAAGCTTAAAATAAATCGAGGAGAGATAGTGCATTTAAAACAAATAAATAAAACCGTCGCAGCAATAGTTGCGGTATTCTTTTTCTTTAATACCATAGCGCAGGATCTTGCGTTCGCACAAAGCCCACAAGTCGTAACCAGCCAGACGCTCGCTGTGCCGCTTAAATTCGATGACATCAATCAAACTATAGTTGAGCAGGATTTGGGTAGGATCGATTCAATCGCGCGCCTCATCATAAAAGACGCATTATCAAATACCGGCGACCTGGACAAGGATACACTTGTCGGAATAAACACTCGTTTTGAAAATGCAAGACGGAAAGAGCGTCACAAAACTCAGCTTTTCTTTAGTGAGGAAAAAACGCTTCCGAACGGTTATACAAGCGTATTATGCAGGGCGAGGGAAGGCGAATATATACCTGAAAGATCTGCTTGTTCGGCCGAGGGATTAAGGTATTATATGCTATACCGCAAGGACGCTACGGATCCTTGCTTCATCTCATATACAGAAGACGAATATGTTAGATTTTCAAGACAAGGCCGTTTTGACGCCGGCAAAGAGCCTCCCCGCCGCGAAAAAGGTGAAGATAAAGATAAGGTTGCTGCGAAAGCGATATCGCGATACGCACAGCATGAGATAGGCGTTGACCGATTAATAGCGCTCGCGTGGAAATACGGATTTGTTAAAAAGCCTCATACGAAGGTTTTTGATTATAGAAAAGTTATAAACGGCCTTAAAAGTAATCTGAAATTAAATATAGTAAATCCCAACCCCCGGGACCTAAAAAACATAGAAAAGAGAGATTTCTTTATTATCAATTTCAAGGAGTTTCAGAAGATACTCAAAGAAAAAGAGGGCATTTCTTACGATGAAAGCAGAAAAATGCTTGTCTCAACCGTTCTTCATAAAGTAGACGGAGCAATCAAAGAAACCGCCGTGGATTCCTGGATGCATTCAAGCAACAGCGCTGTCACGGCTTTTATTGCGGATAAAAAGGCATATAACGCCCTTAGAAATGGCGTTATTGATGCCGGAGAAATAAACGCCGCGCGCGCCTTACTCACGTCAAGGCTTGCGCATGAAATAGGTGTAATGACGGGAAAAGAAGTCAAATCGGTAGTAGACGGTGTCCCGCTCAATGCGCTGGACGTCCGCTATGAGCTATACACAAAATTCCCACAATTGGCGGACGTTCGTGTGAAATTTGAGAACTTAATGCTTAACATTGTTGACCTCGACCGCAACCTCGAAACAAGGGATTACGCGGCAGGCGAGCCCGCGACATACAGGACGCCGCTTAGTAATATGATCGCTGTTGAAGAGAGAGATGCTTTTCAAGAACTTCGCCGGAGAGTGCTTTCGAGAATGCGTGAGCGTGACCTTGAAGTGCTGCGGTTTCGCGCCCAAGGGTTAGCGCTAGAAGCTATAGCCAAAATATATAAAGTAACTTTTCAGAGAATAGGCACGCTTGAGAAAAGAGGAACGAGGAGGTTATGGGCTTTCCTGGATGAAGAAATTAATGCCATGAAAAAATCCCGCCCTGATTTAGATATCATTGGTCTTAGGGGACTGTGGGATGAACTGCGCGATAGGCAAAAAAGGCGTGAGCTTACCTATGCCTTTGTGTCAGGCGAACTAGGTGATAATCCGGAAGAATCCGGAATCCGTAACCCGGATGGCACATTCAGAGAACACTCCGGAAAGAACCCGGAGGACGCGAAAGCGGTTATTTTTCTGTCGGAGCGCATAAAAAGAGCCATGCGAGATCGAGGATTCTTCACTGTTTCGGACTACATGGCGGGATACGAGGAGGTTTGCGCGAAATACGGCTTTCTTGATTTTGAGCCCGGAATATCCAGGTCCACTGCTTACAGGGATCTAAGAGAGTTGAGCAAGATTTATCACAGATATCTAATTACAATCGAAAAGGAAGGAAACCGCAATAAATATCGCTTCAGATACGATGCGCCTTTATTGCTGGAAAGCGGCGTGCACGCACTCGCTCAAGCGTTTGACAGAGTCATGGCAATTGAGCCGGACTTCGCAAAAGACATAGCGCCGGACATTTGCGCCGTTTTCGGGAATAAATCCTTCATGTTTTCGGAAAGCATGGATCCCCGGGGGGTTGCGCACTTAACTCCGGCAGAAGATATAAAACGTGTCCCGCATATAATAAGGCTAAACTCCGAAAATAATGAGATATTCATGCCGCTTACCAAACCAAAAAATGGCAGAGTCGAAGGAATCGTTATTGCCCAAAGCGGTATAAAACGGGCTGCGAAAGATGTTAAGGATTTATATAAAACAGAAAACGCATTGTTTACAGTAGCCCCGGAGAACATCATGCTGCTTATCGACGAAATACACGGCCTTATTAAAAAATCACATTCTTCGGATAAACCCAGCCCGAAAGCGTTTTTCTACACGATTAAAGCAGAACTCCCCATGCATATCAGAGTTATCGAAGCCTTAGAAACAAGCATTTTATGGACTATTTCCGCGAACTGGCCGGCTACGAGGTATGCTATTTACATGGGTGAGAGGGGTCAGCTCACTTTCCATCATAGCTACGATATATATGATTCACAACAGAAAAAAATGACCGTAGAATTTTTCAAAGACAAAGTCATTGTAACATGGAAGGACGATTTTAATCATAAAAGAGGCCTTACAACTCATAGATTTATTTATAGGGGAACATTACCGGTTTCTTATTTTGCGGTTAAATCTAGAGAGGAGCTTGTTGCCGTTAGTACTCCGGAATTTGTCGCTCAATATCAAGCGGAAGCTGAAAAAGCAGGAAAAAAAGGCATACGCGTAGGAGCGTTTCTCCGGTTCGTAGCCTCTGATGATGAAGAAGCTCTGAAGGGCCTTACACGACTAGGGCAAAGAGGAAAGGATGTTCCTTCCCCGGACGACGATTCCCGCAGAGCACCGCGCGAAATCATTGAATCTATTCTTGAAGAAATCAGTTGGACGATTGATCCCCGTAGGTTAAAACCCGAAACGCTCGATTCCTGGATGGAACCGGTCAAGGCCAATCCCAACCTGCAAGATCGCCTAACAAAGTTCACTCGGACAGTAAAAAGAGCTTTAAAGCGCAGGCTTGACAAGGTATTAAAAGGAGTGGTTGAGAGCGCGATCGATGGCAGATCTAGAGAAATCGAATCTTGCACAAGCATTCGCGCGATAGATGAATGCGTTGAAGGGGCGACAAATTATTACGATATAAAATTCGAAATTTCTAAACGCGGGACCATTCCCGAGTTCCAAAAGGCATACGAAGAAGTAATAGCCGGTGTCGAAGCGGCGGC
>JADHYM010000010.1 GCA_016782445.1 Candidatus Omnitrophota bacterium | reverse complement strand
AAAGTCGTGAATACCGCATGCGCGCCATTTCGTTGCGCAATCTTTTGCGCAGTAGGGCATGAGCGACTTTTGTAGAGTGAGCGAGGGGCGCGTATCCCCGAGCGAACGTCAAGCGAAAGCAATGCCCGTAACCCTCTATAAATCAAGTCGCTGAGGGCATGCTCGGCAAGCAGTCATAAGGGTGGTTGCGGGAGGGCTGCGCTATTCAATTTACCTTTACTAATAAATATAATTATGTTATATTAGCTGCTATTATGAAACAAGGCCTTTCTGCGTTTCTGAGGGTTTTTGTGAGCACTGTACTTCTGGCAGGGCTTCTTTTTGCCATGCGGCACCACCTGCCTGGCGTCGCTGCTACGCTTATGAAGACGAATCTGGCGATTTTTTTCTTCGCGGTACTTCTCTTCGCGATCAACGTATGCGTGCTCGCCGTACGGCTCAGGCTCGTTTTTCAAGGCGAAGGGCTTTTAATACCTTATATCCGAACAGCTCAGTTGTCATTTGTCGGATACTTTTTTAATAATTTCATGCCTACGGCGATCGGCGGCGATCTCGTCAAGGCATACTATGCGTATGCTCAAACTGATCAGGCGGGAAAATCTTTTGTCGCAGTGTTCATGGACCGTTTTGTGGGCGTATTTTCCTTTATTGTGATAGCAAGTATCGCGCTTTTATGCTCCTGGAACATGATTAACTCGTCGATTAAAAGCGCCATAGCGCTGTTTGCAGTAGCAGGTATAGTAGGCATGGTAGTGGTTTTAAATTCAAGGGTCGCCGGCGTGGTTCTTGGAGCGCTGTCGCACCTTAAATTGTTCAACGTGGGAGAAAAGCTCTCAAAGGTCTACCGCATGGTGCACGATTACCGGAACAAAAAAAAACTTTTAGCCGTTGCCGCGCTTGTTTCCGCTATCGTGCAATGCAGCTATTTTATCGTTATATTCCTTCTTGGCGCCTCCCTCGGCACCGGGTTAAGCTTAAGAATTATATTTCTTCTAATGCCGCTCGTAAGCCTCATAAGCATGCTACCGTCTATTGGGGGACTCGGCTTTCGGGAGGGCGCCATCGTGCTTCTATTTAAGGATTTCATAGGAAGCGATAACGCCTTCGCGATCAGTATTCTCTTATTGGTAATTCTTCTTTTAACAAGCGTCATCGGCGCGGGCTTCTACGCCTTCGCCCCGCAATTTAAATTCAAGAAACGGATGAAGCTGGAGGGAAACGTATGATAGACAAAAAACTTTTAGAGATTCTCGCTTGCCCGCAGTGCAAAGCCGACGTAAAGCTCGAGGGCGAGAAAATCGTATGCGTTAAATGCGGGCTAAGGTACCCGATAAAAGACGGTATTCCGATAATGCTTATTGAGGAAGCCGAAAAGCCCGGAGCGGAGGGTTGATATGTTGAAGATAATAGTAATACACGGCCCCAATCTTAACCTTTTAGGCACAAGAGAAGTTGACATCTACGGCACGACTACTATTGACGAGATAAACAAAGAACTCGAAAAATGCGCGAAAAAAAACAAGGTTGTCTTGAAAATCGCGCAGTCAAATCATGAGGGCGAGATCGTCGATATGATCGGCGCGGCAAAGAAAAACGGAATGAGCGCTATTTTGATAAATCCGGCGGCTTATACGCATACAAGCGTTGCCATACGCGATGCAATAAGCGCTTCGAGTCTCCCTGCTGTCGAAGTACATCTATCAAACATATACGCTCGCGAAGAGTTTAGGCACACATCTCTCATAGCCCCCGTAGCCAAGGGGCAGGTCTCGGGTTTTGGAAAAGCAAGCTATCTTTTGGGGCTTGAGGCCGCTGTCGGCCTCCTAAAAGGCGAGATGTGAACAAGCGCCGGTTGAAAAGAATAGAAAAAGCAGCTAAGCTAGCAGCCGAGATATTCCGGGAAATAGCTAAATACATAAAACCCGGAATAAGCGAAATGGCACTGGCTGAAAAAATAGAATCGCGGATCAAGACGAGGGGACTTAAGCGTTCTTTTAGGACAATCGTTGCTTCGGGTTCCAACGCTGCGAAACCGCACGCCGCGCTGACGCAAAGAAGGATCAGGCATCGCGACGTTGTTGTAGTGGATTTCGGAGTGGTTTACAGGGGCGAGCGTTCCGACATGACGCGAACAGTATTTGTGGGAACGCCAAATGCGCTTATGAAGAGGATGCTCCGGGCGGTAAGAGGCGCCCAGCTCATGGCGATACGCGCGGTGAAGCCTGGCATTAGAATTTCATATCTCGCAAAAAAAGCGCACGATTTCCTGCGGAAAAAAGGGTTCGGCCGGAACATTCTGCATTCTCTGGGACACGGGATAGGGAAAAAGGTTCACGAGTCCCCCAAGCTCTCGGAAAAGAATAGAAATATCTTAAAAAAGGGAATGGTCATAACAATAGAGCCCGGCCTTTACGTCAAGGGGAAAGGCGGCGTAAGAATAGAGGACATGCTGCTTGTAACGCAAAACAGCGGAAGGATCTTAACTCAATGATAACAGCGCGCCAGTTTCGCAGCGGAATAGCAATAGAGATTAACAAGGCCCTGCATGTAATACTCGAATCGCAGCATATAAAACCCGGCAAGGGAGGAGCGTTCGTGAGGGTAAAGCTAAAGAATTTCGCTACAAGCGCTTCTTTCGAGCAGACGTTCAGGCCGGAGGATACATTTCAGCAGGCCTATATCGAGCAAAAAAAAATGCAGCATCTTTACCATGACGGCTCAACGCACTATTTTATGGACCAGTCAACCTATGAACAGATTGGAATAGATGAAAGCGCGATCGGCGGAAGTGCAAAATTCCTAAAAGACGGCATAGAGGCGGACGTGTCGTTCCATAACGATAAACCGATCGGCATTATGTTACCTCCTTTTGTCGAGCTTGAAATTACCTATACAGAACCCGGTATTAAGGGCGACACTGCAAAGGGCGGTTTAAAACCCGCAACAGTAGAAACAGGTGCCACGGTAAAGGTGCCTCTTTTCATAAACGCTGGTGAAAAAATAAGAATTGATACGCGAACCGGAGATTATTCCTGCCGGGCTTAACGCGTTAAATAAGGAGCAAAGATATGAACATAAAAAAAATCGAAGAGATAGTTCGCTTAATGGAAAAGCATAACCTCACCGAAATAAGCATTGAGGAAGAGGGCGTTAAATTTCATCTAAAAAAAGGACTGCATGGGGTAATAGAAAAAAGCGTTGTCGCCATGCCTCAAGGTCCGGCCGCGCCCATTTTAAGGCACTCTGAGTCCCAAGACGTAAGGCCGACTAAAAAGGAAACGCAGAATCTCGTAGAGATAAAGGCCCCTATGGTGGGCACATTTTACAGGTCTTCGTCGCCCGATGCAAAATCTTTCGTAGATATCGGCAGCTCTGTCAAAGAAAATGACGTCCTGTGTATAATCGAAGCCATGAAGCTTATGAACGAGATAAAATCCGAGCTAAAGGGAAAAATAGTTGACGTTTTGGTAGAAAATGCCGAACCTGTAGAATTCGGCCAGGTATTGTTTCTAGTAGAACCATTATAAAGATGTTTTCAAAGATACTTATCGCTAACAGGGGAGAGGTTGCCGTTCGCGTCATAAGGGCCGCAAAGGAGCTCGGCATACGGACGGTTGCTGTTTTTTCGGAGGCTGATGCAAGCTCCCTTCACGTCAAGCTGGCTGACGAATCCGTTTGCATCGGAAAGGCTCCGGCGAGCGACAGCTATTTAAACATCCCGAGCATAATAAGCGCGGCCGAAATAACGGACGTAGAAGCGATACATCCGGGATACGGATTTCTGGCCGAGGATGCGCACTTTGCGGAAATATGCGAATCCTGCCAGATAAAATTTATCGGCCCTACACCCGAAAATATCCGGATTATGGGCGATAAGATGGCGGCAAAGAACGCCGCGAAAAAAGCAGGTCTTCCCATAACGCCGGGAAGTAAGGGCATTGTTAACACCAAGGAAGAAGCTCTTTCTACGGCAAAAAAAATAAAGTATCCGGTGATTATAAAAGCTTCTCTTGGCGGTGGCGGCAAAGGTATGAGGGTATGTCATAACGACGTGCGCTTAGTAGGCGCATTTCTGACGGCCCAGCGCGAAGCTGAAGCTGCCTTCGGAAACCCGGATGTATACATCGAAAAATATATAGAAGAACCGCGGCACATAGAATTTCAGATACTTGCCGATTCGTACGGCCATGTGGTGCATCTGGGGGAAAGAGAGTGCACGATACAGAGGCGTCATCAGAAACTTATCGAGGAGTCACCATCGCCCGCCCTGGACGCGAAAGTGCGCAAAAAGATGGGTGATATAGCTGTGCGCTGCGCCAAGTCCATCGGTTACGTAAATGCCGGTACCATAGAATTCCTGATGGACAAAAACAACAATTTTTATTTCATGGAAATGAACACCCGCATACAGGTCGAGCACACGGTTACGGAAATGCTTACGGGTATCGACCTTGTAAAAGAGCAGATAAAAATTGCCGCGGGAGAAAAATTAAAATACAAGCAGGACGACATCAAGTTCCGGGGCAGTTCTATTGAATGCCGCGTTTACGCCGAAGACCCGGATAATGATTTCCGGCCATGCCCCGGAAGGATCGCGGCCCTTAATCTCCCGGGCGGGCCCGGCATAAGGATAGACACGCATATCTATCAAGGGTATGAGATATCCCCGTATTACGATTCAATGATAGCAAAGATTATATCGTACGGAAGTTCGCGCCGCCAGGCCATATCGATCATGCGGCGGGCGCTGGACGAGTTCATTCTCGAGCCGATAAAAACAACTATACCTTTCAATCGGGAGGTATTATCAAATCCCTCGTTCCTGCGTGGCCGGTTTACTACGGCTTTTGTGGATAAGCTTTTGGAAGCGAAAGAAAGAATAAAATAATAGGAGGTAAATATGAAATTACTGAGACTCTTGTTCGTTTTAATATATCTGTCTGTTTATCTTGTCATCGGAGGGGCGCTTATATGCGTCGCTTTGAATGTCTGTACTGCGGAAGATGTCCAGGGTGCGCTGGACTTTATCGCTTCCTCTGACTCAGTGAGGGGCTTTGTCGGGGTTTTAGGCGCCATTATCGTCATTTGCGGAATACTGCGTTCGCGCGCCATTTTTTTCAGGATGGGGCAAGACAAGACAATCGCCTTTGAAAATCCTGACGGTCAGGTCACTGTTTCGCTCTCGGCAATAGAGGATTTCGTAAAGAAATCCGTTCATCAGTTCGCTGAGGTCAAGGAACTCAGGTCAAATGTAACCGCAAATAAGCGAGGCATTAACATCGAATGCATGGCAACCATTTTCTCGGATTCCAACATTCCGCAGACCACGGAAAAAGTGCAAAGCCTGGTTAAATCAAAGGTTCAGGAGATGCTTGGCGTGGAAGAGGCTATTAATATAAAAATAAATGTTACTAAAATATCAGGGGCAAAAGGAAAAAGAGAAGGCGCGGCATCTACGAAAGAAGGCGAGGATTCGTCGAGAAGGATGCCTTTTGGGGGAATCGAATAGAAAATAAGGAGAAAAATAATGACGATAAAAAAAATAGGCGTATTGACCGGAGGGGGCGATTGTCCGGGCCTAAACCCGACTATTCGGGCTATAACGTGGAAAGCTAAGCAGGAAGGGATTAAAGTAACAGGCATAAAAAATGGCTGGCAAGGCCTTATTAAAAAAGATACAATGGAGCTCGACCTTGATTCGGTCTCAGGAATATTACCGAAAGGCGGAACTATTCTGGGCACTTCTCGGACAAACCCGTATAAGCAAAAAAAGGATACGGAGAAGGTTAAGCATAATTTTTCGAGCCTTAAGCTCGACGCCCTTATCGCGATTGGAGGCGATGACACGCTCGGTGTGGCCTCGAAACTCTCAAAAGAAGGCATAAAGGTTGTCGGGGTACCGAAGACTATCGACAATGACCTTTCCTGCACAGACTTCACTTTTGGGTTTGATACGGCAGTCAATATAGCGACCGAGGCGCTAGATAGGCTTCACACAACCGCGGAGAGTCACCATCGAATAATGGTGGTTGAGATAATGGGCCGCCATGCCGGATGGATAGCTACCTACGCGGGAATCGCCGGAGGCGCCGACATGATACTTGTCCCTGAAGTGCCTGTTGATCTTGATGAGGTGTGCGGTATAATTAAAAAACGGCATGCGCGTGGCAAGCATTTCAGCATTGTCGTGGTAAGTGAAGGCGCGAAGCTCAGAAAAGGCCTCGTTGTTAAAGGGGCGAAAAAGGACGCTTTCGGACATGTCCTTCTCGGAGGCATAGCGCAGCAGATAGGTCCGGAAATTGAAAAGCGTACCGGCTTCGAAACGCGCGTAACAGTTCTCGGTCACATACAGCGGGGCGGTGCCCCGAGCGCATTTGACAGGGTGCTTGCTACCAGGTACGGGGTAAAAGCAGTCGAGCTTGTGCTAAGTGGAAAATTCGGGACGATGGTCGCTCTTAAAGGAAACGATATTGTGAGTGTTCCTATCGAAGACGCTGTGGGCACGCTAAAAACTCTTGATATGGATCTTTACGAAATCGCGCGGATATTTTTCGGGTAATAAAACCACACGCGAAAGCGTGTGGAGGAGTGAAAAATGCAAAAAAGAATAAAACACATAGTCGAAGAAAATGCTAATGCAATTTCTTCGCTTCTTTCCGATAAAAATATCGAGCTAATCGAAAAAATAGCCCAAGCGTTCGTAGCCTCGATAAAACAGGGCGGGAAGATCCTCGTATTCGGCAACGGCGGAAGCGCCTCTGATAGTCAGCACCTTGCCGCAGAGCTTGTCGGGAGATTTAAAAAAGAAAGGCGCGCATTTGCCGCCATTGCGCTTACCGCGAATACATCAATAATAACGGCCCTCTCGAATGACTACGGATACGAAGCAAGCTTTTCGCGGCAGGTCGAGGCGCTCGGAAAAAAGGGTGATGTAGCGATCGGCATATCCACCAGCGGAAACGCGAAAAACGTAATCGCCGCGATCCAAAAGGCACGCTCTCTAGGACTTACTACGGTGATCTTAAGCGGAAAAGAGGGAGGAGCCCTTAAATCCGGCGTCGACTTCGCGCTTCTTGCGGATTCTAAAAATACGCCCCGCGTACAGGAAGCGCATATCCTGGTTATACACATTATTTGCGAACTCGTCGAAGAAGCATTATCCTAAAACATGTTAAAGGAATGAAAAAACTCGTTACGTTAAAAATGCTTAAAAGCTGCCTCAAAAAGCTTAAAAAAAGAGGTAAAAGAATCGTTTTCACTAACGGCTGTTTTGACATACTACATTTTGGCCACGTGGCATATTTAAAAAAGTGCAAGGCCCTGGGAGACATACTTGTAGTAGGGCTAAACAGTGACTCGTCCGTGAAAAAAATCAAAGGGAGAACCAGGCCTGTAAACCGGCAAATTGAACGCGGGGCTGTCCTGTCGGCTCTTGAGTTTGTCGACTATGTCGTTATGTTCACGGAAAAAACTCCGGAGAACCTAATCAGGGCGATTTCTCCTTCCATCCTCGCCAAAGGCGGAGATTGGAGAAAAAAAGATATCGTGGGCAACTGTTTCGTGCAAAAGAGCGGAGGAAAAACCGTTGTTATTCCGTATGTAAAAGGCTTTTCTACTACGCGCATCCTGGAGCGTTTAAAACATGCGTGAGGCGCTTCGTATCATCGACGCGAACCTTAACCGCTCGAGTGAGGGCATCCGGGTCTGCGAAGATATCGCGCGTTTCGCTTTAAACGACAGGCCGCTAACGAGGTCCTTGAAAAAAGTGCGGCAGGACACGCTGCGCTGCGCAAAAAAAATAGAGTGCTCTTCGGGCGCGCAGTCTTTAAAATTCCGGAATACGCTAAAGGATGTGGGGAAAAAGTCGTCCCGCAGAGAACTTAGAAGGCGGACTCTTACGGACATATTCCGCGCCAATGCGCAGCGCGCCAAGGAGTCTTTAAGGAGTCTGGAAGAAGTTTCAAAGCTTCTGGATAAGAACGTTTCGAAGAAGTTTAAAAGGTTAAGATTTAAAGTATATGAACTCGAAAAAAGATCGCGCCTCAAACTGGAAAGTTTACTCGATAATTGACAAAAGCCTTTTGGGCGCAAAGGATCCTGCGGGCTTTGCGCGGACGATATTTAAAAATGGGGTAAACGCTGTGCAGTTTCGGCATAAAAACGCTCCGTCGTATAAAATGCTGCCGGAAGCCCGTAAGATCGCGCGTTTAGCGCGCGAATTCTGCGCGGATTTTCTCGTAAATGACAGGCCGGACGTTGCCTTAGCTTCGGGAGCCTCGGGTGTTCACTCAGGCTACGGCGATCTCGGATGTAGTGTAATAAAAAAAATACTAGGTAAAAGAATGATCCTGGGAAAAACAGTGCACACTCATCGCGAGATGAAAAGAGCGAAAAGCGAAGACTTTGATTACCTAAGCGCCGGGCCGATCTTTCGCACGCCCCTCAAGCGCCGGCTCCCGGAAAAAGGGATACGTTTTATAAAAAAAATGCGCTGTCTCTCCCGAAAGCCCCTCTTAGGGATAGGGGGAATAAACGAAAAAAATGCCTGCCGCGTCCTCGCCGCCGGCGCGGACGGGGTATGTCTCGCGCGAGGCAGTTTTATGATAAAAAAAATTTTAAAGGCCATGAAATGATACAAAAATCCCTGATAAAACGCATAGCAACCGAAGAACTCATTAGCCCGGAAAAGCTTTCCGGACGTTTGAAAAAAGGAACCGTCGTAATACCGAAAAATAAAAAGCGTTCCTTACAAATGCCCTGTGGCATCGGAGCGGGACTAAGGACAAAAATAAACGCCAACATCGGCGCTTCGCAGGATTCCTGCAATATTGAATTTGAATTAGAGAAGCTTAAAGTAGCTGAGCGCTTTGGTGCCGATACTGTTATGGACCTCTCAGCCTGCCTGAATCTACGCGAGATACGTAAGGAAATCCTGGATGCGGCGCGCGTGCCGCTCGGAACCGTGCCGATCTATGAGGTTGCTGTTTTAGGAAAAAGAAAATACGATTCTATAGCAAAGATACCCGAAAGCTTTTTTATTAAAACTCTGGAGGGCCAGGCGCGGGAAGGGGTAGATTATTTCACGATCCACGCGGGCGTAACGCTTCAAACTACGCGTTCTCTTAGAAAATCAAACCGCATTGCAGGCGTGGTCTCACGCGGCGGCGCGATAACAATAGACTGGATGCTTAAAAACGCGAAGGAAAACCCATTTTTCGCGCAATTTGATGAAGTTGTTGACATTGCGAAAGCATTTGATATTACTTTGAGCCTTGGGGACGGGCTCCGGCCGGGGGCTATTCAGGACGCGACAGATAAGCCGCAGCTCGAAGAGCTCATGATGCTGGGAGAGCTCCGAAAAAAAGCGCGAAAAAAAGGCGTTCAGGTTATCATAGAGGGCCCCGGGCACGTTCCGCTACAGGATATACAAAAAAACGTGGAGCTCCAAAAAAAAGTTTGCGAGGGCGCGCCTTTTTATGTCCTTGGGCCCATAGTGACAGACATCGCGCCCGGCTATGATCATATAACAAGCGCCATAGGCGGGGCTATTGCCGCGAGCTTCGGCGCGGATTTCTTATGTTATGTAACCCCTGCCGAACACTTAAGACTTCCTACGCTCGAAGACGTGAAAGAGGGCGTAATAGCGTCAAAGATCGCTGCGCACGCCGCCGATATAGCGAAAAAGGTAAAAGGCGCCGAAAACATGGATGCGGCTATTTCAAAAGCCAGGTTTGCCAGGGACTGGGAAAAACAATTTGCTCTGGCAGTAGACCCGGAAAAATGCAGAAAATACAGGGCCGGATCACGCCCGAAAGAGAAAGATGTTTGCACGATGTGCAGCGATTATTGTTCGTTGAAGATAAGTGAGGAATGTCTAGAAAACAGTGTTCCGAAAGGACGAAAGACGAAGGGACGAAGGACGATTCGGGTATAATTCTGAAAACTAATCGTCCATCGTCCGAGTGAGCGACCGAAGGAAGCGAACGATCGTCCGTCGTCCATCGGAGCTTAGATGCGCAAGGAATGCGGCTATAACACAATGGTAGTGTGCTAGCTTCCCAAGCTAGTTACGCGGGTTCGATTCCCGCTAGCCGCTCGGAATCAGTTATCAGTTGTCAGTTATCAGCTGAATAAAATAAATGGGGATTAAATAATAGCATGCGTCGAAACACGCGATCTCTCATAATCTTACTCTGCGCGATGCTCGCAGCCGGTTGCGCGACCGTGAGTTATACGCCGGGCACGCGCGACGGGTTTTACCATGAAGTATCGCGTGGGGAAACGCTATGGGGAATATCAAAGGAATACAGCGTGAGTTTAAGGGAAATAGTAAAGATAAACCGCATACCGAACGCAAGTAAAATCGAAGTTGGGCAGCTTATATTGATTCCCCGAAAAAAGGTCTCTTCCGCGAAACCTAAAGCGGCCTCGTATAACAGCTCGAAATACGAAAACTTCATGTGGCCGGTAAAAGGCAAAGTGGTATCGTATTTTGGCTCAACCCTGAACATGGTAAAGAATAAAGGCATTGATATACGTGCGCGCGAGGGATTGACTGTCGCGGCCTCAAGAAGCGGCCGCGTAAGCTTTGCCTCGGATGGGATGAAGGGTTACGGAAAAACAATAATAATCGACCATGCCGGCGATTTTCAGACTGTCTACGCGCACAACAAGGAAAATCTTGTTATGGTCGGGCAAAAGGTAAACCGGGGCGAAGCGATTGCCAGGGTCGGCCAGACGGGCCGGACCGGCTATCCGACGCTCCACTTTGAAATAAGGAAGGGCCACGAGCCGCAGAATCCGTTTTATTATTTACCTTGAGAAAAAATTATGCTAAACGAACCTGCAATTGATAAAGAATTCTTCGGAAGAGGGGAAGTGTTGAGGCTCCTCGAGAAAAGGGTCACCGCCCTTAAAGGCGGGTACAGGCAGAATGTAGCTCTTACAGGGCAGATGCTTTCAGGAAAATCCTCCATACTTTATCAGTTTTTGTATTCTCTAAAAGACACGTCCATCATACCGATCTACATAGAAGTAATAGACGAGCCATTCCGCTCCTTCGCGGATAAATTCATAGCCACCGTGCTTTACAATTACCTTCTGTCCTGCGAAAAAGAGGTAAAAAACGACCTTGAATTTCTGCTCGCAGCCGCGGAACCCCTCATTCCTGTCACTGTGCTCGCCGTACGGGAAATCAAGAAGGACCTGAGTGTAAAAGGTTACACTGCAGCCTATAGAAAACTTCTCGGATTAACGTCTGTCCTCCGCCAGGAAACAGGAAAGTCCTGCGTCGTCATACTCGACGAGTTTCACAATCTCGAGCGGTTTAAGATTAAAAAGCCGTATATGCACTTCGGCAAGATAATAATGATACAAAAGGATACGATGTATATCGTCTCGAGTTCCAAAAAGAGCGCTATACGTAAAATACTTTCCGAAAAACTCGCCCTTTTGTACGGGAATTTCGAGGTTATCGAAATCTCGGGTTTTGATCACGCGACATCCCGCGCGTTTCTCGAGGAAAAACTATCAGGACTCGCTCTGGAAGAGGGCCTCTCGGATTACCTGATAGACTTTACGGACGGAAACCCGTTTTACATAACCGTTATTGCGCGAAAAATAAAAGAACTGGCCGGCCTTAGCCGGGATTTCCGCGTTGGCCTTGAAACGCTCGTGGACGCGATTACAGCGCTTGTGTACGCCGGTAGCGGCACCATAAATCAATATCTGGCGAACATGACAGTAAGTCTTCTCGGCAGCAAAGAGCAAAATAGCGCACTCGATACACTGGCAGCCATCGCCTACGGATTTAACAAAACCGGCGAAATGGCAGTATGGCTGGGTAAAAGCAAAGGTGTTTTTCTAAAAACCCTTATTGAGCTCACAGGGCTCGACCTGGTTTCGAAATACGGCCTTTTTTATGAGATAAACGACGTCGTGCTAAAGTTCTGGATTAAAAACGTACTCCACAAGAGAAAGACGCTCCCCGTCGGCGACATTACGGAAAGGGAAAGTATCTGGAGGGCCACGTTACGGCGTGACATCGCCGAACACTTTCACGAAAAACAAAAAGGCATACCCCGAAGAGTCGAGGAACTCTTCTCCTCTTTCGCCGGCGAAATTGTGGGATTAGGTAAAAAAGTCAAGAAGCTTCCCCGGTTCTCCGCGGTCGAAATTCGCAACAGCTTAGACGGTGCGGAAATCCTGGCGAGCCTTCCTAAAGGGAAATATTGGGTATCCCGGGTAATGGAGAAGAGAATAAATGAGCCTCTTATATGCGATTTTATTAAGCGCTACAACCCGATGCGTGATAAAATTGCCAGGCGCGTGTGCATCGCGTTCGGCGGCATAGACGAGAACGCACTGCTTCTCGCCAAGGAAAAAAACATATGGGTGTGGGATAAAAAAACACTGAACGCGCTTTTGCGTTTATACAAGAGACGGGTCGTCATATGCAGTTAATCCGGATCGGCGTCCTGTCGGATACCCACATACCAAAGGCGGCCTTGAATCTTCCGGAAGCGGTCTGCAGAGAATTTAAAAAAGTCGATATGATACTGCACGCCGGCGATTTCATAGAACGTTCGGTTTTGGATAAACTTGAACACCTGGCGCCCACGCACGCCGTGTATGGAAACATGGATATGCACGACCTTAAAGCGTGTCTGCCGCAGAAAGACGTGATAAAAATAAACGGTTTCAGGATAGGGCTCATGCACGGCTACGGCCCGCCGACCAAACTTATCGACGCGGTGCGTGGTGAGTTTACGAGAGTGGATGCGATAGTATTCGGACATTCGCATGTACCGGTTAATGAGGTAATTGGAAAAACGCTTTTCTTCAACCCCGGTACGCCGACTGATAAGGTATTCGCGGCGTTCAACAGTTTCGGGATTCTAGAAATAGGGGAGACCATAAAAGGAACGATAATAAGAATATCATAGAAGTATGTTAACAAGAAAAGAGATCGAGAATAACGAACTGGTTCAGTTGGCGTCCTACGCCGCGAAGTCGAGCGGGACAAAAGGCCGCTCGCACAGAGAAAAGGAACACCCTTATCGTTCGGCCTATCAACGGGACCGGGACCGCATCATTTACTCCACTGCCTTCAGGCGGCTTGAATACAAAACTCAAGTATTCGTAAACTACGAAGGTGACCATTACAGGACGCGCCTTACGCATACGCTCGAGGTGGCACAGATCGCAAAGACTATAGCGCGAAGCCTCCGGCTCAACGAGGATCTCACCGAAACTATAGCGCTTGCGCATGATCTTGGTCACACGCCTTTCGGCCACTCCGGCGAGGATGCACTCTCCGAGCTCATGGCCGAGCACGGCTGGTTTGATCATAATTCACAGGGGTTGAGGGTGGTAGATCTCTTGGAAGAACGCTATCCGTTGTTCCCCGGCCTCAACCTTACCTATGAGGTGAGAGAAGGCATAATAAAACACTCCACTCCTTTTGATAAGCCGCGAGCCTACATACCGTTCGAAATAGAAGGCTCTCCGCTTCTCGAGATACAGGTTGTTGACATCGCTGACGAAATCGCATATGATAATCATGATTTGGATGACGGCCTGGCGAGCGGCCTTATTGAGGAGAACAAGCTCGAGTCCATAGCCCTCTGGAAAGACGCTGAGACAGAGATCAAAAAAAAGTTTTCAAAAATACCGGCGAAGATAAAGCGCTACCAGATAGTCCGCAGCCTGATCAATACTCAGGTAACGGATCTTGTAAAAAATACAGAGCATATTATTAAAAAATTCAATTTAAAAAGCGCCTCCCAGGTCCGGGAAATGCCCGAGCGGGTCGTAAGGTTTAGCGATAAAATGAATGAGTTGAGAAAACCCTTGCGCATCTTCCTGACGGACAACCTCTATCATCACTACAGGGTAGTCAGGATGGCTGACAAAGCCTATCGTTTTATAAAGGACCTCTTTGAGACTTATATAAAAAATTCGGAGCAGCTTCCGCACTCTGCGCGAACGCGGCTGGGGAAAGACGATAAGTACAGGGTCGTGTGCGACTATATCGCGGGAATGACCGACAGGTACGCGCTTGACGAATATAAAAAGTTTTTTGACCCCTACAAAAAAGTATGAAAAGAAAAAATAGCACCTTTTTAGCGAAGCTTGAGGAAAGGCTCGGCCCGAAGCGACTGTCACGCTTTCTGTCGCACTACACGGGGCGTGTTCGCATCTCCTTCTTAAGCGAGCGCAAGGCCCTTGGCAAAAAACCCTTTTGTGAAGCAGCCAGACTCGCCAAGAATGCTCGCCGGGCCGTGACCATTCTGGCAAAGAACGGCACCTACGTCTTCTCTTATCCTGTCTTACAGAAAGGGCGTCCCAGTTTTTTTATAATTGGGCGCTTTGCCAAAAAACCGACAGAGGGCCTAACGGGTTTTCTCTCACACGTAATCACGGCCTCCCTAAAAGGCGTTTCTGCGGAGATGAACTATGATGTCCTGCACCGGACGATGCAGCCGCGTATGATCGCACTTTCAACAGTTCACACTGTCCACAGGCTAATGGGCTCCTCCCCGGAACTCGAGGATCTCCTGACGCGGATTGCCAGGCTTTCCATGCAAGTCATTAAGGCCCAGAGGTGCTCTGTAAAGCTTGTTGATAGCAGAAAAAAGACGCTCATACCAAAGGCAACCGTGGACCTTAGGCAAAAGGAAACAAAGCTCAAGAAAGTGCTCATAGGCAGATGGGCTCCGGGAAAAGCAGTAAAATACGGCAAAACCATAAGGACAAGCGAATACCTCTCGACCCCGCTTATAGACGAGGATGTTATAGGCGCAATAACCCTTTACGACAAGGTTGACGGAACGGCTTTCAACGCTTTTGACGAAGAGATTATGCGTACCCTCGCAGAGCAGGTGGCGATCGCCATAAAAAACACTCAACTCTACAAGGCGCAGGAGCGGCTTACTCTGGGTAGCATAAGGGCGCTCGCCCAGATAATCGAATCCCGCGGCCCTGGTATATATGCCCCGACAAAAACAAGCTATCTCCGGCTTGTGCAGCTCATTGGCATAGAGCTCGGGATACGCGAACACGAGCTTAAAAATTTGCAGTACGCGGCGCTCCTTCACGACGCCGGCGAACTCATGGTGCCGGAAAAGATACTTAAGAAGAAAGGCAAGCTCACCAGGCAGGAGCATAGGGTAATCGAAGAACATCCTCTTAAAGGAGCCACGATTCTGAAATCTTTAAAATCCCTCAAGTCCGTGACGCCTATAATATTGCACCACCACGAAAATTTTGATGGCAGTGGTTATCCGGACGGTCTTAAGGGAAGTGACATACCCCTCGGTTCCCGTATCATGGCCGTCGTGGACGCCTTCGAGGCCATGATAACAAAACGCCCCTACAGGGTTACTCTAACGATCGAAAAAGCCATTGAGGAAATCAAGAAAAATGCGCTCAGGCAGTTTGACCCGGATGTCGTCAAAGCGCTTCTCAAGGTAGTGGCGCGTAAAGATATGCGCAGGCTCCTCGGATCTGAACGACAGGAAAGGAAAAAATAATATTAAAAAGCTCTTCTTGTCCGCGGTCCTTATCGCCGCGCTTTTTCTGGCCGGAATCATATATGCGTTTTCGGGAAGGGTCTTCCTTGACTTTATAGGAAACGAGCTCCATATAGGCCTTAACTACTCAAATTGGGTTGATTTCGTATCGTGTTTTGTGATAAGGCGCGCCAGGCTTGATGACCCCGTATTTATTATAAAAGATTTTCGCAATATCGCCATCACTGCTGACTTCGCGTTTCTTGAACCCTCTTTTGACAGACTTCTGGACGAAAAAGGCATTACGGTCACGTTTACTCTTAAAAACGTCCGGCTCGCCTCGCCGGTTGTAGACACTACTTCGCTCTCCGAGGGCGGCTTCCTGCCGTCTGACCTCTGGCCGGTTGTAAGCGAAGGCGCGTTCGAGGAGATCACGACAACCATATTCATGCACGGAGACACGGCAGAATTTTTAAATTTTGGCGCGGTCTCCGAAAATATAAAAATCAGCGCCCGGGGGGTTGTTTCGGAAAAAGGCTACATAGATATCTCGGCACATATCCTTTTTTCACCATCGCTTGTGAATGGACTGCCCGAAAACATAAAGCAAAATTTAAAGACAAGCCTTTCCGGCTGGGGAAAATATAATTTGAAATTCGCCGCGGGCTCATCCGGAGACGGGCTCAGGATTGAGAGTGACCGGATAAAAATAGAGTTTGAGAAAGTAGATGTGCGATGACGCAAACCCTGACGCTCAATACGGAGCAGGAAGAGGCCGTACACGCTATTGGCGGGCCTGTTCTTGTAATAGCCGGCCCGGGCACGGGAAAAACGCACCTTTTGTCTCTCCGGGCTGCCCATATTATGAAGGCCGAAAAAGTACCGGGAGAAAACATCCTGGTCCTCACATACACAAACTCCGCGGCAAAATCAGTTAAGGAGCGCCTTGGAAAAATAGTAGGCCCTCTAGGCTACAGGATTTACGCCGAAACCTTTCACGGCTTCGCCAATTCACTTCTACTTGATTCGGAAGAGGCTTCAGATTACCTGCGGGAAAAGATACAGATCACGGACGTCGAAAAAATAAAGTGCTTTGAATACATTCTGGATAACTTTCCGAAAAATATCAAAGAGCTTCGCCCCTTCGGGAAACCCTATCTATACCTCTCTGAAATACAAAAGCGCATCAGCGATTTAAAAAATGAAGGGATTCTCCCGGAAAATTTCGAAAAGGAAATAAAGCTCTTAAAGCCCGACGGCTTTCATATCGAGGAAAAGCATATTCCGCGCCTTAAGGAACTTTCTTTTATCTATAAAAAATACGAAGAGATAAAAGCGTCTGACACGCGCGTGTTCGACAAGAGGGGGCGTTATGATTATGACGATATGATCGGTTTCGCGCTAAAGGTGCTAAAGGGCGAGCCTGAGGTTCGAAAAGCCTACACCGAAAGATTTAAATACGTAATGGTCGACGAATTCCAGGACACTAACGGCGCGCAGCTTAAGCTCTTATTTTCCCTCGTGGAAGGAAAAAGCCCGAATCTGTGTTGCGTGGGCGATGACGACCAGTCTATATACAGGTTTCAGGGAGCTAGCGTCGCGAATTTTAAAATTTTGAAAGAGCGTTTTCCGGACATAAAAACCATACGTCTTAAAAACAACTACCGATCCACAAAAGAGATTGTGAACCTTTCGAGCGCTATTATTGCCGAGATCCCTCTTGGAGCACGACTTGAAAAAAACAAGCGCCTCCTCGCGCAGAAAGATTATAAAAACAAAAGAATAGAATTTACACGATTTTCATGCCCGGATGAGGAGATAATGTTCATCATAAAGATGATCTCAAGCATTGCCGGGGCAATTGAAAGCGATAAAGCGCTTCCGGCGGAAGAAAGAAAAAAACCATTCAACCAGATCGCCGTTCTCGTCAGAAAACGTAAAGACATGCCGAGACTTATCGACGGATTCTTAAGATCCGGCATACCCTACGCGACAGACGGAAAAGAAGACATAGCGGGGCACCGGCGCGTAAAACAGATGATACAGATTTTACAGCTCGCTCACCAGGCAATGAAAAATGCGGACGAAAAAGATTTGACGCTTTACAAGGTCTTATCGAGCGATTTTTTCCAGATACAATCGAGCGTGCTTATGGCTTTTATTGACCGCACAAATCGGGAGAAAAAAAGCGTCTCTACTTTTTCTGCCTTCCTTAGCTCCTTTCCGGCAGAAATCTCAGGAAAACAGCCGTCAGACCGGATGAACAGAGCATCCTGGGCAATACAGAGACTCCTTATCGACGCCGACACAAGGCCTGTTCACGATATGCTGATGGGATTTATCGAAGACGCTGATATCTACAAATTTATCCTGCGCGAGTATGACAAAAACAAAATCCTCATAATGCGTGAACTGCGGGCACTTACGGCATTTGTCAATATGGTAAAGAATTACTCTCTTTCCCGCCCGGAGATTACCCTGACTGATTTTCTTGAAGAGGTAGAGCTTTTAGCAACTCACAACATGCCGGTGCGCGGCCGACTGGTAACAGCTACGCAGAACGGCGTGCGCTTAATAACTGCCCATTCGTCCAAGGGCCTTGAATTTCATACATGCTTCATACCCTTCTGCATCCAGGATAAAAATTGGCCGCTCAAGCCCCTATCCGACAGGATACCGTTGCCAGGGTCTATTCTAAAAAGTAAGCACGGTATAAAGGATAAAGCAGAGCTTAAGCGGCTTGCGTTCTTTGACGAAACGCGGCTCTTCTACGTGGCATCAAGCCGGGCAAAATCAAACCTTATATTCAGTTCGAGTCCCACCGAGGACAATATATCGAGCTCTTATTTAGACAATATAGGCCTCGCGCCAACGGACGGGGCCGACAGCGAAGAGGAGCTTTTATCCAGATTTTTCAAGGAGAAAAAGGAAGGCCCTCTCCCTGAAGACACGAAAGACGTGCTGGATGACATAGTCAAGGGGCTAACGCTCACGCCGACAAAGATAAATAATTACTTAAGATGCAAGAGACGATTTTTATACGACAACGTGCTTCTTTTGCCCGGAAGAAAAAAACAAAGCCTCGTCTTCGGAAACTGCGCGCACAAGGCTCTCGAGGAGACCTACCGCTTGTACAAGCGAACTAAGCGCTTTCCGGATTTCCCCTTTTTTAAATCTGTTTTTAAAAACGACCTTGAGTATCAGGCCGTTACAAAAAAAATAAGATCTCAGTGCCTGGCAAAGCTTGAGTCCCTCGGCAAATGGTATAAAGCCGAAGCTGAGCGTCCGATTGTCCCGCTCGAGCTTGAAAAAAAGAAGATAGTGACCTTAAAAGGGGGTATAGCACTTTCGGGCAAATTTGATAAAATAGAATTTGAAGACAAGAAAAATAAAACCATTAGGGTGGTCGATTATAAGACCGGCGCGCCCGACAGACACGTAAAAAAACTCGGGAACTCAGTCGATCTTGAAAGCGAAGATTGCGACGATTACATGAGACAGCTTATCGCGTATAAACTTCTCTACGAAAAGGACATACATGAGCCGCCTCTGTATAAAGTGAGCCACGGCACGCTCGTCTTCCTGGAACCCGCAAAAAACTCCTCCTTAAAGCACGGCCTTACAAAAGGAACTTACGTGAACAAAAAAACTGAAATAACGAACGAAATGGTTGACAAATTCGAAAAACTTGTATTAAATATATGGAAAAAAATAAACGCTCTTGAGTTCGACAAATTCCCCGAACGGGATAAGGAAAAATGCAGGGGATGTGATTACGATGACATTTGCTGGGAGTCAAAATGACACAAGAAGTACAAAAAGAGCTTTTCAAGGAGTTTAAAAGAGAGGCAACCGGTTTAAAGCGAATAGCGGGCCGGATAACGCAGAAAAAAAAGAGCTCTTCTGTATATTTTTCGATCGAAAGCGTAGCCGTTATCGCTATCGCGCTTATCATGGGGCTTGTCGTCGCTTTTGCCCTTGGCGTGGAAAGGGGAAAAAGAATAGCGCCTGCGCCCCGCGAAGCCGCTATCCCTCTAAAGGCCCAGAAAGAAAAAGTGGAACCGAAAAAAATTGAGACAAAAGATACGAAAAAACCACTCGCCTCATACCCGTACCTTGTGCAGCTTATTTCCTACAAGGAAAAACGTAAGGCCGAAGAAGAACTCCGCGGCCTTTCGCAAAAAGGACACAAGGCGCTTATTATACCTTCAGGGGAGTGGTTCCAGGTGTGTGCCGGCGGCTACGAAAGTTTTAAAGACGCGGAAATTGCGAAAAAAGAGTTCGAAAAGACGTATATCGGTTGTTTTGTAAGGAAAAAATAACGAAAGGGGGATTTAAATACCATGTCACAACATCCTAGTCTGCGTTCGGGCGAAAAGAGCGCGAAATTCAGATCGGTTATGAAACGCTATGAACGCATTAAAAAACTAAAGGAAAAGGAAAAGTGGGCTGAGGGCGATTCCGTATATGGATTGCCCAAGCTCAAGATTTTAAAATTCAAGGTTAAAAAAGAAAAGGCAGCTCCCGCTGCAGAGGGCGAAGTCGCCGCCGTAGAGGGCGCCGTTCCGGGCGCTCCGCAGGCAGGCGCCGCTTCCGCCGTCGGAAGCGGGAAACCGCAAGGTGCTAAGTCCCAGGCCGGCGCGCCGGCCGCAAAGGGAGTCTCACCTAAGAAAGAGGAGAAAAAGAAATGATGGTTTCTTTTGAAAGCTTCAAGGCTCTGGACATGCGTATCGCGAAAATAACCGGCTGTGAGGAACATCCGAATGCCGACAAACTTTATGTTCTGACGGTTGATTCGGGCAGCGATCCTAAAAAAATTGTCGCGGGCATCCGGCTTCACTATAAAAAAGAAGAGCTTCTGGGAAAAGAAGTCGTCGTAGTCAACAACCTCGAGCGGCTTTCAATACGCGGGGTAGAATCGCACGGCATGCTTCTGGTGGCCCATGACGGCGAAAGAATAGTTTTTCTTAAGCCGGAAAGGGAAGTAGCCGCAGGAAGTAAGATTTCGTAAGATGCGCGCTTATAAATGTCATGCAAAAAAACTTTACAATAATTTGTAAAAATTTGTTTTGTATGGTATACTTTTAACATAAAATGCTAATATTTAAAGGGGGTGAAATATGAAAAAAATAGCAATTCTCGTAATGGCCTTTTTATTTGTCATGGCAACAGTTTCTTTTGCCGGGGAAGGCCCGCAGGCTACTGCTACTTCTAAGGCAAAGGTTACAAAAACTACAAAAGTTACAAAGGCTACCACGCAGTCAACTCAAACAAGGACTTCCGGCGACCGTCCGTGGGAACTATTTCAGACTATAGCCGACTCGATAACACCTTTAGGACACCCGGCTTCAAAACCAACCAAAACGATAGCTCAGACCGCGTACGATTCTCTGGAGCAAGGTTTTGCGGTAAGCGGCGCGGGAGAAGGTAAGGAAAAGCCTTTCCAGGCTGCCTATGACAATGTTCCGACATGGGACGACTCATCTCCTCAGGTACAACCACAAACGATTCGCGGCAACGCCATGGAAATCGTGAAACGAAGAGGACAGATGCAGCGTCTATAAGAGCATCTCGATACGAAAAATAAACGGCTTCCTACACAGGAAGCCGTTTATTTTTTTCCTTTAAGACAACTTAATTTACAAAGCTTCCGAACCGCACCTACCTCGCTGCTCACCCCATCTATTGTTATAAGAATACCAAAAGGTCGCTGGCGAGGGTGTAAACTTAAGTGTATGGCGCAAAAGTTCGCCGCTCGGCAGGCGCGCCTCGGAAGCTTTTATATGCGGCAAACGCCCTGAAGGCGATAACTAGAATAAAGAGGGTTGCGGGCATTGCTGAAGCGGCTTTAAAAATCGCGAATACAATCGCGCCATTTTAATGCGCCTGCCTGCCGGCAGGCAGGCATGAATTCGAGGGCAGAATGCTCAAGCGCATTATTTTAAGATATTTATCATAAGTTTATGCCGAGCAGCGTGGCAGTGCCCTCTGAAAGCATTTATGTTGCGTTTACATTTTCGATACTCGAGATTACGATTGACAAATCATACTATATTTCGTATATTTGGAT
Source organism: Candidatus Omnitrophota bacterium (assembly GCA_016782445.1). Lineage (GTDB taxonomy): Bacteria > Omnitrophota > Gorgyraeia > JABMRN01 > RBG-13-46-9 > BS750m-G79. The sequence goes on along the minus strand of JADHYM010000010.1, from coordinate 17,383 downwards.
AAACATAAGGAAGGTATATGACACAAAGAATAGCTTTGAAGCACAAAAAACTTGAGTCCTGGATAAATAAAATGGCGCGCATGTGTGCGCCGGACCATATCGTACTTATAAACGGTAGCCAGAAGCAAAAAACCTCTCTTGAAAAAGAGGCCTCAAGAACCGGAGAGCTTATCAGGTTGAACCAAAAAAAAATGCCGGGGTGTTTCTTGCACCGAACGGCGCCAAACGACGTAGCGCGCACCGAAGGACTTACCTTTATATGTACCAAGAAAAAGCGCACTGCAGGACCTATTAATAACTGGATGAGCCCGCGCGCCGCCTATAAAAAGGCTGAGAGCATCTTCAAGGACTCGATGAAGGGCCGCACAATGTACGTAATACCTTTTTCCATGGGCCCCACAGGCTCGCCTTTCAGCAAAATCGGGATTGAGCTTACCGATAGCATATACGTGGTATTAAACATGCTCATAATGACGCGCGCCGGAGAGAAGGTGCTTAAACAGCTCGGTACGCGCGGCGAATTCACCAAGTGCCTTCATGGAAAAGCTGAACGCGACCTGGCCAAGCGCCTGATACTTCACTTCCCCGAAGACAACACTATCTGGAGCGTCGGGTCTGGTTACGGCGGTAACGTTCTTCTCGGTAAAAAATGCCTGGCTCTGCGCATCGCCAGTTACATGGCCGCAAAGGAAAAGTGGCTCGCGGAACACATGCTCATATTGGGAATAGAAAGGCCCGGAGGCCAGATTCAATACCTAGCAGGCGCTTTTCCTTCTGCTTGCGGAAAAACAAACCTTGCCATGATCGTTCCGCCAAAAAGCATTCTAAAGAAAGGCGTCAAGGTATGGACCGTAGGAGATGATATAGCGTGGATGCGCGTTGATTCAGACGGCTCGCTCTGGGCAATCAACCCGGAAAAGGGTTTTTTCGGGGTTCTGCCGGGAACGAATTCCAAAACCAACCCGAATGCCATGGCAACAATAAAAAAGAACACGATCTACACCAACGTTCTTCTGAAGCCCGATAAAACCGTGTGGTGGGAGGACGGCGAAGGCAAACCACCAAAAAACGGAATCGATTGGCTCGGCCGTAAATGGAAATCAGGGATACGCGACGAAGACGGCTTGCCCGTGAAGGGAGCTAATACTAACTCAAGATTTACCGCCCCTATTTCGCAGTGCCCGTCAGCCTCGTTCCGCTCTGAGCACCATCACGGTGTCCCGATATCTGCGATCGTATTCGGCGGCCGCAGGGCTCGCCTGGCGCCGCTCGTCTCGGAGTCGTTCAGCTGGCAACACGGGGTTTATCTTGGTGCCACGCTTGTGTCGGAGCGAACAGCGGCCCAATACGGCAAGCTCGGCGAGGTAAGAAGGGACCCCATGGCAATGCTTCCTTTCTGCGGCTATAACATGGCGGACTACTTCACCCATTGGCTTAAAACAGGGAAAAGGATGGCGCGCCCACCCAGGATATTCTATGTAAACTGGTTCAGAAAGGATTCGCGCGGCAACTTTTTATGGCCCGGATTCGGGGATAATGTAAGGATCTTAGAATGGATTCTTGACCGGTGCAACGGAAAAGTCGGAGCCGTAAAAACGCCCCTGGGGTACATACCTAAATACGGCGACATTGATACCGATGGCATAAAAATAGGGGAGAGAAAGTGGAAGGAGCTTTTCTCAATTGACAAAAAAGAGTGGGCCCTGGAAGTAGGAGAGCAAAAAAAATTCTTCGCGAAGTTCGGACGTCGCCTGCCGAAAGAAATCTTAAAAGAACTTCGCGCTTTTGAAGAACGCTTAAAATCCTAATGAAAACGATTCATATGCGCCTGGGGAAACGAGGCTACAGTATATATATAGGTAACCACCTCGTCGCAAAGCTCGGGTGCCTCCTAAAGATAAAAAGCAAAAACACCCCTATCTTCATAATCAGCAACAAAAAAATCCTCAAACTTCACGGAGCAGCGCTCCGCAAGGGGCTAAGGCCCCTTACTAAAAACCTCATCTTCCACACAACGCCTGATTCTGAAAAAGCAAAATCGTTCGGCGTCTATAAAAAAACCATGGCAGTTCTCTCGAAAAAAACAAAAAAGGCGACTCCTTTTATAATCGCATTTGGCGGCGGGGTAGTGGGTGATCTGGCCGGCTTCGTTGCAAGCACATACCGGCGCGGCGTTCCGTACGCGCAAATTCCGACCACGCTTCTTGCGCAGGTCGACTCGGCTATCGGGGGAAAAGTAGCACTGGACATAAAGGAGGCCAAGAACATAGTAGGGAGCTTCTACCAGCCGCAATTCGTACTCTGCGACCTCGGATTTCTCGATACACTACCCCTCAAAGAACTTAAGAACGGCCTTGTTGAAGTTGTAAAGTGCGCTGTTATAAAAGACGCCGGGCTCTTTGCGCTTCTTGAGAAAAATCTTTCGAGAATCATAAAGCGCGAAAAAGCACTTCTCGAGGCGGTCGTGCTTCGCACAGCAGCCATAAAAGCGCGGATTGTCGAAAAAGATGAGTTTGACAACCGCGACATACGCGCGGTGCTAAATTTCGGGCATACTTTCGGGCACGCCATCGAGGCATCCGCCTGTTATACGAAATCGATATCTCACGGCGACGCCGTTGCGCGCGGAATGATCATGGCAAGCTTTGTGGCCAGGGAGCTCCGAATGCTCGAGGATAAAGATTACAAGAGAATCATCTCACTTATACAAAGGCTTAAAGGAAAAAAAGTCGCCCGGCTAAACGTTAAGAAAGTGCTTCGATCTCTTGCATTCGATAAAAAATTCACAAAAGGCACGAATAAATTCATTTTACCTAAAAAAATAGGGTGCGCCAAACCCGTCGAAAAAGTTCCCCGGCGCCTCATACGAAAAACAATCGAAAGATAGAGTCACAAGGAGGTATTCATGGAAACAAGGGCCTACAAGCCGAAAGACTCAAGCAGCGTAAAAAAACTCATCCTTTCCATACTTCAAAAAGAATACCCTTTCGATCAGACCGCGTACAAGGATACGGACATACAAGACATAGCAGGCACTTATGGCGGCAAAGGAAACTCTTTTTTTGTAATAGAGGAAAATGGCGAGATTGTCGGCACAGTGGGTGTCAAGCGGGATTCAGGCACAAGCGTTCTATTGCGCAGGCTTTTTGTAGGAGAGTCGTCAAGGGGTAAGGGGTGCGGCACCTTGCTTTTAAAAACCGCTGTCGATTTCTGCAAAGACGCAAAGTATAAGGAAATCATATTTCGTGCGACGGATAGGATGATGTCCGCCATTAAACTGTGCAAAAAACACGGATTCGACAAGAAGGAGTCGCTCGAGGTGAGCGGGTTCCATATCCACACTTTTGTAAAATCGCTGTAAATGAAAATAACTATAAGAGTCCGCTACGAAGAAACCGACAGAATGGGCGTTGCCTATTACGGGAAGTATTTCGTGTGGTTCGAAGTCGCGCGTACGGAGTTTTTTAGAAAAATCGGTTTATCCTATCGCCGGATGGAGGAAGAAAAAAATGTGCGCTTTATGGTGATAAGCGCGCAATGCACCTACAAATCACCGGTTACCTACGATGATTCCATAACCGTCGAAACCGGTATAAAGGATATGCGGAACACGAGTTTAACTTTTTCCTATACGATTAAAAAGGGCTCTACGCTCGTTGCCCTGGGCGAGACAGCACACGTATTCACGAACGCGGACAAAAAACCCATAAAAATTCCGGAAGAGGTACGAAAGGCGCTCGAATAGGCGTTATCGCGTCAGGCGGACCGTGCTTACACCCTCGGAAGACTCCACTTTCACTGAATCTATTCCGATTTTCAAAATCGTAAAACCCTCTAGCGTATCGCCCTCCGTTAATACGCGGTTATTTATGATTGCGCGCGGCTTTCCCTTAAGGTACATAATTCCGCTCAAACTTAACGGGTTGTAAAACGTCTCAACCGAAGTTCTTTTGGGGCTTTCCGGTTCTTGGGATATAGTCTCGGCGGGAAGGACGAAGGCGGGATGCTCCGCCGCGGCCGGCTCATGCACTACGGGCCGCGAACGCTGATATAGAAAATAACCTAAAACGCTCGCGGAAAACAAAACGAAAACGATAAGCAAGACCGGCCCCTTTCGGACATCTACGGATCTTGCCGGCTCAGAATGCTTCGCGGGAGGGGCAAGCTGGGATTCGGGCGCGCGCTGTATCTTTTTAAGCGCTTCGACTATCGTACTCATACCCTTACGACTTCAGCGGGCTTACCTTCCAGTTCGCAAACGCTTTTTTCAACAATATCGCGATTGATGGATCTTGTTTCAGCAACGAACCCCGCCAGGAGAGCCTTGTCGCACGCAAGGTTTATAAGCCGCGGTATGCCGCCGGAGTATTCGAAGATTTTTTCTATCGCTTCATCTGTAAATATTATATCGCCTGCTCCGCCCGCGACACTCAACCGGTGAAGTATATACTGACGCACCTCATCTTTTTCCAGCGGATTCACGTGATACCGGACAGCGATTCTCTGCCTGAGCTGTGCAAGCTCGGGAGAATTCAGTTTTTCGCGAAGCTCGGGTTGTCCGACCAGCACGATTTGAAAAAGCTTTTCCTTGTCCGTTTCGAGATTGGAGAGAAGGCGTATCCCTTCAAGAGTCGAGGATTTTATATTTTGCGCCTCATCAAGAATGAGAACGGCGTTAGAATTTTTCCTGCATTCCTCCAGCAAAAAATCGTTTAGCCCCTTGAAAAACGATATTTTGCTTTTCTTCTGAACCGTTATGCCAAAATCCTCGAGAATCGCCTGCAAAAGCTGCATTTCGGAAAGGTTCGAGTTGAGTATAAACGCGGTTTTTGTGCCCGGGTCCAGCTTTTTGAGAAGTGCCTTGCATAAAGTAGTTTTGCCCGCTCCTATTTCACCGGTTATTTCAAGAAAGCCTTTCTTTTCCTTTATCCCGTAAAGAAGATGCGAAAGCGCCTCCTTATGGGCATGGCCCAGAAAAAGAAAGCTAGGATCGCTCGTTACGTTGAACGGATTTTCTTTTAGTTTGTAGTAGTCTAAATACATAGCTTTTGGTTAGTGCTTTATATTATAGGTGACGCACACTTAAATGTAAAGCAAAAATACTTCCGAGGTAGGCGTGAAACGCTGAACGGTGTCGTAGCTCGAAACGTCATGCGTTGTACGTTAAACGTACCGTCTAACGGTCACCGTATAACGATTCCAGCTACGACCGAAGGGAGTCCCTCGCACCGCAAAAAATGATACAGACTGCGAGGGACGCAACCGATCGACGAAAACAGAATTTTACTTGCATTTACCCTAATCGTTATATATACTTACTCAAGAAGGAGATCAAGATGTGGGACGGAATTGACAGAAGAAGATTTCCGCGAGCGCATTATAAGTGCCTCATTCATATAAGGAAAAACGAGAAGTCACGCCCGTTTGCAACACATACGGAAAATCTGGGCTCCGGCGGCATATGCGTGGTCGTTGAAGAAAACCTCGGCCTTTTTCAGGGTGTAAGCCTGGAGCTTGATATTGAGGATAAGACAGGTACAAGGATCGCTTGCACCGGTACAGTCGTATGGGTGGTCAAAAAAAGAGAGATAGGGGAGAAGTCAAAAGAGATGTACGATACAGGCATCGAATTTATCGATATTAAAGAAGAGGACCGCAAAAGAATATCCGCTATCATTGGCACTCTTATCAAAAAAAGTGCCTCTTGAGCCCTTGACCCCGTTAGAGAAAATCTTCTCTAAAAATCTTCTCTAACGGGGTTGACAAAGAAATTTACATATGATATACTTTGCATAAATAGATTCTAAAACAAAAAGGAGGTGAAAAAGAAATGAAGAAAGGTATAATTATGTTTGTTGCTATAGTAGCGATAGTCGGTATAGCGACAGCCTGTTATGCTCAGGACCCGGGCAAGAAACTTATGCGCGGTCTTGCGAACATAGTAACAGGATGGGTAGAATTACCAAAGAATATTTACGACACAAGCGTTGAGGACAATGTATTTTCTGGCTTGACGATAGGCCTCGCGAAGGGCGTCGGAATGACGATAGTGAGAACGGGAGCCGGTATCTATGAAACCGTGACATTCCCATTCCCGATCCCCGAAGAGTATGCACCAGTGCTTGAGCCGGAATATGTATTCAGCGAATAGATCTAGGATTTTTCTTACTTGATAGCAAAAAAAGAGGAATGGATGATAAATCTGTTCCTCTTTTTTTCGTTCACTTTTTTCGGTGTTTAATTAAGGCTGCCGGCAGGCAGGGAGAAGGGATGACTGAAAGGCGAAGGCACGTAAGATTCAATACGAGTTTGAGCATTTTCTGCAGCTCGGTAGAAAAATCCCTTACTAGGTTCCAAACAAAAGTGACAGATCTCTCCAGGGAAGGGGCCCGGCTTTTCTCGCATGAGAAACTGGAAAAAGGCTCGCCCTTGAATATTGAGTTCAGCATACCGGGCGACAACATTCCTGTTTTTGCCGCGGGCGAGGTATGCTGGTCAAAAGAAATTACGGACGGTACGACCTCAGGTGTGCGGTTTACAAAAATCGCCCCTCGCGACAAGGCAAAGGTCCTGGAGTACCTTTACAAAAATTGGATAGGATCAAAACTATGAACGAAGAAAAAAAAGAAAACCAAAACGAACCAGAGAAGAAGCCGAACGAGATAAAAGAAACCTCGCCGAAAGAAGCGCCAAAAGAAGCTCCGAAAGAGGCTGCAAAAGAAAAGCCTGCTAAAAATCCGGAAAGCGCTCCCCCGGCACCGGCGAAAAAAGCAGAAGAAAAGAAACCCGAGGAAGCGAAACCCGAAGAAAAAAAACAGCGCCCAAAAAATTGTGTCTCGTGCAATAAAGACATAAAAAACTTCTGGTATTATCGCAACGGCAAATTTTTCTGCACTAAGGGATGCTGGAAAAAATCGACTAAAAAAGCTGCCGAAGAAGCAGCCGGCGCCCAAGAAAAAAAATAGCCCTCTCCTCAAGTTTCCGAACTGCACCTATCTCATGGCTTATGTCTTCCGTGTAGACGTCCATGCCATGCCTGTCTCGCAGCTTACGTGCAAGCTTCCGAACCGCGCCTACCTCGCTGCTCACCCCATATATTGTTATAAAGATATCAAAAGGTCGCTGGCGAGGGTGTAAACAATACGAATTCGGCGCAAAAGTTCGCCGCTCGGCAGGCGCGCCTCGGAAGCCTAACAGTCCATTTTTTGAAGAGTGAGCGAGGGGCGACCGAAGGAAGTCCCTAACTCCACATTTTTCATACAGACTGCTAGGGGCACCTATCCTCCGAGGGAGCGACGAGCGGAAGCACTGCCCGGAAACTTCTTATTATTCAGGTCGCCGAAAGGGCGCCTGTCATGCAGCCGGAGAAAAATTGTATTGCAATAGCATAATTATATGTTTATAATATGGTAGCGATGCAGGAGTGCATATTTTGCAAGATTTCTTCAGGGGAATTACCGGCGAAAATCGTTTATACTGATCGCGATGTAATCGCGTTCGAGGACATAAACAAAGAGGCTCCGGTGCACGTGCTCGTGATCCCGAAGAAGCACATTCCCGGCGCGAACAAAGTCGATAAAGGCAATATAGAACTCCTCGGAAGGCTCGTTTACGTCGCTTCGAAAATAGCTAAAGACAAAAAAATAGAGTCTTCGGGTTACAGGCTTGTGATAAACTCAGGCAAGGACGCCGGGCAGGATGTGTTGCACATGCACCTGCACCTTTTGGGTGGGCGAAAATTCACCTGGCCGCCTGGATAAGGAAGGATTAGATGAGCGAAAAAAGAAAATATCCCAGGATAAAAGACGAGGGCATTTCATTAAAGGTTGAGGCAGGCGACGTTAACATCATTACAAAAACACTCGACTTAAGCGCTTCAGGAGTTTATTGTAAAATCGAAAAGGAGCTACCTCTTTTGTCGAGGATACAGGTTACGCTGGTAGTTCCCGAAACCAAGGGCAAAGCGCCTAATGAGTCAAAAAAGCTGAGGATCGTTACCGAGGGCGTCGTCGTAAGGGAGCACCCTGTAATAATCGACGGGAAATTCATGCATTATGACGTCGCGATTTTCTTCGATAATATATCCCCAAAAGATAAGCAAGACCTTCTGGACTACATAAACTTACAGCTCAAATAAAAATCATGATCCTCTTAATTCAACTTTTGTCCGTCGCGGTACTCGCCATGATACTAGCTGTGCCTTTTTTTCGATGAAAAGAAAATCCGACTGAACAATATGCGCATTGTTAAGCTAAAGGGCTACTGGGACGGCAGCGACAGGAGAAGCGCCGACCGGTTTGAGGTAGACCTAGCCGTACGCTATTATCTGAACGGTAACGACGCGAGCGCCAAAGGAGTAGACATCTCGACAAAAGGCATAAAACTCCTTTTGGACGAGAAATTTAAAAAGGATATGCCCTTAAGGCTCGAGATCAAGCTTGCCGGCTACAGCGATCTTATAAGGGCATGGGGCGTAGTGGCATGGTCTTCCGAGGCTGCCGAGGAAAGCAAAAATGCCGAGAGAAGACTTTTCAACACCGGGATAAAATTCACGAGATTCCACGACGCGGGCGAGAAAAAATTATTCGACTTTATAGCGCAAGTAGCAAACACCCCTTAAAATGGGCGTCCCCACAACAAACCAACCTTCCGCAAAACTAATCGTAGGGCTCATAGGCGGCGATGTGCGGCTTTTTGATGTCGTAAAAAAGAGTCTTCAAAAAAAATTCGGCCCCATAGAAAACGAAAGCCGCATTTTTAATTTCGACCATACCCGGTATTACGAAAAGGAGTTCGGGCGCGGGCTCAAAAGGCTTTTCATCGTTTTTTGCAAACCTGTTTCTCTTTCGAAAAACCACCGCATAAAGCTTTACACAAACAAACTGGAAAAAAAACTTTCCTCGAGAACCGGAAGGCGTGTAAATATCGACCCGGGATACATAGGGCTTTCAAGCCTTACGCTTTTCACCACCAAAGAGAGAAGCCATCGGATCTACCTGGACTCACACATATATGCGGAGGTGGAACTACAGTTCGTGCAAGGAACGTTCGTTCCCCTGGAATGGACCTATCCCGATTACCGGACAAAAGATTATATTGAGTTTTTTAATTCTGTGCGCCGGATACATCTTGCAGAAATACGAAAAGGGTTTAAGGCATGAGATGGATGCGTTTTTTCCTGGCAGCGGCCGTCATGGCTATCGCAATAACGCTTGTGTTTGTTTTTCTTGTGTTTGAAAAAGAACAGCATGAGCGGTTCTGCTATATGGCAGAAATCAATACGGGTGAGGTGCAAGAGGTAGTTATCGATAAGCACAAAACTGAAGACAGGATCATATACAGGGAAACGGCTTTCTACCCGCGGAATATATATGGCACTAAGGTAAATGCTAAAATTGTCTTTAAGAAAAAGGGGCATGTTTTCGAGAAATTTTTTTCGGAAAAAAGAAACGGCGATACCCTGGCGGAAACAACGCACATAGAGGGAAAACCCGGAGCATTCGATTTTCTTTCCTCATACAATTCGCGCTTCAGCGCCGCCATGGATGTGCCTTGCCGAAACGACATATCCGTTTTTAGCCCACGGGTTCTCGTGACATACCTTCCTCTTGTCGAAAAGTACGATTTCTCGCGCGGCGGCTCGCAGCCGTTCAATATTTTCTTGCTGGGCCGGCCCCTTATGCCGCCCGCGCGGGGAAAGGTTGTTCTTACTTCAATAAAAGACGAGCTTCTTACCTATGCCGGAAAAACCGTTAAAACCGAGTGCCTCATCGTAAAAACCAACGCCGCTCCGGAAGCCAAGATCTGGGTTTCAAAAAAGGATAAAAGCATTCTAATACTTTCGATAAAATCGGATTATGGATTCACCGCTAGAAAGGTGCCCGGTATTAAAAAATTAACGAAGATGCCGCTTGTAATCGAAAATGCGGCGTATATCTCGGAAGAAGTCATGATACCCTCTGGAGACGTCGGGATCTCCGGAACGCTCACTATTCCCGAAGGCGTCTTTGAAAAAGACGCGTTTCCGGCCGTTTTGTTCGTGGCCGGCGAACTCGCCGCGACCCGCGACAATGCAGGGCTTTATTCTTTTCTTGCCGACGCTATGAGCGAGGAAGGTTTTATAACTCTTCGCTTTGATAGGCGGGGCACCGGAAAGTCCCAGGGGGACAATATGTTCGCCAGTATAAAAAACGATCTCGACGACATGAAAAACGCTTTAGACCTTCTATATTCGAACGAAAGGGTTGATGGAAAAAATGTATTTATCGTTGCGCATTCGGAAAGCGCATTGTTACTAACGCAGGCCGGCCTCACGAAATTTCCGGTTGCAGGGCTTGTCATGCTAAGTCCCAGGCTACCCGTAAAAATACTTGATCCCGAAAGCGAAAGCGCATCCCGGCATATATCGTATATGCAAAAATTCGACGGCGCATACGAGGCAACGCTTCGCTCCCTGGAGAAATACACCGAGAGTATCGTCAAAAACGCTAGTCGTGACGGCGTTTTTGTGCTACAAAAACCGGTTTTTGTAAAAAGGATGATCGAGATCGATAAGCAAAACTTTCTTTCCGGCATAAAGGACACACGCGTTCCCGTCTTGATTATATACGGAAAAGACGACTTAATTTCCTCTGCCTCCGGTGTGAAAAATATCGAAGAAGCTTTTCGGGACGCGGGCCTTAAGGACACGCGAAGCGTATATTTTAGAACGCTGGGGCACTTCCTGGGCAAAACAGCCAAGGACCCGGAGAAGGTAAAATACTACTCCCCCGACATCGAGGTCATCCAAACTTTAAAAAAATGGCTGAATGAAAAATGCGAATCCGAGGGCCCGCCGCCCGAAGTAAAAGAGCCGGAGACGATTAAAAAAGATACCGATGTTCAGGAAAATAACACGTAGAAAATTTTTGAAGGGCGCGTCTATCGCCGTCGCCGGAAGTTTTTTCGGCACAAAACTTATCGAGCGGGCCCTTTCAGGCGCCGACGCGCTCGCCGAAACAGGATATTTTAAAGAGGCTCGGCACTATCGGGTCATAGACAGTGGTACGGTCGAGTGCGCGCTTTGCCCGCGCCGGTGCGTTCTGAAAAACGGCCAGCGCTCACCCTGCAGGGTGAGAGAGCCGAGAAACGGAAAGCTTTATAGCCTCGTCTATGAACTTCCTTGCTCAATTCATGTGGACCCGATCGAAAAGAAACCCCTATACCACATGCTGCCTGCCTCAAGGTCGTTCAGCATCGCTACCGCGGGATGCAATTTAAGATGTAAATACTGCCAGAACTGGCAGATATCTCAGGAAAACCCGGAGGACGTTGTAGAGAGATACCTTCCTTGCGAGGAAGTCGTTAACGCCGCCCAAAGGGAGCGTTGCGCCTCCATTGCTTATACGTATTCCGAGCCCATTGTCTTCTACGAATATATGTACGACACTTCAAAGCTCGCGAAAGCAAAGGGAATTAAGAATGTCTGGGTGACGTCCGGATTTATAAATCCGGAACCGCTTGAGGAACTCTCCGGCGTTATTGACGCGGCAAATATCGATCTCAAGGGATTCAGCGAGAGCTTTATGAGCGAGGTATGCGGCGCGAGGCTCGAGCCCGTGCTTGAAACGATAAAAATAGCTAAAAAAAACGGCATATGGGTGGAACTCACCAATCTCCTCATTCCTACTTTAAACGACGACCCCGTAATGATAAAGAATATGTGCGTCTGGATACGGGAAAACATGGGAAAAGAGGTCCCTGTCCACTTTTCGCGCTTCTGGCCCATGTATAAACTTAAAAATTTACCTCCTACGCCGGTCAAAACACTCCGTATGGCAAGGGAAATAGCCCAAAAAGAAGGCCTGCATTTCGCCTATATCGGAAATGTGCCTCAGGATCCGGGCAACAATACGTACTGTCCCCGGTGCAAGAAAACAGTAGTCGGCAGGGCCGGATATTTTGTCATGGAGAACAATATCGCGAGCTCCAAATGCAAGTTCTGCGGCTACCCGATAGCCGGAATATGGGAATAATCTACGCACTATTCGTTCTCGGCATAACGGCCGTATCAAGCCAGATACTCCTTCTTCGCGAATTTTTCACTTCCTTTTACGGCAATGAATTATCTATCGGATTTGCGCTCAGCGTCTGGCTTCTCGGCGGTAGCGTCGGAAGCGGGCCGCTTGCGCGATTTTTTTCGGAAAGAATAAAAGAAAAACGAGCTCTCTTTTCGTTTTTGCAAATCGGACTTGCCGCCTTCGTGCCATTAAGTATCCTGGCTGCCAGATGCCTCAAACTGGCTTTTCATGTGGGGATAGGCGAGATACCAGGCATCGGAGCTCTCCTCGCCGCCGCCGTTCTTATTTTCACACCGATAGCGCTCCTTGTAGCATTCCTATTTGTCCTGGGCTCGCAGATGGTAGTTGCAGCAACACCTTCCAAAAAAATCGGTTACGCCTACACGCTCGAAGCTGCAGGTGCCGCACTGGGTGGGCTTTTAACCAGCTTTTTTCTTATCAAGTATTTTACGTGCCTGCCGGCAGCATTTCTTTTGTCGGCCCTAAACCTCATTTCAGCCGCATGGATCGTGTACGCATGTAAAAAAGCGTTTCTAAAAAATGCCCTTCGCTCTTCTGCTATTTTGCTCACCGGCGCGGTAATAACAGCGGGCTTATTGGGCGGCGTGAACTATCTTGAAAAAGAATCTGAAAGGCTATCGTGGAAAGGGTTTAACGTTCTCGACGTTGAGGATTCGATATACGGTAAAGTGGCCGTGACCGAGAGGGCCGGCCAGATTAATTTCTTTCAAAACGGACTTTTTCTTTTCAGTTCAAATGACCCTCTGACGGCCGAAGAAACAGTTCATTTTCCCATGGTTTTTCTCGATTCACCCGAAGACATTTTGCTTATCGGCGGCGGGGGAGAAGTTCTCGCAGAAATCCTAAAATACCCCGGAGCCCGGATTGATTACGTAGAGCTGGATCCGTTAATTATTACTCTCTCCCGGAAATATCTTAAGGAAAAACCATTCTATTCACTCGACGACAAACGGGTCTTGATAAAAAATACGGACGGCCGCTTTTTTGTGAAAACGAGCAAAACGCTCTACGATGCCATAATTATAAATCTCCCCAACCCGTATACTGCCGAGATAAACAGGTTTTACACGAAGGAATTTTTCGAAGAGATAAAATCCCTCTTAAAAGATAAGGGCGTGGTTGGTTTTTCGGTGAGCTCGAGCGCCAACTATTTAAGCCGTGAACAGGCAATGTTTCTGGAATCCCTTTCGCAAACGGCAGAGAGCGTCTTCCCGGATGTGAAGATCATCCCGGGGAACACCGCATATTTTTTGCTTTCAAAGAATGAGGGCCTTATCTCGCTTGATCCTGAATTTATCGCGGCACGCCTTGCAAAGAAAGGCATACACACGCTTTACGTAAGGGACTACTACCTCTTTTCGCTTTTATCCCGGGAAAGGCAAAGCTATTTAAAAAATGCGCTGGGCCGTGTGCAAAACGCCGTGAGAATAAATTTTGACCTCTCGCCGATTTCCTATTTTTACGACACGGTTCTCTGGAGCTCGTATTTGAGTTTTTCTCTGTCAAAATTTTTCATGTACTTTACAACGCCGCGATTATTGCTAATTTCCGTTACAGGCATTTTCGCGCTATTTTTCGTATTTTTATTTTTAAGGCGGGGAAAAGGCTTCGTAAGACATGTAACGCTTCTTGCCCTCGGTACGACGGGAATGAGCGAGATAGCCTTCCAGATTATAATCGTCCTCTCGTTCCAGGCCCTCTACGGCTACCTCTACTACAAAATCGGCATAATCATCACCTCTTTCATGCTGGGGTTGGGAGCGGGCGGCATGTACATGACAAGAAAACTGGATCTCATTAAAAATCCCTACGGCGCGTATATTAAAATACAGTGGCTCGTGGTCGCTTACCCGATTTTTCTTCTTTTGTGCATCAAGGCTTTTGGCGGTTTGAGAAGCGAACCTTTCTATTCTATCGGCGGCAACATATTTGCGTTCTTGCCGCTTATTGCAGGCTTTATAGGGGGCCTTCAATACCCGTTGGCCAACCGGATATACCTGGGTTCCCGGGGCACTGAGGTGAGCCGCTCTGTTTCCGCGACCTACTCAGTCGATCTTCTTGGATCCTTCGTGGGTGCGCTATGCGTAAGCGCGCTCCTTATGCCAATTCTCGGCATTCCAGTAACATGCTTTCTCCTCGTCCTTCTGAACACCGCAACCCTCATCCTTCTTCTTATCGGCTCCAAGCAGAGCATGTCCTATGCATAAAGCTTCCGAACCGCGCCTACCTCGCTGCTCACCCCATTTATTGTTATAAGAATACCAAAAGGTCGCTGGCGAGGGTGTAAACAATACGAATTCGGCGCAAAAGTTCGCCGCTCGGCAGGCGCGCCTCGGAAGCTTTATATGCGGCAAGCGCCCTGGAGGCGCTAACTAAAAAGGTCGCCGAAAGGATGCTTGGCTTGTAGCCTTATAAAATAAACAGCGAGGCTCGCCTTGACGCTATATCATAATTATGATATACTCGCCAAATAAACAAAGGAGCATTATTATGGCCAAGCAATTCAAGGAGCGTCGCCGCTATTTACGCGTGGAGACCCCTCTTAAGATACGCGTAATACACAAGGATAAAATTATCGCCGAGACCACCACGAAAAACATATCACCGCTCGGCCTTCGCTTTGAAACTAGTGACAAATCGCTTAAAATAGACGACCCTCTTGAAGTGCAAATAGAAATACCAAAGGCCCTGAATCCCGTCCATGCCAAGGCCGCCGTTATATGGAAAAACAAGCCCTCTACTGAAAATGGCTCGCTGTATGACGTGGGTTGCGGATTTACTAAAATTGAGGAGGACAACAAAAACACTTTTCTTAAATTCTTCTGCGATCTTTTGTACGAACAAGCCAAGGAAATCGATAAGAAAGGAGATAAGTAATTGAAAGCTATAATATGTTTAATACTGGTAGTAGGCATGGTAGGGATAGTCTCTTGTGCTGATGTAATGCCTCCTCCGCCGCAGAAAATCATCCAAACTCCGATCGGAACGAGTTCCGTAAAAATCGGCATGACAAAGGACCAGGTCGTGGACCTCTGGGGTGAGCCGGACGCGAAAAAAGTGACCGAGGACAGCGAGAAATGGTCGGGAGCGCGCGAGGAATGGCTCTATCGGGGCCGCTATTCAGAACTGCCCGTAGATGCGGGATACCTCTCAAAAACAAAGAAACTTTATTTTGATGGCGACAACCTCACTAACATAACAAACGAATAACGGTGATCCATGTATAGAATAATGTGCAAATCAAAAATACAGAGAGCTCGCATTACAGGAACCGCCCTAAACTATGAGGGCAGCATAGGAATCGACAAAAAAATCATTGAGGCGGCCAATATGTTTCCCAATGAAATCGTCAAGGTCCTCAATGTGAATACCGGCGCCAGATTCGAGACCTACGTGATCGAAGAAAAAGCAAACTCAGGAAGCGTGGTGCTTTACGGCCCCGCGGCGCGCCTGGGCCAGGTCGGCGATTTACTGATCATCCTCTCCTCAGCCTTGGCAGAAGCCAAAGAGGCCCAGGCGCTAAAACAAAAAATCGTCTATTTGGATGGAGAAAACCGGGTTATTGTAAAAAAATAAAATGACACTTCTTGCGATACGAAAAGAGCCCAACGCGATACTGCACAAGAAAGCCAGGCGTGTGCGGGTTTCAGAAAAAATAGAAAAAAACCTCGTAGATAATATGGAAGCTACGATGCGCGCCCGGGGAGGCATCGGCCTTGCCGGCCCCCAGGTCGGCCTCGACAAAAGCATAGCGGTCGTCGATACGGCTGACGGGGTTCTTGTGCTCGTAAATCCCGAGATAATATCAAAGAAAGGCGCTACATCATTCGAGGAGGGTTGCCTGAGCGTGCCGGGCCAGACTGTCAAGGTAAAGCGGTTCGAAGAAGTCACTGTCTCGTACTCGAACGAAAATAAAGAACAAAAGACGCGCGTCTTTAAGGGCCTTACGGCCATCATTGCGCAGCATGAGATCGACCATTTGAACGGAACGCTTATTACGGACCACAGGCCCTGGTATAAAAAAATTCTTAAAAAGCCCAAACCGAGTAAAAAAATCTAAGGATCTTTTCATGACGGAAAAATCTTTATCCTCCAAAATCGAAAACGAGATAAAAACCGCCTTAAAAGCCGGGGACAAGATCAAGGTTTCGACCCTGCGCATGTTAAAAGCGGATATCGTGAACGAGGCCATAGCCCGTAAAAAATCGGACTTAAACGAAAGTGAAATAATGGCCGTTATCGGGCGACAGATAAAAAGGCACCTTGATTCTATCGAACAGTTCCAGAAGGGTAAGCGGCTTGATCTTGCTGAAAAGGAAAAACAGGAACTCGAGGTGCTTAAAAGTTATATGCCTGAACAGCTAAAAGATGACGAAATTGAAAAAATAATAAGGCTTGCCATTTCAGAGACAAACGCCTCGGGTGCGAAAGATATGGGCCGGGTCATGAAAGCCGTTACGGAAAAAACAAAGATGCGCGCGGACGGGAAAAAAGTAAGCGACATGGTAAAGAAACTTCTGGGATAACAGGGCAAAAATGATAAAAATTCTTACCTTTCGGAACAATGTAGTCGAAATTCTGAAAAGTACGGAAGAAGTTTCGTCCGTTATTGGCAAAAAGGGCACCTACGTATGGGTTGACATACAAAAGCCCTCCGATACAGACATACGTTTTCTCGAAAAGCATTTTCTGTTCCACCCCCTCGCCATAGAAGACTGCATGTCCACAATACAGCGGCCGAAAATCGACCGCTACGAAAGGTATCTTTTCGTCGTGCTGCACGCGGCGCACATAGGCACTCACAGGAACAAAGCTACTGCCCATGAACTGGATACTTTCGTGGGCGAAAATTACGTCGTGACCGTGCACACAAATCCTATTCCGAGCGTATCCATGACGTGGGAAAGGTGCCTGCGAAACGCGCAGATTATGTCCCGGGGGACAGGATATCTCTTTTATTACCTTACCGACGCGCTCGTTGACAATTACTTCCCGATTATTGAAAAGCTGGATAAGGAAATAGAAAAGTGCGAAGATTCCGTATTTAAGAATCCTGATTCGAATGTACCGAATAAAATATTCTTTTTGAAAGAAAACGTTATGATCCTGAGGCGAAACATAGGCCCGCAACGGGAAATTACCAACTTCATAGCGCGGGGCGGATACGAGCCCATAATACCAAACAACCTGTCAGTTTATTTTCGTGACGTCGCGGACCTCCTGGCAAGGATAAGCGACAGCCTGGACCTTTATCGCGATACTTTAACGACAGCGATGGACGGCTACATGTCTTCTACCTCAAA